>CAYWTP010000249.1:0-5615 GCA_964461215.1 uncultured Ectothiorhodospiraceae bacterium | reverse complement strand
CGTCTGGCAGGACCTCGCGGACCTGGAGGGCGGCCGGGACTGGTGGCGGCAGATTGAGGCGGCGATCCGCAGCAAGGCCCTGGAGTACCTGGTGCTCGTCATGACCCCGTGGGCGGTGACGGTCTGCGAGGCCACCGCAAGTACCCGACAGCGGCAGCTCGGGCCCGAGCCCTACGGGAATAGAATCCCGAATAATTCGCGCCCGTTTTGCAAATCCCGCTCCGGCCGTGCCGAGCGCGGGTCAGATCCCTTGCCTCCTGCGCATCCCCCCGCCCCCAGCACCCGCAGCAGCTCATTCAGCGGCCGGCTCGCATCGTGCACGTGCAGCCCGATCAGCTTGTCCGGCTCCGACAGGCACCAGGCGAACGACCGCCAGGCGACTGACGAGAAGGTCTTCCTGAAGGCTGGATCGTCGCGGTCCTTGTATGCCGTCAGAAAGGCCACCTGGGTCTCGCTGTAGCTGGCGTCGGCCGAGCCCGCACCGGCGAGGGATGTGCTATGGAGAGGGTGGGAGGAGACGAGAGGGCTTAGGGCAGGACCCTGGCCACCGCCAGAAGGGAGGGAAAAGGGGACTGAGGGAAAAGGGGACAGATTTATTTTCTTCCGTTTTTCGTTCGGAGTGGCTAGCGTTACCGTGTAAAGGAAGGCCGCGGAGGAAGGAGCGATGCCAAGGATGGGACGAATCATATTGCCGAGCTATCCACACCATGTGATGCAGCGTGGCCACAATCGGCAAGTGGTATTCGCTGGTGAAAGGGACTTTCTCCGGTATCTGGAGGACCTCAGAGAGCTAAAGAGCTTGTTTGACATACGGGTGTATGCGTATTGCCTGATGACGAATCATGTCCATTTGGTCTTGGCACCGGGAGAGGCAGTGGCCACCATGGGGCAGATGATGAAAGCCATGGCCGCGCGGGCAACACGCCATCGGAACAAGCTGGAGGGTCGGACGGGCACCTTGTGGGAGAGTCGTTACAGGTCGAGCCCGATTCAGACAGATGGTTATCTGCTGGCGTGCATTCGATACGTCGAGCTGAATCCGGTTCGGGCGTGCATGGTACGGGAACCGCAAGAGTACCGGTGGTCCAGCTATCAGCAGCGTATGGGAATGAGTAGCGACGTTTGGGTAGATGTGGACCCGTGTTACCTCGGTCTTGGCGTGACAGAAGAAGCGCGCAGGCATAGCTACGGACAGTTTGTCCGTAAGGCTGCGCCGGACGGCGAAGTGCAGTTGATACGCGAAGCGCTACAACGTGGGCAGCTTACCGGCAACCAGAGGTTCGTGGATGAAGTGGAGGGTATTCTGGGACGGCGGGTAGAGCTTCGAGGTCAAGGCCGACCCGTCAGGGCAGCTTTGACCGGAAAATAGATCTGTCCCCTTTTCAGGCGGTCCCCTTTTCAGGCGTTGGTCGAAAGCCTGCCGCCCGATACGGCCCTGGCTCAGAGCGGAGGGCGAAGTGCTTCATCTGGCCCCGCTGCGGCCGGGGGCTGCCATGCCCGGCTTCGTCCAGGTACCGGCCCCGGCGCGCGACCGGGAGAGGTGCGTGTTGGTTCACACATCCCCCGCCACCCCGGTGCGCGGGAGGCCGGCCTGTGGTAGCGTCCGGAGTTCCGTTGGTGATGGAGAAATCGTCATGAAGAAGTCCCTGCTGTTCGTCGCGCTCGCCGTCCTGCTGGTGGTTCGGCCCGCCCTGGCCGCCGACGATGAAGCGACCTACGACAAGGCCACCGTGCTGCACGAAGCCGAATCATTTTTCGGTAAGGGCGCCAAGGGACTTGCGGAGGTCATCGAGAGGGCCTTCGCGGACATGGGCCGCCCCAATGGCTACATCAAAGGTGAAGAGGTCGGTGGCGCAATAGGGATCGGCGTGCGTTACGGCAACGGGCAACTGGTGCTCAAGAACGCCGGGACGAAGCGGGTACACTGGCAGGGGCCTTCGGTGGGCTTCGATTTCGGCGCCAATGCAGCCAAGGTGTTCGTCCTCGTCTACGATCTCCCCAACGTCGACGCCATCTTCCAGCGCTTCCCAGGTGTCGACGGAAGCCTGTACTTCGTGGCCGGAGTAGGCGTGAACTACGTACGCAGCGAGGGAATTACCCTGGCGCCGATCCGACTGGGCGTCGGCTGGAGGCAGGGGGCAAGCATCGGATACATGCATTTCACCCGCAAGAAGAGCTGGGTGCCGTTGTAAGAATCAACCGTCTCGGGAGCGCCCCATCCGTGATCGGCCGGGTGCTTCGGTGCTGTCGGCCTGAGCGGCGCGAAGCTCCAGATCAAAGCGCGGGCGCCGAGAGTGCGGCGCACTGCCCCCTGGCCGGGCGCAACCCGGAGACGGTTTCAGTGATGGCGGTCCTGGCGGCCTCATTCAGCCGTTCCGGCGGGGACTCGATGCGCACTTGCCGGCTGCGCCTGACATCCCCCTCTCGCCGATGACGTCGGTCCGAGGCGCCGGGCGACCCGCGACTCACGCCCCTCGGTCAGGCCATGCGGCCAATCTGGACTGCTCAGGGCGATCCGGATCCGGGAGCAAGTGTTCTTCGTTCTCTCCGCGGCCAAGCTTCCTGCCTGCCCCCTGCGCTGGTCGTATGCCTCAGTCGACGGCCTTGGCGCCATGAACGTCCAGCAGGCCCGCATGGATGACGAAGTCGCACACCTCGTCAACGCCCTGCCCGTCCCTCAGGTTGGTGAATACGAAGGGCCGCCCTCCACGCATGCGCAGCGCGTCGCGCTCCATGACTTCCAGCGAAGCCCCGACATAGGGGGCGAGATCGATCTTGTTGATGACCAGCAAGTCGGAACGGGTGATTCCCGGCCCTCCCTTGCGCGGGATCTTCTCGCCCTCCGCCACGTCGATGACGTAGAGGGTGAGATCCGAGAGCTCGGGACTGAAGGTGGCGGCCAGATTGTCTCCGCCGCTTTCGACCAGGATCACATCGAGATTCGGGAACCGCCGCTGCAGGTCCGCAACGGCGGCAAGATTCATCGAAGCGTCTTCGCGGATGGCGGTGTGAGGGCAGCCGCCGGTTTCCACCCCGATAATGCGTTCGGCCGGCAGAGCCTCGCTGCGGATCAGGAATTCACAGTCTTCCTTGGTGTAGATGTCGTTGGTTACGACGGCCATCTCATAACCTGCGCGCAGGCGCTTGCACAGTGCGTCCACCAGTGCGGTCTTGCCGGAACCGACGGGCCCGCCGACGCCCACCCGCAGTACATGCGATCGTTGTTTACTCACAGTCTTGGTCGCTCTTGCCGTCAGGATCGGAACAGCCGGGTATATTGGGTCTCATGCAGGCTGCTTGCGATGGCGGCAGCGGCAACCGCACCACCGATGTCCTCGTCGGCCACCGCCAGGCCCGCCTCGACGACGTCGGCCATGAGCGGCCCGAGCCGGGCCAGGAGCCGCTGGCCTGCGCTCTGGCCCAGCGGCACCAGCTTCACGCCTGCGATGACCGTATTCTCAAGCCACGCCCAGGCATAGCCCACGGCTGCGCTCGGAAGGGAGATTCCGAACCGCACCGCGGCCAGCGCAAAGCCGCCCGCGAAGGAGGCGAGCGGGCCGGCGAGGTCCGGCTCGCCGCCCACGCCCATGACCGCCAGCGCCTGAGCGAAGGCCTGCCCCCTTGCGCGCTCCTCGGCGCGCAGCTCGGCCGTCTCGCGCGATGCGCGCAGCACTGCGGCCCAATGCCGCCAACCCGGCTCGTCTCCGGTCTCGCAGCAGCGATACATGCGCGCCAGTAGCGGCACGTCCACTCTCATCATCGCGTGGTGCAGCAAGGTGTTCACCCAGCGCTCCAGGGTGCGCTCGTCGCGCACCCAGCCGGCGTCCACCGACCATTCGAGGCCCTGCGAGTAGGCGAATGAGCCGACATGCAGCGCCGGGCTGGCAAGCTGGAGCAGGCGCGTCAGGGCAAGGCCCGCGTCGGGCGGGCGCGGCTCAGTGCTCATGCGGGTGCGCCGCGTAAGCGCCACCCTCGGGCTCGAACGGCGCCTCTTCAGGCTGGACCTGCAAGCCGAGCGCACGGACCATGTCGTCGAGCACATGATCATGCGGATAGCGTACCCACCCGGCACCGATCTGCAGGGCGACATGGCGGTTGCCGAGGTGATAGCAGGCACGCGCCAGCTGTGCGGGATCGCCGCAGCGCGCCGTGCTCACGGGCTCGGGCGCCGCCCGTACGCGTACCGTGTAGCCATCCTCGGTACGCAGGCGGTCTCCATCGCGCAACACCGTGCCATGGGCCAGCATGACAGCTGCCTCGCGCCCGCTGCCGAGGCATACCCGCTGGCGGCTCCGCTGGCGCAGCTCGAAGGGCAGCGCCAGCACGTCTTCGGACGTCTCCCCCGGGGGCAGCCTTTCGATAAACGTCAGCATCGCTCTCAGAACAGAAAATACCGCTGCGCCAGCGGGAGTGTCCGGGCCGGCTCGCAGGTGAGCAACACCCCGTCCGCGCGCACTTCGTAGGTCTGCGGGTCCACCTCGATGCGCGGGCGGTAATCGTTGTGCACCAGATCCTGCTTGCGCAGCTTGCGGGTTCCGTGAACGACCGCGGTACGCCGCCGCAGCCCGAGCTTAGCGGCCACGTCCGCCTTGTGCGCCGCGCGCGACAAGAAGGTCAGGCAGGTCTCGCTGAGCGCTCCCCCGAAGGCGCCGAACATCGGCCTGTAGTGCACCGGCTGCGGCGTCGGGATGGAGGCGTTCGGATCGCCCATGAGCGCGGCGGCAATCATGCCGCCCTTGATGATCAGGCTCGGCTTGACACCGAAGAAAGCCGGCTTCCAGAGCACCAGATCGGCAAACTTGCCGACCTCCACCGACCCCACCTCATGGGCAATCCCGTGGGCCAGCGCCGGATTGATCGTGTACTTGGCCACGTAGCGCTTGACCCGGAAGTTGTCGTGGGTCTTCGGGTCCTGGGGCAGCGCACCGCGCTGTACCTTCATCTTGTGCGCGGTCTGCCAGGTACGGGTAATCACCTCACCCACCCTGCCCATCGCCTGTGAATCGGAGGAGATCATCGAAAACGCACCGAGATCGTGAAGGATGTCCTCGGCGGCGATGGTCTCGCGCCGGATGCGCGATTCGGCGAAGGCCACGTCCTCCGGAATTCCCGGCGACAGATGATGGCAGACCATCAGCATGTCCAGGTGCTCGTCCACCGTGTTGACCGTGTAAGGGCGCGTGGGATTGGTGCTGGAAGGCAGCACGTTGGCCTCGCCGCAGACCCTGATGATGTCCGGGGCGTGACCGCCGCCCGCGCCTTCCGTGTGGAAGGTATGGATGGTCCTGCCCTTGAAGGCGGCGATGGTATCTTCGACGAAGCCGGACTCGTTCAGCGTGTCGGTATGGATCGCCACCTGGACGTCGTAACGGTCGGCCACGGCAAGACAGTTGTCGATCGCCGATGGTGTGGTGCCCCAGTCCTCGTGCAGCTTCAAGCCCATGGCACCGGCCTTCACCTGCTCGACCAGCGGCGCGGGGAGGCTGGCATTGCCCTTGCCCATGAAGCCCAGGTTCATGGGCAGCGTCTCGGCGGCCTGGAGCATGCGGTGGATATTCCACGGACCCGGCGTGCAGGTCGTCGCATTGGTGCCCGCCGCCGGCCCGGTGCCGCCG
>CAYWTP010000248.1:0-5624 GCA_964461215.1 uncultured Ectothiorhodospiraceae bacterium | reverse complement strand
GCGTGGGTCTGGACGTCAACGTGGGCTCCATGTTCGACGTGCAGGTCAAGCGCATCCACGAGTACAAGCGCCAGCTCCTCAACGTCTTGCATGTGATCACCTTATACAACCGTATACTCAGGGAGCCCGCCACCGAGCAGGTACCGCGCACCGTGATCTTCGCCGGCAAGGCGGCTCCCGGCTACTACATGGCCAAGCTGATCATCAAGCCCATCAACGACGTCGCGGACGTCATCAATCACGATCCGCGGGTGGGCGACCGGCTCAAGGTCGCCTTCATCCCCAACTATGACGTTACTGCCGCTGGGGACATCATTCCGGCAGCCGAGCTGTCGCAGCAGATCTCCACCGCCGGTACCGAAGCCTCGGGTACCGGCAACATGAAGCTGGCGCTCAACGGCGCCCTGACCATCGGCACCCTGGACGGGGCCAACATCGAGATCCGCGAGGAGGTGGGCGAAGACAACATGTTCATCTTCGGCCTGACGGCGGACGAGGCCCGGGATCTGCGTGCCGGAGGCTATGACCCATGGACCTATTACCACGGTAATCCGGACCTGAAGCAGGCCCTTGACATGATCGGCTCAGGCTATTTCTCAACGGAAGATCCCAACCGCTTCCGGCCCATCAGTGACAGCCTCACCCACGGCGGCGACACCTACCTGGTGCTGGCCGACTACGGCTCCTATGTCGCCTGCCAGGAGCAGGTGGACGCTCTGTACCGGCAGCCCGCCGAGTGGACCCGCAAGGCCATCCTCAACGTGGCAAACATGGGGAAATTCTCCAGCGATCGCACCATCCGGGAGTACGCGGAAAAGATCTGGGAGGCCCGGCCCGTACACAGGGACTGACGGCGCGATGGGCAAGGTTCGCGAGAGTAGCGAGAGTGGCGGGATTGGGGAAAGGGGGACCCGGCTTGCCGGCAACCGGGCACGCCCTGCACGACTTCGCCAGGGCTGGTATAGTAACGTGAGTCCTGGACATTGAGACTGCCGCGTGCACTCGCGCCGGCTCGGGTCTCCATGGCCCAGGCACGCTTGAGACAACAAGAGCAAGGCACATGACAGGTTCCTCGCCGCTGCACGGCAGCCCCCTGGTCTTGGGTGAAGTGCTGTTCGATGTCTTCCCCGACGGCAGCGCGGTGCTGGGCGGCGCACCTTTTAACGTGGCCTGGCACCTGCAAGGCCTGGGCATGGCACCCGTGTTAGTCAGCCGCGTAGGCCGGGACGAGAACGGGGCACGGGTGCGGACCGCCATGCAAGCATGGGGCATGGATACGAGCGGGCTGCAGGAGGACGAGCAATATCCCACCGGCCAGGTGCGTGTCGCTCTGAAAGGAAAGGACGCCCGTTTCGACATCCTCGCCGATCAGGCCTACGACCACATCGACGCCGCTGCCGTGGATGAGCTGCTCGGTGCGCGCGATGTGTCTTTGCTCTATCACGGCAGCCTCATCGCCCGCAGCGCCGCCAACGGACGGATCCTCGAACATTTGAGCAAGGAAGGCAGCCTGCCCGCATTCGTGGACATCAACTTGCGCCCGCCCTGGTGGAACACCACTACCGTGGGAGGCATGGCCGGACACGCACGCTGGCTGAAGCTCAACGATGACGAGCTGGCGGCCCTGGTCCCTGGCACCGTTCAGGACTCCCTGGAGCAGGTCGCCAACGGCTTCAGGGAGCACCATGACCTGGAGCTGCTCATCGTCACCTTGGGGGCTCGTGGCGCCTTCCTGTTCAGCAACCAGGGCACGATGCACAGTGCGCCGCCCAACCCCGGGGAGGTGGTGGATACCGTCGGGGCCGGGGACGCATTCAGCGCCGTGACCATCTACGGCCTGCATCATGGCTGGCCTCACTCATTGATCCTTCCACGCGCACTCGCCTTCGCGTCCGCAATCTGTGAGCAGCGCGGGGCGACCAGCACGAACCGCGCGCTGTACGCCGACCACCTCGCTCAGTGGGAGAGCTCATAGAACCAGGAGAGACAGGACAATGGCGACAATGCCAGACGCCCCAGATCAACCCCTCCCGGAAAAACGCCATCTCTACATCGTTCTGATCAGCATCCATGGCCTCATCCGCAGCCACAGCCTGGAGCTGGGCCGCGATGCCGACACCGGTGGCCAGACCAAGTATGTCGTGGACCTGGCCCGTGCCCTGGCCGAGCATCCCTCGGTGGACCGGGTCGACCTGCTGACCCGGCGGGTCGAAGATCCCAAGGTCTCGGCCGACTACGCCCAGCCCCTCGATCCCATCACCGACAAGGCATTCATCGTGCGCGTGCCCTGCGGCCCCCGGCGCTATCTGCGCAAGGAGGCACTGTGGCCTTACTTGGACAGCTTTGCCGACAACGCTCTGCAGCACATCCGGCGGGTCGGGCGGCTTCCGGACCTCATCCATGGCCACTACGCCGATGCGGGATATGCCGGCTCGGTGCTGGCGTCACTGGTAGGGGTGCCGCTGGCCTTCACCGGTCACTCGCTCGGGCGGGTCAAGCACCAACGCCTCCAGGAAAGAGGCATGAGCCGCATAACCATCGAAACCCGCTACAATATCAGCAGCCGAGTCGAGGCCGAGGAGATCGCCCTGGACAATGCCGCCTTCGTGGTGGCCAGCACCCGCCAGGAGGTCGATGAGCAATACGCCGTCTATGAGCGCTACCAGCCCAAACGTATGGAGGTCATCCCGCCGGGGGTGGACCTGCATCATTTCCATCCGCCCAAGCGCTTCAGCCCTCATCCCGCCATCAAAGCCGACGTGGACCGCTTCCTCGGGGATCCCAACAAGCCCATCGTCCTCGCACTGTCCCGGGCCGACGAGCGCAAGAACATCGCGACGCTGGTGCGCGCCTACGGCGAGAACCAGAGTCTGCGCGGGATGTCGAATTTAGTCGTGGTGGCAGGCAACCGCGAAGACATCGGTACCATGGACAAGGGCACCCGTGCGGTGCTCACCCAGCTACTGCTGCTGGTGGACCGCTATGACCTGTACGGCTCCGTCGCCCTGCCCAAGCACCACGAGCCCGCGGACGTCCCGGAGCTGTTCCGGATGGCCGCGCGCAGCGGCGGGATCTTCATCAACCCGGCGCTCACGGAGCCCTTCGGGCTGACCTTGATCGAGGCGGCCGCCAGCGGCCTGCCGGTGGTGGCCACCGAGGATGGCGGGCCCCGCGACATCCTGCGCTACTGCGAGAACGGCGTGCTGATCGACCCGCTGGACGCGGATCGCATGGGCCAAGTGCTGGTGGAAGCCCTGAGCGATCGCGCCCGCTGGCGCCAGTGGGCCCGCAACGGCATCCGGGGAGCCCACCGGCACTTCTCCTGGGCCGGGCACGTGGACAAGTACCTCAAGGTGGTGTGCCGGGTCAGCCATGGCCGCAAGCACGCCCCGACCCTGGCGCGTACCAGGAGCCGGATGATCACTGCCGACAGACTCATCATGTGCGATGTCGACGACACCCTCCTGGGCGACGAGGAATCCCTGCACCGGCTGCTGCGGGATCTGAAGAACGCCGGCGGTCAGGTAGGCGTCGGTATCGCCACCGGCCGGCGCCTGGACAGCGCGCTGAAAGTCCTGAGGAAGGCTGGGGTACCGGCCACGGACGTGATGATCACCGGCGTGGGCACCGAGATCCACTACGGCTCGCGGGTGGCCGAAGACTCCGGGTGGCGAAAGCACATCAGCTACCGCTGGGAGCCCGCCGCCCTGCGTGAGGCCATGGCCGATCTTCCGGGTCTGCGCTTGCAGCCCAAGGAGGAGCAGCTACGGCACAAGATCAGCTACTTCATCGATCCGGATAAGGCGCCCAGCGTCAGGGAGATCACCCGCCACCTGCGCAGGCTCAATCTGCAAGCCAAGGTGATCTACTCGCACCACGCCTATATCGATCTGGTGCCCATACGTGCCTCCAAGGGCCTGGCTCTGCGCTACCTCAGCAACAAGTGGGGACTCCCGCTGGAGCGCTTCCTGGTGGCCGGCGATTCGGGCAACGACGAGGAAATGCTCTACGGCAACACCCTCGGTGTGGTCGTGGGCAACCACGATCCGGAGCTGGACCACCTGCGCGGATGGCCGCGGATCTACTTTGCCCAGGGCTCGCATGCGGCTGGCATCATCGAAGGTATCGCGCACTACAACTTCCTGGGCGAGATCCGCGTCAACGACGAAGAAGAAGAGCCGGAGACCGAAGAACAATGAATGCAAACCTGAGCGAATTTGCCGCCGTCCACCGGGAGCCCGTCTATTTGCTCCTGCGCCACTACCAGAGCCTGGGAAAGCCGTTGCTGCTGCACTCGGAGCTGTGGGATGAATTCCAGAGCTTCAGCGCGGGATACACGGCGATGGATCTGACTCGCAGCGCCCTGGCCCATACCATCGCCTTCACCCAGGAGGCGGCGGTGGGCGCACCGTGGATGTATCTGGCAGTGCGGCCCCGGGTAGCGCGCTGGCACTATCTGCGCTTTCACCTGGACAGCATGGAGGGCGTGGAGGTGCCGGCGGCGGAATTCCTGCGCTTCAAGGAGCGGGTGGTAGACCCGGTCGCGGCGGAAGACCCCTGGGTGCTGGAGGTGGATCTCGGGCCGTTCAACCGGGAATTTCCCAAAATGCACGAATCCCGCTCCATCGGCCGGGGGGTCGAGTTCCTCAACCGGCGGCTGTCCAGCCAGCTGTTCGAGGAGCTGGGAAAAGGCGACAAGCAGCTACTGGATTTTCTCACCGTACACCAGTGCCGCGGCGTGCAGCTCATGCTGAACGATCGCATCGCCAACGTCACCATGCTGCGGCGCGCCATCCGGGACGCCGACGACTACTTGTCCCAACAGCCCGAGGACGCCGAGTGGGAGCACGTGGGCCACGAGATGCAGTCCCTGGGATTCGAGCCGGGCTGGGGCCGCACGGTGCGGCGCATGCAGGAGACCCTGAACCTGCTTTCGGACATCCTGGAGGCACCCGAGCCCGGGAACCTGGAGCGCTTTCTCGGACGCATCCCCATGATCTTCAGCCTGGCCATCATCACGCCCCACGGCTTCTTTGGCCAGTCCAACGTGCTGGGGCGGCCGGACACGGGCGGCCAGGTCGTCTACATCCTGGACCAGGTACGCGCACTGGAAAACGAAATGCGCATGCGTCTGCAGGAGCAGGGGCTGGACATCGAGCCACCGATACTGGTAATTACCAGGCTAATCCCGGAAGCTCAGGGAACCACCTGCGATCAGCGCATCGAGCCCATCGTCGGTACTCAGAATGCCAGGATCCTGCGCGTCCCCTTCCGCTATCCCAACGGCGAGGTGGTCCCCCACTGGATCTCCCGATTCGAGGTCTGGCCGTACCTGGAGGGCTTCGCCCGGGACGCTGAGCGCGAGATCGTGAGTGAGTTGGGCGGGCGCCCGGATCTGATCGTCGGCAACTACTCGGACGGCAGCCTGGTCGCCACGCTGATCTCCCAGCACCTTGGCATCACCCAGTGCAACATCGCCCACGCCCTGGAGAAGACCAAGTACCTCTACTCCGATCTATACTGGAAAGACAACGAAGCGGCGTACCATTTCTCCTGCCAGTTCACCGCTGATCTCATCGCGATGAACGCTGCCGATTTCATCATCACCAGCACCTACCAGGAGA
>CAYWTP010000247.1:0-5640 GCA_964461215.1 uncultured Ectothiorhodospiraceae bacterium | reverse complement strand
TATATCATCTCACCCGTCAACGGCGCCGTTGTCGACAACCCGGTCACGGTGGTGTTCGGGCTCAAAGGCATGGGAGTGGCCCCCGCGGGCGTGGACAAGCCCAACACCGGTCACCACCACCTGCTCATCGACGTGACTGCGCCGCCGGACATGAACAGCCCCATCCCGGCCGACGCGCACCACAAACACTTCGGCGGTGGCCAGACCCAGACCACCCTGGAGCTGTCCCCCGGCACCCACACCCTTCAGCTCCTGCTGGGCGACAAAGACCACATTCCCCACGACCCACCGGTGATGTCGGATCCCATCGCCATTACCGTACGGTAGTCCGCTCGCACGCGGGACTGCCGAATTGAGCGTCTCTGGAAGCGGAGCACCCGCCATGAGTGAGAAGCTAATCAGGCCCGACGAGGAATGGCGCGCCGAGCTGACGCCGGAGCAGTACCACGTCTGCCGTGAGAAGGGCACCGAGCCGCCGTTCACTGGCGCCTATTGGAAGGCCAAGGACCACGGAACCTACCGCTGCGCCTGCTGCGGCAGCCCCTTGTTCAGCTCCGAGACCAAGTTCGACTCCGGGACCGGCTGGCCAAGCTTCTGGCAGCCCCTCAGTGAGGCGGCAGTGGAGACGGAGACCGACTCAAGTCACGGAATGCGTCGCACCGAGGTGCTGTGCAGCCGCTGCAATGCCCATCTGGGCCACGTCTTCGAAGACGGTCCGGCCCCGACCGGCTTGCGCTATTGCATCAACTCCGTGTCCCTGAAGCTGGAGGAGCAAGACTAAGAGCGTGAGGCTTGAGGCCCGAGGCCACCCCTTGAGGCAGGAGTGCAGCCAGGGCATCGAGGAGGCGGACCAGATCATGCTCGGTATTGTAGCCCTGTACCGAGATCCGCAGCAGGTCGCCGCCATTCCATCGGATCACCGGCACTTCCACGCGATGCTGGTCATACAGGGCGAGCTGCAACGCCGGACCATCGCAGGGCGGCAGCGGCAGGGCCACCATCTGCACGTACCAGCCCGGGCCGTCCGGCGTAAGAGGAGCCAGGCCGGTCAGGTCCGTTATGGCCAGGCGGGCTTGGCTGAGCATCCTGTGGCAGGATCGGCGAACCCCGGCCCACTCCCGCTCGCGATAGAACCGGATGGCGGCGGAAACGGCGAGATAGGCCGATATGTCCCGGGTGCCCTGGTACTCCTGCTCGTCCACGAACCGCGACGGCCCTGGATGGGGGCTATCCCACCCCCAGCTTACCACCAGCGGCTGCAGCAACGCCTGGGCCTCGCGGCGCGCATACAGGAATCCCGCGCCCTTGGGCGCCATCAGCCACTTGTGGCAGTTGCCGACGTAGAAATCCGCACCCAGAGCCGGCAGATCCAGGTCGACCTGGCCCGGCGCATGGGCACCGTCGACCAGGGTCAGGATCCCCGCATCCCGCGCCCTGCGCACGAGCGCAGCCACCGGAAAGACAACTGCGGTAGGCGAGGTGATGTGGCTGATGCACAGCACCCGGGTACGCGCCGTCACCCCTGACCACACGGCCTCGACCATCTGCTCCGGGGCCTGCACCGGCAAGAGTACCGGCTGGCGCACGTAGCGGGCGCCACGGCGGGCGCAGACGAAGCGCCAGGCTCGGTCCACCGCGCCGTACTCGTGGTCCGTCGCCAGCACCTCGTCGCCCGGGGACAGGGGCAGGGAGCGGGCGACGATGTTCACGCCGGTCGTCGCGTTGGGAACGTAGACCAAGTCCTCGGGCGCCGCGCCTACGAACGCAGCCAGCGCCTGCCTGGCCTCGCGCATCAGACCGGGAAGGCGGCGCTTCATGAAGGCTACCGGCTGGCGCTCCAGCTCCCGCTGCCAGACCTGGTACGCCTCGAACACCGGCCGCGGGCAGGCCCCGAAGGAGCCGTGGTTCAGAAATGCCACGCCGGGATCCAGAAGAAACAGGTCGCGCAGGCTGCCCACCATGAAGACAGCATACGCCGGGCGCACTTCGACGCCCAGGCGGAGCTCTCCGCCGCGGACCGCGCGGGAGCTGCCCGACCAGGCTCCATGACCAGGAACGGCGAGTCTTTCCGGACCGCAACCCGCCGTGAGCCCACGCCGCCTCGCCGACCATGGGCGCCTCATCTATCATTGCAGCTATCCGTGCCTGTCTCCTCGACCAGTGACGATGCCTCCTGACACCTCCGCGCCCAACCCGATCGATCCCACTGAACCCGTGGAGATCGCTCACCGGATCTGGTGGGTAGGTCACTACCTGGAAGGCGACCCGTTCCAATGCCACGTCTATCTGCTGGAACACGGTGACCAATCGGTGCTGTTCGACCCGGGGTCGACCCTGACCTTCAGCCATACGCTGGCCAAGATCCGGAAGATCCTGCCGCTGGACAACATCCGCTACTTCGTCTGCCACCACCAGGATCCCGACATCGCTTCCAGCCTGCCCCTGCTCGATAAACTCATCGCGCGCGACGATGCGGCAATCGTTACTCATTGGCGCGCCAAGGCCCTGCTGCTCCACTACGGGATCAAGATTCCGTTCTGGCTCGTGGATGAGCACGACTGGGAGCTCGACCTGGGCGGCCGGCTCCTGAAATTCGTGTTCACTCCCTATGCGCACTTTCCGGGCGCCTTTGCCACCTTCGATACCCATGGGGGGGTGCTGTTCTCCAGCGATCTGTTCGGCGGGTTCAGCGAAGGCTTCAATTTGTTTGCGCAAGACAAGGCGTACTTCACAGCGATGCGGCCCTTCCATGAGCACTACATCCCAAGCCACGAGATCCTGGCCTATGCCATCAGCCAGTTCGAGAAACTGCCGGTACGGATGATCGCACCCCAGCACGGCTCCATCATTCCGCAGGAGCTGGTCGCCCCCATGATGGACGGCCTCAAGGGGCTGGACTGCGGGCTGTACCTGCTTGCGGGGGCGGATACGAACGTCCACCGCTTGTCCGACCTCAGCCGCAATCTGCGGGACGTGACCAAAGCCATGACCGTGTTTAGGGATTTTGGCGATATTGCCAAGGCACTGCTGGCCATCGTGCAGCGGCAGCTCCCGGCACGATCGCTGGAGTTCTACACTCAGCCCGAAGGTGGCAGCATGCTGCATCTGGCGCCACAGAGCCGCTACCGCGACGTGCTCGCACAGCCGCCGGCCCCGGTGCGGGAGGTCCTGGGTCTAGCCGTGGCCGAGTGGGAGCGCCGCTACGAGACTCCCTTCGCCGCCCTCGACCCATACCCCGGAGGCCGCCGCGCCATCCTCGTGCCACTGGCCGGCTCCGGCACCATCACGGCCGTGGCCGTCATCGAGCTGGACGGGGCCGCTGAGCCGGATGCGGTGACCAGTGAGTTCATCGAGCAGATCCGCATTCCCCTGCAAGTGGCCGTAGAACGCGAAACCCTCTACCGCATACTGGACATGCAGCGCCAGGAAATCTACGAGCGCGCCATCCGCGACCCGTTGACGGGCCTGTATACGCGCATCTACCTGCGCGATGCCGCTGAGCGGATGTTCAACCTTCACGACCGCAACGCAGGTACACCCGTCGGTGTCGCGATGTTCGACGTGGACTTCTTCAAGAGCATCAACGACCGCTTCGGACACCACCACGGGGACGCCGTGCTACAGCGCGTCGCCGAGGTCATTCTCAAGAGCTCCAGAGCCGCCGACCTTCCGGTGCGCCTGGGGGGAGAGGAGTTCGCCCTCTTTGCCACGGGCAGCATGGCGACGGACGTCGGCGTCGTCGCCCGCCGCATCCTGCGCAAGGTGCAGACCCTGACTTTCGCCCCCCCCATGAACAACGTCGGCGTTACCGTCAGTGCCGGCATTGCGGTGCGCCGCCAAGGCGAATCACTGGACGCCCTGATACAGCGGGCGGACGCGGCCCTCTACCAGGCCAAAGACCAAGGCCGCAACCGCGTGTGCGCGGCCCCGGATTCCGCCGCCTGAGCGCCGCCAGTGGCACCCGGCGGCTCGAACAAGAGGAGAAGAAGAAAATGCAGATGAATCAGGTCCTTGGCTGGCTGTGCATCGTGGTCGGCTTCGTGGACGTCGCCGTCGCCAGGCTCATACTCACCCCCAGGCTGCCAGACCCACGCACCCGCGGGCTCGTGGTGGCAGCCGTGACCTTCGGTGGCTTCATGATGATTGTCATGGGAGGCGTCTTTCTGTTCGGAATCATCCCGATCTGACGCCGACCCCTCCACCTTCCTGCAACGAGCCAAGACGGCCAGGGCGCGCGGCGACTGTCACGACCGCGCGCCCCCGCTGCAATTTCAGTCAGTCACATCACCTATTGCGCCCGGCTCGTCATTGCCTTGCTCCCACCACAAGAATGGCTCTTGAAGCAATCACAAATCGTCCGAAAATGCCCGCCGGCAAGCACTACACGCTGTCGCCAGCCGTTCCGCACCCGCCATGGAGCCTTCTCCCGCAGAGGCCCAAAGACGCAGATAGGTTACGCTCCAAGTGAGCGCCATTCCCCGCAAAGGGCGCTTGGAACATCCTCCCGCACTCAAGATATTGGCCGTTTGGTCGAAGATCAAACAAAAGCGTCCATAGCTTTTCTATGTACCGCGGCGTGCCGCTCACCATCGCCACCGCGAGGTGCAGGCCATCCTGGAATAGCAAGAGCTTTTTCGCCACACGCAGAGTCAGCGCCACAGATAGCAGTAGGGGAAAGCGCAGATGCAATCTGAACAACTGAAATGGACACCACGCAACACCTGGGATGCCGCCGCACAGCTAACTGACGCTGGCCTCGTCCTGGTCTTTGGCGCTAGCGATTACTTGCACGATGAGCGGCTGGGTGAATTGCGTGAGCGATACCCACACGCTCTCCTGTTTGGTTGCTCAACCGCCGGCGAAATACAAGGCGTTATCGTCGAAGACGATACGATTACTGCCACCGCCATCAAGTTCTCGAATACCGCAGTGAAACTCGTCAGCCTTGACATTGCCCAGAACGGGGACAGCCAGGAGGCGGGTAAGGAACTCGCCAGACAATTGCCTCATCAGAATCTTTCTCATGTTCTTGTTCTCTCCGACGGACTAAATGTGAACGGTACCGATTTGGTTGCAGGAGTGATGGCTGAATTACCGGATAACGTTGAAGTCACCGGCGGCCTGGCCGGTGATGGCGGGCGCTTTCAGCGAACTTTGGTGATAGCAAACGATACGCCCACGGAACGCAAAATCGCCTTACTCGGCCTTTACGGCAATAACTTGCAGATTGGTTGTGGTTCACTGGGCGGTTGGACCCCCTTCGGTCCGGATCGCCTCATCACAAGATCGCGCGGTAATGTCTTGTACGAACTGGATGATCGCTCCGCCCTTGAACTCTACAAGAAATATCTGGGTGAGCACTCATAGGTCCTGCAATCGACGGGACTACTGTTTCCCTTGGAGTTGCGTACGCATGGAAAGAACGCACCTGGTCTCGTACGCACCATCCTTTCTGTTGACGAAGCAGCGCAGAGCATGACATTTGCCGGCGACGTACCAGAGGGCATCTACGTTCGTCTGATGAGAGCCAATTTTGACCGCCTGGTGGATGGAGCCTCTGGTGCCGCACGGTCGGCAAATGCTGGCCTCTCTGATCGAAAGGCGGAACTTGCGATTCTTATCAGTTGCGTCGGTCGTAAG
>CAYWTP010000246.1:0-5645 GCA_964461215.1 uncultured Ectothiorhodospiraceae bacterium | reverse complement strand
GTATCGGCCTCGCGCCCTGCCGGCAAAACTCCCATTCCCTTGTAGGCCAGGGTGCGGGTGGACAGCGAGGGCATGTAGAAGAAGTCTCTGCCATCCGAGTCGCCGTTGCGGATGCTGTTCTCCACCTGCTTGCGGATCACGAACAGCTTCCGTTCCAGTGTGTCCTGATCGGGGCAGTCCTCGCTGCGGGCGATAAAGACCTGGCGCACTACGGGCTCCAGGGGCAGGACGCTCTCGCCCAGGCAGCTGTTGTCGGTGGGCACGTCGCGCCAGCCGAGCAGGCGTTGCCCTTCGGCCTTGACGAAGCGGGCCAGGGTGTCCTCGCAAGTCCTGCGCGAAGCCGGATCCCGGGGCAGGAAGACCATGCCCACGCCGTAGTCGCCTGCGGCGGGCAGCTCGATATCCCGCTCGGCGCACTCCTCACGCAGAAGGGCATCCGGAACCTGAAGCAGGATTCCCGCACCGTCTCCGGCCAGCGGATCCGCCCCTACCGCGCCGCGGTGGGTGAGATTCTCCAGGATGCGCAAGCCTTGGCGGACGATGCCGTGGCTCCGGCGCCCCTTGATGTTGGCGACAAACCCGACACCACAAGCGTCATGCTCGTTTTCCGGGTCGTACAGACCCTGTTTCGGTGGCAAAGCCCCATGACTCATGACCGGCCCCCTCACTTTACTCTTAAGAAGTGGAACACGCACGGCGGGGCGGGAACGGCGCACGCACGCGCTCCGCGCGTGCCAGCGCAGAACGTTGCACAATAACGGAGTAGCACTGTTTATGCCAGTCCTCGGCATGCACCAGCCGTGTGCGCAGCCAGCGCCCGGCCGGGCTCGCCACCCGGGAAGCAATCCACCACGATTCTGCAACCGTTTGATATTCTGAAGGAAGCCGTGGGCCGCCGGAGGGGATGGCGGACCGTCTCCCGGCGAGCCAGGAACATGCCGCTTGCTCAGGCAGTTACCCGCGCTTGCTCTGGCTCCATGGCTTCCCAATTTCCCTGCAGCAGGCGGGCGCTTAGGTGGGTCACGCGGACCCAGGATGCCTCAGGATGGTGCGGCGCCCGAGGGCCCGTCCAGCTTTGCGGGGCGGGCCCGGCCCCGTCTGTACCGAGGCCGCCGGACGGGGGCCATGCAGGGCCTTATCAGCGACATTAACAAGCGTGGCACGCGGGCAGACCAACATGAGCGGCTCGGACGACATCGCGAAGACGATGTTTCTGTCCTCGCCCGCCCTTGTCCTCCGGCGCCGTGTGGTGCAGCAAGCAGCAACGGGGTTTGCCGGCCGGTGCGCTTGCACCGGAGCAGGGACTTCGCGCTCGCACCTCAGCGGGATCTGCGCGCGAGCCCTATGCCTTCATGGACGCTCTGCAGGGCGCGTGCCCAGGGACCATGACGTCGCAGCGCCGGGGGCAGCCTGGCGATGGCGGCTATGGCCGCGTCGCGGGAGGGATAGCTGCCGAGAACCACCACGTACCAGTCCTTGCCCGACAGCAGGGTTCGGAATACAGCGGCCTCCGCGCCGAGGCGGTGGGTGCGGATGAAGTCCAGCGCCGCCTGGTGCTCCCGGGTGCCGGTGAGCTGTACGGTGTAGCGGCTGGACGGCTGGGCCAGCAGCCAGGCCTCCCCCTTCGGGCCGGAATGCGATGTCTGCGGCACTGGAGACGCCGGCCGGGGGGGGGTGGCCGCCGTGGGCGTGGCTCTGGGCAACGGCTTCGGCTCGGGCGCCGGCTTCGGTGCGGGCGCCGGCGGAGATGCGCTGGAGACCGGTGCTGGCTCCGGGCTACGCGGCACGGCCGGCGCCGGCGCTGCGGCCGCTGCCGGCGGCGGAGATTGCTCCGGGTGAGCCTCCCCGGGCTCTGGCATGGCCACCGGTGGCTCCGTCTGTGGCCTGTCCAGGGGCTTGACCCGCACCTGGGCAGGTGCTGGGGTGGTGCCAGGCACGGGCTGGTAGGATTCGCGGACCGGTGCGCGGGGGCCGGAGGATTCCAGGCCGGGAATGGCGATCGCCCGCTGCGCGGGCCGGGCTCCTCCGCCTGAGGCGGCCAGCCAGACGAGAGAAAAGACCGCTGCCGCGAGCAGCACTCCGCCTGCCAGCACCAGCGGGCGCGCGCTCAGCGCTCGTAGGGGCGCCGGCATCGGCAGACGGCGCGCCGCACCGGCGTGGTTGATGAGAAACTGGCGCGCCGCCGTATTCACCAGGCCCGGCAGACCGCCGGCATTGCGGCAAATGGTCGCCGCCGCCTCCGGCGTAAATGGGCTGTCGCCCATTAGGCCGGCATGACTCAGGCGCAGGTGTATGTAGTCCCCGACCTGCTCTTCGGTGAGCAGCGGGATGTCCACTACGTGGGTGACGTCGTGTCCGGGGCCGCCGGCGGCAGCGACCTGCTCGACCACGTGCGGCTCGCCGAACAGCAGCAGGTGGAGGCTCTCCAGATCGTGCTCCTTGATCAAGGACAGCGCCGCGGCCAGGCTCTGCGCCGGCAGCAGGTGGGCCTCATCGATCAACAGCACTGCCCGTTGGGACTTGCCTCGCAAGGCCTCCAAATGCGCTTGCATGCCTGCCAGGGAATCGGAGGACGGGGTACCGCGGGCTGGCAGGCCCAATCCCTCGGCGGCCTGCCTTATGAGCTTGTCGGGATCCATCTCGACATCGGCCTCTACCACGCTGGCCCGCCAGGGCTCCGAGGCGGACGCGATGAGCCGGTTGAGCAAGGTGGTCTTGCCACTTCCGCGTGTCCCGGTGACCAGAAGCACCCGGTCGCTGTATTGAACCAGATGGTGCAGCAGATTCAGGCGCTGTGAGAGCTGCGGCGTGTTGAAGAAGAACTCATCCGCGACCGACTCGCCGAATGGATCCGTGCGCAGGCCGTAGGCCCGCAGATGCTCGGAATGCAGGGTCGTGGTCGTGTCGTGCACGGCGGTGGACCTGGACTACGGCAAGGTGGCTTAGGTCAGCTGCGCTGGGCTGAATATTCGCTCGTACTCACGGATCGCAAATCTGTCTGTCATGCCCGCGATGTAGTCCGCCACCCCGCGGGCCACGCCGGAAGGGCCCTCGCTGTCCTCCAGCGCGCGCGCGTGAGACTGGAAATCGGGCGGCAGGATGCGACGGTCGTCCATGAACGCCTCGAACAGACCGCGCACTATCCGCTTGGCCTTGAGCGACATCCGATGGACCCGGTAGTGGCGGTATAGCTCCTGGTGCAGGAAGCGCTTGAGGCCCAGGTGCTGTGCCTGCATATCGACGCTGAAGCGGATGAGAAGTCGCGGGGCCTGGCGCACCGCCTCTACGTCGGCAGGGTTCAATTCACGAATGGTGGCGCTGCTGGCCTCCACGAGGTCGACCACCTGGCGGTTGATCATGCGCCGGATGACCTCGTGAATCGCCTTGCGCAGCGGTAGCCCCGGCCAGCTACCCATGACCTCGTCGTGCTGCTCCCGGAACAAGCGGATCTCGCGCATCTGCTCGATGGTGATGAGACCCGCCCGCAGCCCGTCGTCCACGTCGTGGCTATTGTAAGCGATCCCGTCGGCCAGATTGGCGATCTGAGCTTCCAGCGTGGGATGGGTACCATTGAGGAACCGCTCCGCGATGGGGCCCAGCTCTGCCGCTTTCTTCTGGGTGCAGTGCTTGAGTATGCCTTCCCGGGACTCGAAGGTAAGGTTGAGCCCGGGAAAAGCCGCGTATTTCTCTTCCAGCACGTCCACGACCCGCAGGGACTGAAGGTTGTGCTCGAAGCCGCCATGCTCACCCATGCATTCGTTCAGGGCGTCCTGCCCCGCGTGGCCGAAGGGTGTGTGCCCCAGATCATGGGCCAGGGCGATGCCCTCGGCCAGATCCTCGTTCAGACGCAGGATGCGCGCGATGGTGCGGCAGATCTGGGCGACCTCGATGGAGTGCGTGAGCCGGGTGCGGAACATGTCGCCTTCGTGGTTGACGAATACCTGGGTCTTGTACTCCAGACGCCGGAACGCGGCCGAGTGGATGATCCGATCCCGGTCGCGCTGGTATTGGCCACGATAAGCCGGCGACGGCTCGACGAAGCGCCGGCCCCGCGAGCTGGCATCGCTGGCAGCATAGGGCGCCAGGCCAGAGTCGGGAAAGGAGGGGGCTGCGGATGAGTGCATCGCCGTTGAGATCACGAAGCGTTCGCACGCTCAGGCCGCGTCGGGCTCCGGGTGTCGCAGCGTTGCATCCAGGGCTGCGGCATCGAACCGATCCGTGACCACGGCGCGGCCGATGGCCTCCAGCAGCACCAGCCGCAGACGACCCGAGCGCACTTTCTTGTCGAGCGCCATCAGCTCCCTCATGCGCTCGGCGGCCAGGCTGGCCGGTGGGTTGTGGGGAAGTCCCGCCCGCCCCACCAGGGCCTCAATCCGCTCCACGTCATCCGGAGAGAGCCAGCCCATGCGAGCGGACATCCGGGCGGCCATGCACATGCCGGCGGCTATCGCCTCCCCGTGCAGCCACTCCCCGTAACCGATGCCGGTCTCGATGGCGTGCCCGAAGGTGTGCCCCAGGTTGAGAAGCGCGCGCAATCCAGCCTCCCTCTCGTCAGCGGCCACCACCGCCGCCTTGTCGCGGCACGAACGCTCGACGGCAAGAGCCAGGGCCGCGGGGTCCCTGACGAGCAGCGCGCTCATGTTCGCTTCGAGCCAGCAGAAGAACTCCGAGTCCCGAATCAGGCCATACTTGATGATCTCGGCGATCCCGGCCCGGAGCTGGCGGTCGTCGAGAGTGCTCAGCGTGGTGGTGTCGGCGATTACGCAGTTGGGCTGGTGGAAGGCGCCGATCATGTTCTTGCCCAGGGGATGATTCACCCCGGTCTTGCCGCCCACCGACGAGTCCACCTGTGCCAGCAGGGTCGTGGGGACCTGAATGAACGAGACCCCCCGCTGGTAGGTGGCCGCAGCGAATCCTGCAATGTCGCCCACCACGCCGCCGCCCAGCGCGACCAGGGTGGTCTGGCGGTCGTGACGGCGTGAGAGCAGCGCGTCGAAGATCCGCCCCAGCGTTTCCAAGGTCTTGTACTCCTCCCCGTCGGGCAGCACCACGCTGTCGGCGTCGAGGCCGCCCAGGGCACTCAGCACCGGCTCCAAGTACAACGGCGCGACGGTCTTGTTAGTTACCACCATGACCTTGCGCCCGACCACGTGGGAGGCGATCAAGTCGAATCGTCCCAGCAGATCCGTGCCTATGTAGATAGGGTAGCTGCGCTCGCCCAGCTCCACCTGCAAGGTATTCATAGCTGCAATAGCCGTCGCTGCACCTCATTGACCACACTGTGGACTGTACGATGATCGGTTTTGACGATCAAATCAGCCACCTCCCGGTAGAGAGGATCCCGCTCCGCCATGATCTGCTCAAGCCGCAGGAGGGGATCTTCGGTCTGGAGCAGCGGGCGGTTGCGGTCCCGCCGGGTACGCTGGTAGAGGTGCTCGATGGGAGCGAAGAGGTAGACGACGGTTCCCTTCTGGCGTAGCAGGGCGCGGTTTTCCGGGTCAAGCACGGCGCCGCCGCCGGTGGCAAGCACGATCTCGCGCAGCGCCGTCAGCTCCTCCAGCATGGCCTTCTCGCGGCGGCGAAAACCAGGCTCACCTTCCAGTTCGAAGATCAGCGGAATGTCGGCACCGGTACGCTCCTCAATC
>CAYWTP010000245.1:0-5652 GCA_964461215.1 uncultured Ectothiorhodospiraceae bacterium | reverse complement strand
GGACCGCCGGCCGCAGGGGTGAGGCGGAGCACGCCGCTGTCCAGTGAACAGCGGCGCCGCCGAACGGGCAGTCCATGGATGGACTGCCCTGGGCCTGCGCGGCCACGCAGGACGGCGTGGCATAGCAGGGCGGCCGCCGAGGCTACAAGGACGTATCTGCGGCGTGTCCCGGAGGCTCGTGCCGGTCAGACCCCGGCCCAAAGTTCTTAACCCATCACCAACGTGTGGACCGGACGGTCCCGGCGAACACGCCGTCACGGGCGTGGCCGCAAAGCGAAGTAGCCGATCATGTCCCACACACCCCACCACCACTTGAAGTGGATCTTGCCGAGATACAGACCGTCTCCCACCTGTACGATCTCATCGACGATGCGGCGGATCGAAAGGGCCGGATTGTCGGGGCGGTCGTAATCGATCCTGAAGACCTGGCGGTCCCGATCCACCATGCCGGCATCGACCGAGGTCTGGAAGACGAAGGCGCGGAAGGCTCCGGGCTCGAAATCCACCATGCCCCGGTAGAACGGAAACAGAATGCGCATCATCGAACGTGAGCTGCCGGAGAAGATGTTGTCGCCTTGGCTCTGCGTCCGGATCAGGAACTTGCCTTTCCAGGGCATCCACAGGGAGGCGAGCCATCCCACAAGCTGACTGAGGCCCGGCGCAATGTCGACGGCCACCAGCTCGCCGTTGTAAGGGCCATCCGGGGGTGGATCCGGGACTTTGCCTTCCCGGAACAGAAGGTTCAGCACGGCAAGGCCGGCCTCGCGGTCCCGTGCGAAGAGGTCCTTGGCCGAGCTGATCGCGTCGACCGCCTCCGATGGGCGGCTGTCTGCCGTAACGTTTGCGTTCATGGTCTCTACCTCCGCGGCCGTTCGGGCCGCCTGATGCCGTGATCCGGGCCACTCTCCAGGCCGGAGACGACGGCAGGACTTCGGCCGGTGCTCAGCCTATCCGCTCAACCGGTCACCGGTGCGTTCTCCGGGGCGCCGGACCGCGCCTTTGCGTCTGCGATTATCACGTCGCTCGCCTTCTCGCTGATCATGTACACGGCGGAGACGATGAAGAATCCTGGGATCCTCGGAAAGACCGAGGCGTCTACCACCCGCAGGCTGCCGGTCCCATGCACACGAAAGCGACTGTCCACCACAGCCAGCGGATCGGTGGCCGGCCCCATCTTGCAGGTGCAGGAGGCGTGGTGGCCCCAGGCGTTGTCGCGGATGAACCGGCGGATCTGCTCCGGCGTCTCGACGCCGGGTCCGGGCACGATCTCCTCCGCGATGATCTCGCGGCAGCGCTCGTTGATCCGGCGCGCGGTCTGCAGCCCGGCGACGACGGACTCCAGGTCCTGCGCCGGCTCCGTGCCTTCTTCGAAGTAGTGAAAGTTGATGTCGGGTACCTGCCGCGGGTCATTCGAGCGCAGAGTGACGCGTCCGGCCCGGTTGTTGCTGTGAGCCTTCAGAATGGCCCACGTGAAGTAGTCCTGGCCCCGGGCGATGGCCTGCGAGTAGCCAGGATAGTAGCCCTTGAAGAACCCCGTCAGTCCGAAGATGAAGAGGTCCGGCTCCGGGCGTTCGGGGAAGGAGCGCTTGATCAGCGATACGACGGCGCCATTCGTCGTATAAGGACCCTTGCCCTGGAGCCACTCGCGGAACTGTGGATCGGGTTCTTCTCCGGGCTCCGGAGCCCTAAACTTCATGCCCTCGATGGCGGAGAACTTACCCTTCATCCGGGTGACCACGGACACCTCGTAGCGGTCCTGCAGGTTCTCCCCGACGCCGGGCAGGTCCACGCGCGGCACGATGCCATGCGCGGTCAGCTCGGCCCGTGGCCCGATCCCGGAGAGCTTCAATAGCTGGGGGGTGTTGAAGGCGCCGCCACACAGGATGACCTCGCGCCGTGCCGACGCAATCCCGGTACGGCCAGCTTCTCCCTGACTGAAGCCGGGATCCGCGGCGTACAGGTGTGTCCCCGCCAGGTACTCCACGCCGGTGGCACGTTTGTTGTCGTCGAGCAGGACCCGGGTCACGAGAGCGTGGGTGCGCACAACCAGGTTCTCCGGGCATGTCTGCCGCACGTGCCGGATGAGCTCCCGGCTGCCGGTACGCCGGCCGCCGTCGGTGGACAGGGGGGTGAGGCAGATCCCCTCGGCACTTTCCTTCACCAGCCGCCAGTCGTTGGGATCGAAGTGGCCCCGCAGCTTGAGCCACACCCGGGCCAACGGCCGGCCCAGGGTCACGAACGACTCCTTCAGGGCCGCGCCCACCAGGGTGAGCAGGAACTTGTCCCGGACCATCAAGTAGGGATCGGCCACGTTGGTCGCCAGCCAGCCGCGGAAGCCATGACGGCTTTGGGTGTCGTCCTCGGCCACGTACTCGCAGCGCTCGAGGCGCTCGAAATAGGTCCGCATGCTCTCGGCGCTCCAGGAGGCGTCGCCGGTGACCTCGGCGATGTGGTCCCAATCGCTGTTGTGCGGATAGATGACAATCATGGCGTTGTGCGCCGTGCATCCCCCCACGGTCGCCGCGCGGGGATAGAGCACACCGTCGGCCTGGGCAACGAACTTTTCATCGCGCGCCTGCTGGGCATCGTCGGCGTAGTGGCGCACGAAGAAGCTCCAGGCCAGGCGCTTGTCCTCGGAGGCCCGGGGATGAAAAGCCGGCACTTGGTAGTCGTACGGCTCGTCTTCGCCGCCCGCCTCCAGCAGCAGTACCCGGAAGCCCGCCAGGGCCAGTCGGGCGGCCAGCGGACCCCCGCCGGCGCCGGAGCCGACCACCACGTAGTCGAATTCGCCCTCACTACCGGCGACGGGCGAGCAGCTCAGATCGGGAAACGGCAGCGACGATCCGCCGGGCTTGATCAGCCCGGCGCACCCTGACAGCAGCGAGACTGCCCCCGAGGCACAAGCGGCGCACAGCTCGAGGAAGCGGCGTCGCGATAGCCGGCGGTTGCTGGAAGCAAGTCGCATGCGCATGATCTGCACGGCGGTAGGCGTGTGGTCAGTCCGCAGGTGCCGAGTCGTCGGCTGCCGTACGCCGCCTACATCGTCTTCAGAAACGCGATCAAGGCCCGCTTGTCCGCGTCGCTCAGCCCCGGCTCCTCCTTGAAGTAGTCGGTGCCGAAGTAGTGACCCCGGTTCACGACATAGTCAGGGCACTTGCTGACGGCGACCAGCGGGTCGACGAGGTTGGCGAACACCGCGCGTGCCTGCTCGTCGCTCGCGCCCCGCGGAAGTGCCTTGAGATCCTGCGTGATCTTGAGCAGCAGCTTGAAGACCTCCGGCTTGCGTTCCAGATCGATGTTGGAGAGCAGATTGACCGGCGTGCCTTTGGGTATGGGTCCGATCTCGATGCCGTCCTGGCCGAACAGCCACGGCTTGACGGTGCTCAGCGGACCCACCAGCGGTTGCAGGAAGTCCGGCAGATAGCCGGCGGGCACGCGCAGGTAGGTGCTGGCCGAGGTCACGTCGATGACCCCGGGGACGGTCTTGCCCGAGGCGGTCAGGTACTGGCGGCTCCCTTTTCGCTTCTGCGGCCACAGTAGCTGCTCGATGCCGCTGTCGAAGGATTTCATGCGGTCGGCGACCGATCCCGACCAGTAGAAGTCACCCAGGGTGTTGTTGAGCAGAAACGGCGCGCTCGACCACACGCTGATGAGGGATGGGGGACGGATGTAGCCCCTGCCACCGGCCGGCATGGTGTACTCGCGCGGCTCGCCGGTGATCGGATTGTGGACCATGATCCGGCCCACGGAGGGCAGATCCTTGTAGGACTGCGAGGAGAAGTTGTCCCAGATGTCTCCGGACAGGGCATTGGTGGCGAGCGATGCGCAGGCGTTGGTCTCCAGCAGCGTGACAGGCACCCGCAGCTCGGTGGACAGGTAGTTGTCGGTCAGGAAGTCATCGGCGAGCACGATGGCGCGCATCTGGCGCTTGAAGTCCTCGCTCTTGGTCCAGGTCCAGTAGTTGTTCCAGCATTTGAGGTAGCCGGGCCCGACGCAGCCGTCATCGGGGAAGAAGCTGAATGCCTGCTCCGGCAGCTTGCTCGAGTGGCAGCGGGCGCAGCGCTCGGCAAAGACGATCTTGCCGCGGGCCAGCGTTCCGCGGTCTTTCGTCAGATAGGCACTGCCGCCGGGCGCGTTCTTCAGATAGTCGGGCTGCGCGGTCGCGAGGAAGAACAGCGCGACGTCGGGGGTCTGCGCCTCGGTGGCGTTCCAATAGCTCGAGTTCTTGTTGGCGCTGTCGATCGGGAAAGGGGTGAAGTGCGTGCCACCGACCAGCGGCGTGAAGTGCTCCAGCCATTCCTCACTGAACAGGCCGATATTCACGAAGACCCGGTTCAATGCCCCCAGCGCCCCGACGGAATCCGAGCCGTCTTTCAGCACCCGCGGCGTCCATACCACGTCCGGCTTCTGGTAGAAATCGGCAAGCGGTGTGCCGGCGTCGACGTACTTGTTGAGCTGCTCGTTGTTCAGCTCGCCGCCTGTCAGACGCTCCTTGCCGAGCTTCTTGGCGATTGCCAGGCGGGCGCCGAGGCTGTACACGGCGTTCATCGTCCGCGGGTTGTTGATGTAGTCCGTGGAGATGAACGAGGTATCCAGGGCGCCAGGGCGGGAGGTATGAAAGAGCTGGTAGGGGAAGCTCGACTCGTCCACGTTCCAGACGAAGATCCGATCGACCCAGAAATACTGGGCGCCCGGATTGGAGTTGAGGTTCTCCCACTTCGGGCTTTCCGGATCCTTCGGCGGATTGGCCGGATTCGGCCCGACGTGGCAGAAGCCGCAGGACATACCCACGCGGTACGGGCGAACCAGGTTCTTATTGTTGTAATAGCTCGGATCCTCGTAGTAGCGCACGGGATCCCAGCGCTTCTGCGCTGCCTCGTCGAAGTCGGGGTTGGGGAACAGGCGCAGCCCGACGACGCCCGTGGCGTAGCCATAGTAGGAGCCGACGGGAATGTTCTTTCCGCGGGCTCCGATTTTCACCCCCGGATACTTCTGTTCATTCTCGAAGGGGTCGGGCGGACAGTCCGCATCGCGCTCGTCAAGCCACAGGCCGAAACGATCGGCTCGCGGTCCGGTCGCCTTGCGGAAGCATGGCTCATTGACGAGGCCGAGGTAACGCCAGCGGTTATCGCGGCTGTAATTGAGACCCGGGTAATCGGACAGCGTCTTGAGGAAGTCCAGATTGCCGACGGTCTTGTTGGCCAGGATGTTCCAGAGGCGATCATTGCCCCCCGTCCAGACGATCCAGTTGTTGCGCCCCTTGACGACGGCGTCGACGGCGTCGTGCGGTGAGAGCCCGGGAAGGTAGGGCGTCAGTGCGGCGGCGACCTGCTCCGGATGCTTGGTCACGCCGTAGTCCATGTCTTGAAAGTAGTCCTCGTCCGCAGCCGGAAAGCTGTCCGCTCTCCGCCCGACGCAAAGCGCTTCGCCCTTTATGTGTCCGGCGCCTGTGCCGCAGATCGTCTCCATAGGAGCGAGCGTGCTGCAGGCATAGACGAGCATCGCCAGCCCAAGAACAACGACTGGAATCCACAGTCTTCTCGCCGTCATCTCCTCACTCCTTGCCGTTGAAGGGCTAATGCGCCGTTAAGCCGTACCACATACGCAGGATCTTTAGGCCGTGCCGTCCATGTGAGGCCCGCAGGACACGCC
>CAYWTP010000244.1:0-5657 GCA_964461215.1 uncultured Ectothiorhodospiraceae bacterium | reverse complement strand
CGCGCTCGGCATCGGCGCCCAGGGCCTCGGTGGCCTGACCACCGTGCTGGACGTGAAGATCAAGGAGTACCCCACCCACGCCGCCTCGCTGCCGGTCGCCATGATCCCCAACTGTGCCGCGACCCGCCACCTGCATTTCTCCCTGGACGGCAGCGGCCCGGCGCAACTGGCCCCCCCCGCCCTGGCCGACTGGCCGGACATTGCCTGGGAGCTGGGCCCGGAGGTGCGGCGGGTGGATCTGGATACGCTCACGGCCGAGGACGTACACGGCTGGCAGACCGGCGAACGCCTCCTGCTCTCGGGCACGCTGCTGACCGGCAGGGACGCGGCCCACAAGCGCATCGCCGACCTCTTCGCCCGCGGTGAGCCCCTGCCCGAGGGCGTGGACCTGCGGAACCGCTTCATCTACTACGTGGGCCCCGTGGATCCGGTGTCCGGTGAGGCGGTGGGCCCCGCGGGCCCCACCACCGCCACCCGCATGGACAGGTTCACCGACATGATGCTGGACAAGACCGGCATCCTGGGCATGATCGGCAAGGCCGAACGCGGCCCGGCCACCGTCGATTCCATCAAGCGCCATCGGGCCGTTTATCTGATCGCGGTGGGCGGTGCGGCCTATCTGGTATCGAAGGCTATCCGCAGCGCCCGCGTGCTAGCCTTCGCGGATCTGGGCATGGAGGCCATTTACGAGCTCAAGGTCAAGGACATGCCGGTCACCGTGGCCGTAGACAGCCGCGGGGTCTCGGTACACGAGCAGGGACCGGCCGAGTGGCGGGTGAAGATCGGCAAGATTCCGGTTATCAGCCGGTGAAGCCTGGCGAGAGTAGCAGGAGTATGGGGAGCAGCCGCGATCTCGCGCACCGACACAAGGTTCGCTCGACCTCAAGAGAGTTGACCACAAAGACGCAAAGGCACGAAGGAATGTTAGGTCTGAAGGCAACTCGGCGGTAGTCCGGCCCTTCGCCTAGATTCCCAGATACTCTTTGCGTTTCTTTGCGCCTTCGTGCCTTTGTGGTTAATTTCCACGCCGGTCAGCCGATTTCTACCGGGTGAGGGCGGGCACCGTCGGCTTGCGTATGCACCATAGCCTCAGTCCGTCAGGGAGGAGCCCGGTCCATGAGCATGCATCGCGGATTTCGTGTCTTCGGCTCATCCGGCCGGACCCCTGCGTGGTTGTTTGCGGCCGTGCTGTTCTGGCCGCCGGCGGCGGCTGGCGCGGGCTCCGCTGCGCGGGCGGCAGGCATCGGCGCCGTGCTGCTGGTGCTCGGCGCCGTGGCAGCGATCATCGTCCTCGCCTACCGGTGGCAGAAGCGCACGTTGAAGCACCTGGGCGACGCCCTGGGCACCGCACCCGTGGTACCAGGAAGGAAGTATGAGGCGGAGATAGCCGGCCAGCCTTACAGGTACCAATATGTTCCGGGCTCGCGTAACAGCCCTCCGCGTTTTACCGTCGGCGTGGAATGCGTTTCGCCCGGCGCCTTCAAGGTCAAGAAGGAGAAAGGCTTCGACCGCTTATTCAAGCGCCTGGGGATTGCCGAGGAGATCCAGACCGGTGATCCGATATTCGATCAGGACCTGTACCTCGACACCGAGTCGGTGGCCTTCACGCGCAGCTACTTCCAGGACCACCACAAACGTGAAGCCATGGTCGGCCTGTTCCAGCAGGGGTTCTCCCGGGTGGTCCACGACGGCAAGTCCATCCAGGCAACGATCCAGCCCTTCAGGCCCGGAGACAGCCGCGAGCCGGATCTGATCCAGCATGCCGTCGCGGCGCTCAAGACCCTGGCCTCGGATCTGCCGGAGCAATACTACGAGCCGAGAATCGCCGGGGCGGCAGCCTGGAAGGTCAAGCGGGTGCTGATCTTCGCCGTGCTGGTGGCAAGCGCGGCCGCGGCCGTAGCCAGCTTGGCGACCAACTTCAGATTCTACGCCGCGCTCGACAAGCTGGACGCATTCCTCGTGAGCCTGCGCTACAGCGTGCCGGCGCTGGTGATGTTCGGCATCCTGGCCGTGAGCTGGCTGAAGGGACGCTCATCCTCCCACCTGGAGGTCACCGCCGCCCTGGCCGGCGCCCTGCTCGCCTTCCCTGCCGGGGGCTTCGGGCTGCTGCTGTTTCTGAACGGCTACCTCGACACCTCACCCACGGTCCAGCATCGGGCCGAGGCCGTGGAGAAGCACTACACCCGCTCCAAGGATTCGACCACCTATCACGTGGTGCTGCGGTCCTGGCGCGAGGGCAGGTCCAGGGAGGAGATCATCGTGAGCCGGTCCGTCTATGCCGCGACGCGTCCGGGTGCCTCGGAGATCACCGTAGGCACCCGGGCAGGCAGGCTGGGCTTCCAATGGGTCGAATCCTATCGCCTGCAGTAAACACCGATCACTCGCTGGTGCGTGTCTCCATCATCGCGTCGATTTCCACCCGCCGGCTGGGTCTCAGGCATTGTCTTGACTGGACTTTCCCGGAATTACTGCCAGGCGGCGGGCACATGCGGGTGGAGATAGTCCCAGTCCTGGCGGTTTTCGCCCGGCACGGCTTGCCCGCGGACCCAAACCCGTGTCACCCTTTGGCCGCGTTGCAGCTGCAACCTCAAGTCGTGCGGATTCAGGCCGCTACCTCAACGGACGCGCCGCGGGTTGTAGAGGCTCACCCGGCGACTGGTTGGACCCGGCGGCCACTCGATTGACCCACGGAGCCTTCTCAAGCGCAGCAAGTTCTCCTATGGCCCGGTCGCAAACATCCGAGTTCTGGTATCTCGAAGGGTACATCGGGGACGACAGGATTCCGCACCGCTACAGCATTAACGTGCTGCCCTATCGCGTGGGACGGCGTGGTGAAGCGGAGCTGTGCCTGCCGCCGAAGGACGTCTCGGGGCTCCACGCCGAAATCCACTGGCACGCAGGGCATTTGTGGCTGCGGGACCTCGACAGTTTGAACGGCACCTTTGTCAACCGCCGGCGCGTGCTGGAGCCCGTGCCACTGAGCGAAGGCGACATCATCCACTTCTCGCGGACTGAATTCATCGTCGGCCGAGCCAAGGTCGACAGCGACGACACGCAGGACCCCACCATCCACAACGCCGTTAGCCCGGCCGCCCTGCCCGAGCGCATCGCCGCAGGCACGGGCAAGCTGCGCGAAATGCTGGCCCTGCGCGCCGTGATTCCTTTTTTTCAGCCCATTGTTGAGCTGGACGGCCAACGCATATTTTCCTACGAGGTATTGGGGCGTGGCCGGTTCGATCCCCTTCCCAGGGCCCCATACGAGCTGTTCCGCATCGCCGAAGCGATCGGCCAGGAGCCGGCCCTGAGCGATCTCTTCCGGTGGGAGGGCGTCTACACCGGCAGCCAGCTTCCGGGCCCTCCCCCGCTGTTCGTGAATACCCACCCGACAGAGCTGTTAGGGGTCGAGCTGATTGCTTCCCTGCGTCGACTTCGCGCCCAGTTCCCGGAGCAGGTGCTGGCCATGGAGATCCACGAGGCCACCGTGTCGGACGGCGCCGCCATGGCCGAGCTCAAGGACGCGCTCACCGAGCTGGACATCACCCTGGCCTACGACGACTTCGGGGCAGGCCAGGCCCGCCTGCTGGAGCTGGTGGAGGTTCCACCCGATTACCTGAAGTTCGACATGTCCTTGATTCGGGGCATCCACACGGCGTCCGCGGCCAAGCGCAATCTGGTGCAGACGCTGGTGGCCATGGTGCGGGACATGGGGATCGCCTGTGTTGCCGAAGGCATCGAGTGTCAGCGCGAGCTTGAGTTCTGCCGGCGCGCCGGCTTTCATTTCGGGCAGGGCTATTATCTGGGCCGCCCGGCCCCCGCCCAGACCTGGGCCACAGCTCCCCCCGGCTCCTTGTGTACGCCAAGCGGGACGGCGGAAAGCAACGGCTGCCTGCAGACCATCAGGGCGTTCGCAGGCCCGTCCTGAGCCCGCCGCGCTCGGGCCGCAAGCCCCGCCCAGCCGCTGCTCGGGCCCACCGCACGTGCACACTCCTTGCCCAATGTGCATCCATAATTAGGGCTTGTCATTACTGGACAAGCCCTTTGCATCCGTCCGTCAAGACCAAGCTGTTCCTGAGCTTTCTGGCCGCCACGGGCGTGGTGGTGGTAGGAATGGTGTTCTTCATGACCTGGTCCTTCGAACGGGGCTTCGTCCGGTTCGTGGAAGCGCGTCAGGCGGAGCGCCTGGACGCCTTGAGCACGCGCCTGGCCGAAATCTACGCCCAGGATGGCGGCTGGAGCAGGCTGCAAGCTGAGCCGGGGCGCTGGGTCAGCCTGCTGCTGGAGACCCGCGAACGTCCCCATCACCATCCGCCACCCTGGGTACGCTATGCCCGGACCGGGGGCGAGTGGCCGCCCGAGCGTGACGAGCCACATCGCGAGGGACGCCCCCCGCCGCTGGAATTGCGGCTCATGCTCCTGGACGCCAGCCGCAAGGTGGTGGTGGGACGGCCCGACAGGACGGCCGCGCTGGCCCTGCGGCCCATCAAGGTGGGCGGGACGACGGTGGGCTATCTGGGCGTGCTGCCCGGTCCGAAGCTGGAGCAGATCGGCGAGATCCGCTTTCTCGAGCAGCAGACCGATTCGTTCGTGCTCATCGCCCTGGGGATGGTGGTGCTGTCAGCCGCCCTGGCCCTGCCGCTGGCCCATCGCCTGGTACGTCCGCTGCGGGCGTTCGCGGCTGGCTCGCGGGAGCTGGCGGCCGGACGCTACGCCACCCGCATTCCGGTGCAATCCCGCGACGAGGTAGGCGGGCTCGCCCAGGACTTCAACGATCTCGCACTGGCCTTGGAGAAGAACGAGCGCCTGCGCCGGCAATGGGTGGCCGACGTATCGCACGAGCTGCGCACGCCCCTGGCGGTGCTGCGCGGGGAGCTGGAGGCCTTGCAGGATGGCGTGAGAGCGCTGGACGCCAAGGCCGTCGAGTCGCTCTATTCCGACGTGATGCGGCTGCACCGGCTGGTGGACGATCTTTACGAGCTGTCCATGTCGGATCTTGGCGCCCTGAATTACCACAAGCGACAGACCGATCCGATCGCGGTGCTCGGCGATGACCTGGAGTCTCTCGCCGCCGCGTTCCATGAGCAGCGGATCGAGGTCGAATTCGATGATCCCCTGGAGCAACGGGTGACCCTGAATGCGGATCCCGATCGGCTCTCCCAGCTTTACCGGAATCTACTGCGCAACACCTTGCGCTACACCGACCCGGGGGGCCGGCTGCGGGTACAGGCCAGGCGTGAACGGACCATCCTCGCATTGGACTTTCAGGACTCGGCACCAGGTGTCGCCGCCGCGGATCTACCGCACTTGTTTGAACGCTTCTTCCGGGTCGAGGCATCGCGCAGCCGGGCTCACGGCGGTGCGGGTCTGGGCCTGTCCATCTGCAGGAACATCGCGGAGGCCCATGGCGGCAGCATCAGCGCTCGGCCCTCGCCTTTGGGCGGCCTGTGGGTACGCGTGGAGCTCCCTCTATGAGCAGCCATGGCCGGCAGGTACTGATTGTGGAGGACGAGCCCAAGCTCGCGCGGCTGCTTGCGGACTATCTGAGCGCCGCCGGCTACGAGACGCAGCGACTGGACAACGGCCTGGAAGTCGTTCCCTGCGTGCGCCGGCACCCGCCCGATCTGATCCTGCTGGACCTGATGCTACCCGGGCGGGACGGA
>CAYWTP010000243.1:0-5688 GCA_964461215.1 uncultured Ectothiorhodospiraceae bacterium | reverse complement strand
GCCGGCCGGGCGCCCGTCTGGGGGCAGTGGCCGGTCTCTCCCGCCGGGGTTGCGTTGAGGCGCCACTATAACCGCAAGAAGCGGACAAAACCAACCCCGCTTCGCCCAAACCGGGGGAACGTTTATAGTTACGGCTGGCAGTGCCGACAACCCGGAGGACGGGGTGCGGACAGCCTGGCCCTGGTGTTCGGTTTGGGCCTGACCGGGGCGAGCCGGAGGGACCGCCGGCCGCAGCGGTGAGGCGGCGTATGCCGCTGTCCGGTTGATGGCGGCGCCACCGAACGGGCAGTCCACGGAAGGGCTGCCCTATACACTGGCACTTGTGTTGGGGGGAAAGGGTATGGGTATAGGAACCTTTGTTTTTCTGGGCCTGCTGGCAGCCGTGCTGCTGTATGGCGTGGTGATCTATAACAACCTGGTAGGGCTCAAGCACAACGTCTCCAAGGCGTGGGCCAACATCGACGTTCTGCTCAAGCAGCGTCACGACGAGCTGCCCAAGCTGGTGGAGACCTGTAAGCAGTACATGAAGTTTGAGCAGGATACCATGGAGAAGGTCATGCGTGCCCGCTCGGCCGTGTTCGCCGCCCGGGAGAAGGGTGACGTAGGCGCGCTGGGGCCGGCCGAGGCCCAGCTACGGGCCGGGGTGATGAACTTGTTCGCCGTGGCCGAGGCTTATCCCGACCTCAAGTCCAACGAGAACTTCACTCATCTGCGGGCCCGGATCACGGGCCTCGAGAACGCCATCGCCGATCGGCGCGAGTTCTACAACGAGACCGTCAATCTCAACAACATCCGCATCGAGCAGTTTCCCGACATCTTCATTGCCCGCTTGTTCAACTTCGGTGCCCGCGTGCTGCTGGAGTTCGCCGAGCAGGAGAAGAAGGACGTGGATCTGAAGGCCCTGTTCCAGTAGCGATGGACCCTGCAACCGCGGCTGGCGGGCTGGCCGCCCGCGTACTACGTATGCAGCCCATGGAGTTCTGGCTAGCGGTCCTCGCGGCCGCCGGCTTGGCCGTGGGCGGATTCTATGTCGCCTTCCGCTTCGTGCGCAGGGCCCGGATCATGGAAGATACGCCCACCTCCAAGGTCCGTTCGGCTGCCCAGGGCTACGTGGAGCTCAACGGCACTGCCGAGCTGTTGCCAGGTACCCCCATTGTCGCCCCCCTGACCGGCACCCGTTGCACCTGGTACCGCTACAAGGTACAGGAGAAGCAACGCAAGCACGACGCCAGGGGCCATGCGCGCACCGAGTGGCGCACCGTGGCTCAGGGAGTAAGCGATGACCTGTTTCTGGTCGTGGACGATACCGGGAGCTGCATCGTCGATCCGGAGGGGGCGGCGGTCACGCCATCGGCCAATGATCTGTGGTATGGCGACAGCCGGCAGCCGGTGACGGGTCCGCGCGGCGCAACCAGCGGCTTCCTTGCCATCGGCCGTTACCGCTACCGGGAAGAACGCGTGCTTCCGGCCGACCCGCTCTACGCCATCGGTGAGTTCAGGACGGTAGGCGGGGCCGGCGATCTGGGAGATGCCGCGGAGGAGGTCAAAGCGTTGCTCAGCACCTGGAAGAAGGATCCGTCACGGATGCGCCGGTTCGATGCCGACGGGGACGGCAAGGTGGACGTGCGCGAATGGGAGACGGCCCGCAAGGCCGCCAGGGCCGAGGTGCTCAAGGCGCGGGCGGAGCGCGAGGCTCAGGGCGGCACCAGCCTGCTTACGAAGCCAGCCGAGCGCAGCCTGCCTTACATTATCTCGGTGCTTCCACAGGACGGTTTGGCCCGCCGCTACCGCTGGTTCGCGCGCGGCGGCATGGCCCTGTTCCTTCTGTGCGGGGGCATTGCTACCTGGATGCTAGGAGTGCGGGGATTCCACTAGGGGGGTGGCGGGAGCGGCAGGGAACGGGGTGCGGAGTGCAGCCCGACTTTCGGCCCCACGCCCCGAAGGCTTGTTTACCCCGGTTTGACCGCGGCACTATAATCACAGGTCAATCAGGACCCTGTGAGATCTATTTGCGCCATGCCAACAGAAGACGGCAACCCTCTGCTTAGAAGGCAAGAGCTTCCACCGTTTTCTGCGATCCGTCCCGAGCACGTGGTCCCGGCCATGGAGCAGATCCTCGCGGAGGCAGGGGAGACGGTGCGCCGGCTGCTGGACGCGCACACCTGTTACACCTGGGACAACCTGATCCAGCCGCTGGAGGAGCTGCGGCACCGGCTGGACCGGACTTGGTCGCCGGTAAGCCACCTGCACGCGGTGGCCGACAGCGAGCCCCTGCGCGAAGCCTACAACGCGTGCCTGCCCAAGCTCAGCACCTATCACACGGAGATGGGGCACAACGCGCGACTTTATGCCGCCTGTCGCTCCATCGCCGAGGGTCCGGAGTACGCGACCCTGGGTACGGCTCAGCGCAAGATCATCGACGAGGGCCTGCGCGATTTCCACTTGTCCGGAGTGGATCTGCCGCAGGAGCAGAAGGCGCGCTTCAAGCAGGTCTCCGAGGCGCTGTCCACCCTCGCCAGCCGGTTCCAGCAGAACGTGCTGGATGCCACCCACGGCTGGCGCAAGCACGTGGCCGACCCGGCGCTGCTGGAGGGGCTGCCCGATGGCGCCCTGGCCCTGGCCCGCAAGGCGGCCGACGACGATGGTCTGGAGGGCTGGGTATTCACGCTGGACCTACCGTCTTATATGCCGGTCCTGACCTATGCTTGCGACCGGGATCTGCGCCGAGAGATGTACGAGGCGTATGTGACGCGCGCTTCCGACCAGGGTCCCAATGCCGGCATCTGGGACAACACCCCAGTGATGGAAGAGATCCTGCGCCTGCGCCATGAGCTGGCCGCGCTGCTCGGCTTTCCCAGCTATGCCCAGTACTCACTGGCCAGGAAGATGGCGCGCAGTCCCGACGAGGTGCTGGGCTTCCTGCGGGATCTCGCCCGGCGATCGCGGCCTATGGCCCTGCGGGAGCTTGACGAGGTGCGCAGCTTTGCCCGCGAGCGCGATGGGGTCGAGGTCGTCGAGGCTTGGGACGTGGCCTACTATTCAGAGAGGCTGCGTGAGCATAGGTACGAATTCTCCCAGGAGAGCCTGCGCCCTTATTTCCCTTTGCCCCGGGTCCTCCAGGGTCTGTTTGAAGTGGCCAAGCGCCTTTATGGACTGGACATTCGGGCGTTGGAGGGTGTGGAGACCTGGCATCCGGACGTGGTTTTCCACGCAATTTACGATGAGCAGGGGCGGCTAAGGGGTCAGTTCTACCTGGATCCGTATGCCCGTCCCCGCAAGCGGGGCGGCGCCTGGATGGGTGAGTGCGTGGGCCGGGCCAGGACCGGCGCTGGCCTGGAGCATCCGGTAGCCTACCTGGTGTGCAACTTCACGCCCCCGGTGGGCGGCAAACCCTCCTTGCTCACCCACAATGAGGTGCTGACCCTGTTCCACGAGTTCGGCCACGGTCTGCACCACCTGCTCACCCAGGTGGACTATCCCAGCGCTGCCGGTATCAACGGGGTGGCGTGGGACGCGGTGGAACTGCCGAGCCAGATCATGGAGAACTGGTGCTGGGAGCGGCAGGCGCTCGGGCTGTTCGCGCGCCATTACGAGAGCGGGGCGCCGCTGCCGGACGCGCTGTACCAGAAGATGCGCTCGGCCAGGAACTTCCAATCGGGAATGCAGATGGTGCGCCAGCTCGAGTTTGCGTTATTTGATTTTCGGCTGCACCTGGAGTACGACCCGCTTGCGGGCGGACGTATCCAGCAACTTCTGGAGCAGGTTCGCGAAGAGGTCGCGGTGATCATGCCCCCCGCCTGCAACCGTTTCGCCCACGGCTTCTCCCACATCTTTGCCGGTGGCTACGCGGCCGGATACTACAGCTACAAATGGGCGGAAGTGCTGTCGGCCGATGCCTTCTCCCGCTTCGAGGAGCAGGGCATCTTCGACCGTGGGACGGGAAATGCCTTCATGCAGTCCGTCCTGGAGCAGGGGGGCTCGCGCGAGCCCATGGATCTGTTCGTCGAGTTCCGCGGCAGGGAGCCGCGTATCGAGGCCTTGCTGCGCCACAGCGGAATCGCCGCATGAGACTGAGGCCGGCAGGCCGGGCGGCGATTGCCGGACTGGGCCTGGTGCTGCTGGCTGGTGGACTGCCGCGCCCGGTCAGAGCCGAGTCCTTGTACGTGATCGACCGCCTGCTGGTGGGAGTGCACGAAGATAAGACCCGCGATAGTGCGATCGTCAAGGTAGTTCCCTCGGGCACCTCCTTGGAGGTGCTGGCGCGCGATGGCGACCTGGCGCAGGTCAAGACACCGGACGGCATCGTGGGCTGGGTGGATGCCACCTATCTCACGGCGGAGGTGCCGGCCAAGCTGATGGTGGACGACCTCGAGACCTGGAAGAAGACCCGCACCGAGGAGCTCAAGGCCGCCTGGGGAGAGGTGGAGAGCCTGCGGAATCAGCTCGCGGCGGCCAAGCGCGAAAACCCCGAGGTGGCGCAGGTCAACGGGGCGCTCAAGGAACTGCAGCGGCTGCAGGACGAGAACCGTGACTTCAAGCACAGGCTGGCGGAGGCGGAAACGCGACTGGCCGAGTCACGCAGCGGAGCCGTCAGTGTAACGGTCGGTGCTCCGGCCGTACGGGAGTCGCTTGCGTCCGGCTTGGCGTCCTTCCTGAGCGAGTGGATCCGGACCATCGTGGCGGCCATGTTCTTCCTGGGCTTCGGCGTTGGCGCCCTGATGCTCGACTGGCTGCAGCGGCGGCGGCATGGAGGGTTCAGGGTATGAACGCACACCGCCCACTTCTACCTTGCCACATTAGCCTGCGCCCCGGTCTAAGCGGGGGACCGGAGGGTCTTTCCGGGACCGTCGCCGGCAGGATACCCGCGCTCTGATTAGCTGCTGTGAAGATTGCCACCTGGAACGTCAATTCTCTTAAGGTCCGCTTGCCGCAGGTGCTGGATTGGGTGGCGGCGGTGGGACCCGACATTCTCGCCTTACAGGAGACCAAGCTTGCCGACGAGAGCTTTCCGGTGGCCGATATCGAGGCCGCCGGATACCGGGTGGTGTACTCCGGCCAGAAGACGTACAACGGCGTGGCGATCCTCAGCCGGGCACCGGCCGAGGCCGTCGTCACGGAGATCCCCGGGCTGGACGATCCCCAGCGCCGCATCCTGGGGGCGACCATCGCCGGCGTTAGGGTGCTGGACCTGTATGTCGTCAACGGCCAGGAGGTGGGCTCGGACAAGTTCGCCTACAAGCTGGACTGGCTGGCCAAGGTCACGGAGTACGTGAAGGACCAGATCGGCAGACACCAGCGCTTGGTGGTGCTGGGGGACTTCAACATCGCTCCCCAGGACCGCGACGTGCACGACCCCGAGCTGTGGCGGGAGAAGATCCTGTGCAGCACCCCCGAGCGTGAGGCCCTGGGGCGCCTGCTGGACCTGGGGCTGGTGGACAGCTTCCGGCTGTTTGAGCAGGAGGAGCGCAGCTTCTCGTGGTGGGACTACCGGGCCGCGGGCTTCCGCCGCAACCTGGGTCTGCGCATCGATCTGATCCTGGCCAGCCCCGTCCTGCGCGAGGCGTGCACCGGCTGCTACATCGACAAAGCGCCGCGGCGCCTGGAGCGGCCCTCCGATCACGCTCCGGTTGTCGCCGAGTTCACCCTCGGCTCGCTGCCCGGCCTGCCATGAGCTACAAGGACCTGCGG
>CAYWTP010000242.1:0-5729 GCA_964461215.1 uncultured Ectothiorhodospiraceae bacterium | reverse complement strand
ACCAGACCGGCAAACCAGTCTGCCGCCCAGAACCTTTTCTTCACGATGCCCCCCTACTTCTACCTATTGCGTAACTCTAGGCGATACTACACTGAATTTCCAGAAAAAAGAAGTTTGCGGAATCGGTCGCTGCGGGGGCCTGACGAAGGCGCTTGGCCGTCCCGGGACGAGCTCGTGATCCTTCGCCTGTCAGCGGCACCACTTGGCCACCGCTCGCCGTGTGTTCGCCAGCTGTGCCTGCCTTTGCTCGTCGGACAGATATCGGCGTCCGCCCTTGGCGTCTTTGGTGTAGACGCGCCCGTTTTGCTCCAATGCCGTGAGCTGGCTCTTTGCCGCGGCGCAGCGCCGTTCCTGCCGTTTTCTGGCTGCCTGCTCCCGGGCCGCTTGCCGGCTCTTCTCCTCCCGCTCATGAGCGAACGCATCCAGCAGGCGCTGCCGCAGCGCATTGCGCTGATCCAGGCCGGGGTCGGCCGGGGGCGCGGTATGGATAGTCATCGGCTCAGCCGACCCGGGGCCGGGGTGGTCCCCGTAGTGCACGTGCCCGTGTGGGTCCACCCACTTATAGATCCCCTGAGCTGCGGCCGACACACAGCCCGCCGCCAGGACCATAGCCCCCATACGCACCCAGTTCTGCATCGCGCCCACCCGGGTTGCTTCAATCCCAGCACTCGCCGGCGATATTACTAAACGCTACCCGGAAGATCATCACATTGCCTCCCGCCCGGTCCGGTCTGGGGGATGGGGGCAGGGCCCCGCCTTTGCTTCCCAGGGCAGTGGGGGTAACCTGAGTTCTTATGCGCCTCGCCTTCACCAAGATGCACGGCCTGGGCAATGACTTCGTCGTCATTGACGCGATTGCTCAGGATGCCGACCTCGCGCCCGCGGTGGTCAGATTCCTGGCGGATCGGCGCCGGGGCGTGGGCTGTGACCAGGTGCTCGTGGTTGCGTCGCCGGTCTCTCCGGAGGCCGACTTTCGCTATCGCATCTTCAACGCCGACGGTACGGAGGTGGAGCAATGCGGCAACGGCGCCCGCTGCTTCGCCCGGTTCGTCCGCGAAAAGGGACTGAGCGACAAGGATGAGATTGTGGTCGAGACCGCTGCCGGCATCATCCGGCCGCGGCTCTTGCCTGACGGGCGGGTCACGGTAGACATGGGCTCACCGCGTTTCGAGCCTGGCGAAATCCCGTTAGTGGCGCAGACCAGGGCCCTGAATTATTCTTTGCATGTCGATGGGCAAGTGGTCACCATCGGCGCGGTGTCGATGGGAAACCCGCACGCGGTGTTGCTGGTAGATGACGTGAGCACTGCGCCCGTGACCGTTCTGGCGCCCTCCATCCAGGCCCACGATCGTTTTCCCCGCAGTGCCAACGTGGGCTTCATGCAGGTGATCTCTACCCGCCACATCCGCCTGCGGGTCTACGAGCGGGGCGTGGGCGAGACGCTGGCGTGTGGTACGGGGGCATGTGCAGCCGTGTGCGTGGGGCGGATCTGGGGTCTGCTGGAGGATCGGGTCGAGGTGGACCTGCCGGGTGGACGCCTGTCTGTCGAGTGGGACGGCGGGATCGGGAGAGTCAGGATGACCGGTCCGGCCGTGACGGTGTTCGACGGAGCCATAGACCTATGAGCACGGGCAAGGCCGAAGAAGCGGCCGCGGTTTCGGCCGCCGAGCAGCGCGTGGTGGACTACCTGCGCCACCACGGCGATTTCTTCGTCCGCAACGCCGGCTTGCTCACCGAGCTTGAGATACCTCATCCGTGCGGCAAGGCGGTTTCCCTCATCGAGTACCAGGTCGCCGTGCTGCGCGAGCACAATCACCAGCTCAGACACCGGCTGCAGGAGCTGATCGCCAATGCCAGGGACAATGAGGAGCTCAGCCGCAGGCTTCATCGCCTGACTCTGGGCCTGATGGAGTGCACCGAAATCGACCAAATCTTCTCCACCCTGTATGAGGCTCTACGGGATGACTTTGCGGCCGAGCGGGTCGCGGTGCGGCTGTTCGTGGCGCCGAGGTCGGAAAGCCAGCGGCGCATGGCCGAGTTCGCCGGCGACCAGACAACGAGTCGCGCGCTGTTCCATGAGGTCTTGGAGACCGCAAATCCCCTGTGCGGGCGGCTGCGGCGCGAGCAGCTCGATCTCTTGTTCGGTGCAGACGGGGGCACCATCGGCTCCGGCGTGTTGCTGCCTCTGGGGGTTGTGCAGCGTATCGGAGTGCTGGCCATCGGCAGTTGCGATGAGCGCCGCTTCCACCCCGGAATGGGAACCGTGTTTCTTCGCCACCTGGCCGATGTCGCCAGCCACGTCATGCAGCCCTACCTGGCCGCGCCGGGCGCCTGAGCATCGCGCTCTCGCCCGCTGAGCCGCTGTCGGCCCCGTTCTTCTCTTACCAGCATGCACACGAGCGATAAGCCGGAGCCGGCCGAATCCGACGACTGGGTCCGGCGCTTCATCGCCCATCTGCGGGATGAACGCGGGCTCTCTCCCCGTACCTGCGAAGCCTACCGGCGGGACCTGCTGACACTGAGACGGTACTGCGTCGAATATGGCCCGACCGAGTGGGAGGACCTGCACGTGGCTCAGGTGCGGAGCTATGCCGCCTGGCGCCATCGCCAGGGAGTGGATGGGCGCACCGTGCAGCGCGGGCTGTCGGCCGTGCGCTCTTTCTACGAGTACCTGCTGCGCGAAGGGATGGTCCGGCGCAACCCGGCCTCGGGCGTGGCCGCACCAAAGTCACCCCGCCGGTTGCCGCAGGTGATGGACGCCGATCGGGTCGCCGGGCTGGTCGGTATTCCCGGGGCCGAGCCGCTGGCGGTCCGGGATCGTGCCGTCATGGAGCTCATGTATTCCTCCGGGCTGCGCTTGTCGGAGCTGGTGGGGCTGGAGCTGGGGGATGTGGACCTGCGAGAAGGCCTGGTGGCTGTGACCGGCAAAGGCCGCAAACGGCGCATCGTTCCCGTGGGCCGATACGCGCGGGAGGCCCTGACGCGCTGGCTGAAGCACCGGCCCGAGCTTGCCGACGGCGGCGAGACGGCGCTGTTCGTCAGCAGCCGCGGCTGCCGTCTGTCGGCGCGCAGCGTCCAGGTGCGGCTCCGCCACTGGGCCGCCGTGCAGGGGGTAGACGGGGACGTGCACCCACACATGCTGCGCCACTCCTTCGCCAGTCACCTGTTGGAGTCGAGCGGCGACCTGCGCGGTGTTCAGGAGCTGCTGGGGCACGCGGACATCAGCACCACGCAGATCTATACCCACCTGGACTTCCAGCATCTGGCCAAGGTCTACGATCAGGCGCACCCGAGGGCGAAGAAGCGGGGAAAGTGAGGTGTGAGGAGGGCGCCGAGTCGTGGCCATAGGCGCCGGCCCGCCACCTAACACGAAGCACTCGCGATCGCGCACAATTCCCCATTTTCCTTCCCCTGACCGCCTACCCCGGCTTGGTGTAGAATTCCGACTTTGAAGCCGAACTCAGCGCCTCCGGGCACTGATCACGCAACACTACCCCCCAAGGAGCGCCGCCGTTGGAACAGCTCAGAGGCACCACCATCGTTTCAGTGCGCCGCGGCGACAAGGTCGTGGTGGGCGGTGACGGCCAGGTGTCCATGGGTGACACGGTGATGAAGGGTAACGCGCGCAAGGTGCGCCGGCTGTATCACGATAAGGTTCTTGCCGGATTTGCCGGGGGCACGGCGGACGCGTTCACGCTGTTCGAACGCTTCGAGGCCAAGCTGGAGAAGCACCAGGGCAACCTGGTGCGTGCGGCCGTCGAGCTTGCCAAGGACTGGCGTACCGACCGCATGCTGCGGCGGCTGGAGGCTCTGCTGGTGGTGGCCGACGCCACGGCCTCCCTCATCATCTCGGGAAACGGCGACGTCATCGAGCCGGAGAACAACCTGATGGCCATCGGCTCCGGCGGGCCATATGCTCGGGCCGCGGCCCGAGCATTGCTGGACAACACGGAGCTGGATGCCCGCAGCATCGTGGAGAAGGCGCTTTTCATTGCCGCCGACATCTGTGTCTACACCAACCACAATGTCACGGTCGAGGAGCTGGAGCTGACCGGGCGCTAGAGAGCGCGGCGGGAATCGGGTGCACGGCCCGCAAGACTGTAAAGGCAATCCCATGTCCGTGATGACCCCCAGAGAGATCGTCCACGAGCTGGACAAGCACATCATTGGCCAGGATAAGGCCAAGCGCTCGGTGGCGATTGCCTTGCGCAACCGCTGGCGCCGGGCCCAGGTGACGGCCGATCTGCGCAACGAGATATACCCCAAGAACATCCTGATGATCGGCCCGACCGGTGTGGGCAAGACCGAGATCGCCCGGCGCCTGGCGCGGCTGGCCAATGCGCCGTTTGTCAAGGTGGAGGCCACCAAGTTCACGGAGGTGGGCTACGTCGGGCGGGATGTGGAATCCATCGTTCGGGACCTGGTGGACGTGGCGGTCAAGATGGGCCGGGAGAACGAGATTGCCAAGGTCCGGCACCGGGCGGAGGACGCCGCCGAGGAGCGGATCCTGGACGCTCTGCTGCGGCCCGCTCGCACCAGCATTGGGTTTGCCAACGAGCCCGAGAGCACAGAGTCCGAGGAGCCCGCGACGCGGCAGAAGCTGCGCAAGATGCTGCGCGAGGGCAGGCTGGGCGACCGCGAAATCGACGTCGAGCTCAGCGTGGGCAGTATCGGCGTGGAGATCATGGCACCGCCCGGGATGGAGGAAATGACGAGCCAGCTCCAGAGTATGTTCCAGAATCTCTCCGGCGGCCGGACCCGTACCCGCAAGCTGCGGATCAAGGATGCCTTCAAGCTGTTGATCGAGGAGGAGGCGTCCAAACTCATCAACGAAGAGGACTTGAAAGCCCGTGCCGTGCACGACGTGGAGCAGAACGGCATCGTGTTCCTGGACGAGCTGGACAAGGTGACCCGCCGCGGTGAGCATACGGGTGCCGACGTCTCGCGCGAAGGCGTGCAGCGCGATCTCCTGCCCCTGGTGGAAGGATCCACCGTGTCCACCAAGTACGGTATGGTGAAGACCGACCATGTGCTGTTCATCGCCTCCGGGGCCTTTCATCTTTCCAAGCCGTCGGATCTGATCCCCGAGCTACAGGGCCGGTTGCCCATCCGGGTGGAGCTGGATGCATTGAGCGTCGAAGATTTCGTGCGGATCCTGACCGAGCCTGACGCTTCCCTGACCGAGCAGTACGCGGCCCTCATGCAGACCGAAGGCGTGGCGCTCGAATTCCGGCCCGAGGCCATCGCGCGCATTGCCGAGGTCGCCTGGCAAGTCAACGAGCGCACCGAGAACATCGGGGCCCGCCGCCTGCATACGGTCATGGAACGACTGCTTGAGGCCATCTCCTTCGAGGCCAGCGAGCTGGACGGAAAGACAGTCGCCATCGACGCCACCTACGTGGACGAGCACCTGGGGGGGCTGGCCGAGGACGAGGACCTCAGCCGCTACATCCTATGACCGTAGTCCGCCCGCCTGGCCGGCATCCGGAGGGCCGTTATTCCTCGTATAGCGTGGCCACCAGAGTCATTTCCCGTGAGGTGTCATGAGCATGACCGAGCAGAAGCCTATTCCCACCGAGCTTAACCTGCACCAGAAGTCCAAGGCGCTGGAGATCTCGTTCTCCGATGGCGCCACCTTCAACCTGCCCTGCGAATACCTCAGGGTCTACTCGCCTTCGGCCGAGGTGCGCGGGCACGGTCCCGGGCAGGGGGTGCTCCAGGTGGGCAAG
>CAYWTP010000241.1:0-5761 GCA_964461215.1 uncultured Ectothiorhodospiraceae bacterium | reverse complement strand
CCAAGGTGCTGCGCATGCGCTTCGGCATCGACATGAACACCGACCATACCCTGGAGGAGGTCGGCAAGCAGTTCGACGTGACCCGCGAGCGGATCCGCCAGATAGAGGCCAAGGCCCTGCGCAAGCTGCGCCACCCCAGCCGCTCGGAGCAGCTACGCAGCTTCCTGGATTGACCCCCGAAGCGTTTGTCTGTTAGCGCACGGCCCCCGCGAGGGGCCGTACTTCTTTCTCAGGCCGAGAGCCGACAGTCTGGGTTGTGAAGCTCCGTGTGACAGTTGGAGCACAGAAGCACGCATTTGCCGGCCTCGGTCAGGACGGCAGCCCACCTTCTGTTCGACAGAGACCGAAGATCGAGCTGGAAGTCCTTCCGGTTGGCCTCCACGTGGTGAAACTCTAGCGCCGCGTAATTACGGTCATACCCACAGCGCTGGCACTTCCCGCCCTTAACCCTGCACAAGCCTGAGCTTCCGCTCCCGGCCACGTGACTGTTGGGACATGCACGACTGGTACTGATAGTTGTTGTACTTGTTCTTGCAGGCCCTCGAGCAGAATTTCCTCTGTCGACCCGTAAGGCCTTTGTCACAGGAGAGGCAATGTGGCATCCTCAGCCCTCGTTAGAGATTCTGTTGGTCAAGATCGTCCTGTAGCAGAATCGTAGTATCTGTCGCCCACGTTGTGCAAATCTTGCAGCTTCAGTTCCGACGAGCTGGTAGACTTATGTTGTTTTCGGGCCTGTAGCTCAGTTGGTTAGAGCAGGGGACTCATCAAAACGGTGCGTTCATGCCGAAAGGCATGAAATGAACGGGATGAATTCAGGGAAACCTTAGCAGCGAGGCTGATGGCAACCCTGAGCCAAGCCGGAGGTACACCTCCGGAAGGTGCAGAGACTACCTGGGGACTTCAGAGTCCTTAATGACAGGCACAGAGCATCCCGCGCCCTAGCAATACGGTTGAGGGCGATGAGATAGTCCGCTCCCGTTAGAAATATCGGGGTACAGTGAATCCCTTGGTCCTAGGTTCGAGCCCTAGCAGGCCCACCAACACTTGCTCCCGCCTGTGCGGCTCACCATGCCGCGCCTGGACCCGGGTGGTGTTCGGGCTAGGAGCGGCCGCCAAGGCCTGACTGACGGCACGCATGGCTTCCAAGACCACGTTCAGGGTGGACAGCAGATTCTGGGCGTAGGCCACCGCCATGGCACCACGCCGGGCCTCGCTCAAGCGCTCAAGAGAGACCTCCCGTAACTGGTGACAGTCTCCCTGGTCACCGCCCGGCAGTCCTTGATGCCAGTGCCGGCGGCGCACGCGGCGAACCGCGCCCAGCGCTCCTCGTGGGCCGCCCGGGTACCGAAGTGGCCCTCGCCGTAGCGCTCGGCCAGGGCGTTCTTGCCCGCCCAGGCCATCTGCTTGCCGTAGCCGAAGTTGCGCTGCCCTCCGACCTTGCCCATGCTCAACCCTTGCTCTGGTAAGTGTTAAACCGGATTAAGCGCCGGTCGCGCTCATGGGCCGCTCACGCTGGGCCGCGCGGCTGTCTGCGTCCGACAGCAGGACGATGCACCACTCCTGCCTGGCACCCCTGGACGGTCCGCTTTGCGCGGACCGCGGGTTGGGTGCTGGCTGCGCCGACCGAGTCTCTGGCCAGCCGCCGCAGCAGTGGGTTTTGCAGGCTTTTGCAGCGGCGGGTACCGGCCGGAAAGCCGCAGTCGAGCTGGCCTTGCGCCAGGTTTATGGCGCCCGTCTCTGTGGCGTCGCGTTGCGCCGCTGACAGAGACGGGCGTGATGGTGGCCTGCGTTGGCTGGCCCCAGCCGTCGGCTCGACGGCAGGCCTGACGCGCAGGGGATCGCTGACAGCACGGCGTTGGGGCCGGCACCGCGATCCGCAGTGGAGGTGATGGTGGAGGATGCCCGGCGATTAGGAACGCAGGGCGGGATTGGAATGTGGCCACGCAGCCTCACGGCTGCCCGCACCTGGTTTGGGCCGAAGGTGCGCAAGGTGCCGGCTAAAGCCGGCAAGGGTGTCGCTGATAGACCGCAGCGACGACGGTGTTATTACGCAAAACGATAGCACGCGCGGCGATGGCATGCAGCGCCGAAATCCTGCGCCACCCTGTCGCCATTTCTGGCGAGGCCGGCCCCCGGGAAAGCCATGGCCTGCGAGCACTGTCGCGCAAGGAAGCGTCCGGCATTCGGCGGTCGTCATGTTTCATGACCGGCTGGGAGCCTCGGGAGTTGGTCATGCGTCAGCACGTCTCGGTGTAACACGACGGTGCGTAAAGCGCACCACCTTGTTAGTGGCCAGGGGCAAACGACCGCCCGTTCTGAGGCGGAAATCAGCCCTCCACGGTAATCTTCTGTATAATAAAGATTAATTCAATAATTGCCGCGTCACGGACGAATGCGCTCAACTCTGTCAGAGGCCAGTTGGCGTTCCAAGGCTTGTAAGAAGCTCACTCGGATCTTCGAGAAGTGGTGGGCGCGTTATATTTTCGGCCCATTGCTGGTTTCCATACCTCCGGCGCTTGCACTCGGGTACCTTCGCCTCCCTAAGGTTCGGGCTTACCTGGATGGTATCCTGCCGGTGCCGCTCGGCTCGTTCCTCGCTACCCACGAGGTTCAACTTTTCTTCCTCGCCGTGTTTTGGTCCTACGCTCTCGTCGCCCTTTATGGGGCCGTACAAGGGTGTGCAAAAGCGAGCGAGGAGATTGATACAGTCGGACTCCTAGCACTGTTTGAAACGATTGAGAAGGTTGTCGGTGCCAAGGCAGACCGTTTCGAGGCCGCGACTCGGACATTGGCCGCTAACGCGTCGGCTGGGGATGTATTTTCAGTTATTACGCAGCCCGACCAGCAGATTGCGCTTCTCGGTGCGGGCCTACATGGATTCTTCGAGTCGCTGGAGAAAGACGTTGCGTTCAAGGTGTCCATCGCGGCCATTACAGATGGAAAGCCCACCGAGTGGTTCTACTACGCACCTCCATCGGATCCACCGCGAACATCAATCGAAACACTACGGCGGCCCGAGAGCGCAATCTGCCAGGCGGTCCGCCGAAAAGACATGGTCATCGTGGAAGATTTTCACGAGGAGCTGCGAAAAGGGTCCGAGAAGGCTCGCTATGTTACTGAAAATACGAATGATTGCGATGAGGGCTCCTTGCTGTGCTATCCTTTGCTGCGAGGAAAGAGCGGAAAAATTCCCCTCGTCGTCACAGTTGTCGCAGATCGGAAAGGATACTTCTCGCATAGGAAACGTCAGCTCTACATCTGGATACTCAAGCGGTTTGCAGTACGAATGCAGCTTGAGTTACACCTCCAGTCTCTCAAGGAGAGGGTCGCTCCGCATGCCAAAGTCCAACGCGAAAGCGAAAACAAGCCAGAAAGCAATTAGCAGTTCCACTAAGGCTCCGATGCGCGTGACGCTGGACAAAGCAAGTCAGCAGGCCGCCCAACAGCTAACCGGCAAAGTCATTGCTAGGGCGGTGGCAGGCGATATTAAGCTCCTGAGAAAATTTGCGTTCTCAGAGAGCAAAGGCTGACTGCCGACCTACTGGTCTTGCCGTGGCGTGAGCTTCTGTATGACGCCACGGCGAGCGCCACTGGTTCAATTGCAGTCGCGGCTGCTCGTGGCTTCCGGGTGTTTTCCCTCACGATTGCAGAACGGAGTAAATAGTCCCTATCCACTAGACGCCGCCGCCTGCGGGATGCTTTTCCACCCGGACTACCACACCATCTCCCTCCCCATCACCCTAAGCGCCTCCCGCCGCTCCTCGTAGTCTCCCATCACCTGCCCCAGGGCGGCCCAGAAGTCGCGGGTGTGGTCCGGGTAGCGCAGGTGCACCAGCTCGTGGGCGATCACGTAGTCGACCAGGCGCAGAGGGGCTTGGATGATGCGCCAGTTGAAGCGCAGGTTGGCTGCCGGGTCTGCTGAGCCCCAGCGCTTGCGCTGATCGCGGATGACTACCGCCCCGGGGGCGACGCCCAGCCTTGGGGCCCAGGCTGCGACCCGTTCCGGCAGGCGCCGGTTCGCGTGGGCTCGGTACCACTCCACGATCCTCAGTAATGGACCATTTAGTTGTGGAGATGCGGCGACCTCGCAACCCCGAGATATCGGTCGGTGTTGCCCAGGGTATAGACCCATCCCAGTAGCTCGAAACATCGCGTTTGGGAGTGCCACCGCCGACCACGTCGGTGATCTCCCCCAAGGTTCTAGCCGCCCACCCCTCAGGAATCATACCCCAGCTCCCGGAGAAACCCATGCATCACCGCCTTCGCCTCGTCCCTTGCCTGCTCCGCCTCCCGCAGCTTTGCCACCGCGGCAGCCACGTCGACCTTCTCCTGCTCCTCGGCGGTGTCCACGTAGCGGCTGATGTTGAGGTTGTAGTCGTTCTTCTCGATCTCGGCCACCGGCACCACCCGGGCGTATCGCTCCACGTCCTTGAAGGCGTGGACGGTGGCGGCGATCTTCTTCACGTCCTCGTCACGCAGATAGTTCTGGTTGCTGCCTTCGCGAAACTCGCGGGAGGCCTCCACGAACAGGACCTTCTGCCGGCGCGCCGCCGGCTTGTCGCGATTGATGACGAGAATCGCCGCCGGGATGCCGGTCCCGTAGAAGAGGTTCGGCGGCAGGCCCACCACCGCCTCGATCAGGTCCTCCTCGATCAGCCCCTGGCGGATCCGGCCCTCCGCCGCGCCGCGGAACAGCACGCCGTGGGGCATGACCACGCCGAGCTTGCCGTGCGTGTTCAGGGTCGCCACCATGTGCTGCACGAAGGCCAGATCGCCCTTGGTCCTGGGGCGGGGTACCGAACCGGAAGCGGCCGAAGGGATCGTTCTCGGCCACCTCCCGGCCCCAGTCGTCCAGGGAGAAGGGCGGGTTGGCGATCACCCGGTCGAACAGCATCAGGTCGCCGCCATCCCGCAGCTTGGGATCGCGGATGGTGTCGCCCTTCTCGATGCGGGCGTCCGGGTAGCCGTGCAGGAGCATGTTCATCTTGCAGATGGCCCAGGTGCCCAGGTTCTTCTCCTGGCCGAACAGGCTCACGTTGCCCCGCCGGCCGCCGTGCGCCGCGATATATTGGGCCGACTGGATGAGCATGCCGCCCGAGCCGCAGGTCGGGTCGCAGATGCGCATGCCCTCCTTGGGATTCAGCAGCTCGACGATCAAGCGCACCACCCTGTGCGGCGTGTAGAACTCCCCGCCCTTCTTGCCGGCGTCGTCGGCGAACTTCTCGATCAGGTACTCGTAGGCGCGCCCGAGCATGTCCGGCTCGGACAGGTGATCGTTGCGCAGGTTGAGCTTGGAGAAGTGGATCACCAGCCGGTGGAGCAGGTTGTCCCGGTGTCGGGCATCGCCCAGCTTGCGCTCATCGTTGTAGTCGATGCCCGCCAGCACGCCCTCCAGGGAGGTGTTCTGGTCCTCCAGGGCGGCGCAGGCGGTGTTCAGCACCTCACCCAGGCCCGTGGCGTGCTTGCGGATCTCCAACCAGCGGGCGCGCTTGGGTACGTAGAACTGGTGCTCGTCCGGGTCCTCGGGATCGGCGCCTTCCGCCTCCAGTGCCTCGCACTCCTCCTTGAAGCGGTCCGACAGGCGCTTCAGGAAGAGCAGCCCGAAGATGAAGCTCTTGTAGTCCGAGCTGTCGATGGAGCCCCGCAGTATGTCGGCGGCCGACCACAGGTAGCGCTCCAGCGCCTCCCGAGTGAGCTTGTCACCAGCATCGGCACCCAGACCGGCCTCCGCCCCATTGACCCTACGGCCTCGTGGTACCCT
>CAYWTP010000240.1:0-5838 GCA_964461215.1 uncultured Ectothiorhodospiraceae bacterium | reverse complement strand
CGGTGCCCAACCTTACCGGCGGCTATGCCACGATGATGCCCAACCATCACATCACCAAGCCGGTCTTCATCGGCGAGATTCAGCCGACCGGCCAGTTTGCGGTGGTCTGGCACACGCGCGGTGAAGTGCCGGGCGACGCCTGGTCGGACTTCCTGCCGGGAAGCAAGGACTTGATCTCGGACTGGCGTGCCCCACTGTCCTGCGGCAATTACAACGTCAAGACGGCCAAGTGCTCGGGGCAGTCCTACAAGTAACGGGGGCGACTTCGGCCATTAGGCTGACTGCCGGGCCCGTCGCGTCACCGGACGTACGGGCCCGGCACTTCCTCTCCGACGACAGACCAGGGAGCGACGTACCGAGTTGACTGCGACACACCGACCCTGGCGGGGGGCCTTGTTCACCATGCTGGTCGTGCTGCTGGCCGGTACGATACGGCCGGCTCTCGCCGACGACTTCAGCCAGCTTCTGTCGAGCTTGAACGCGGAGAGCTTTCCGGCCAAGACTAAGGCCGTTGAGGCGATAGCGGCCTCAGGCGATCCCCGGGCGGTGAGTGTGCTGCAAGCGCTGCTCAACGACAGCCTGGCGGTTCGTGCAAGTGATTCCCTGGTGGTCATGCTGCAGGGCAGCGGGGATGCCCAGACGCTGGTGGATGCCGCAACGGGAAAGCCGCTGGGGTCCGCGCAGGCGGCGGATCTGAACCCCGTCGTCGTCAATATCCGGATGCGGATCGTCATCCAGGACAGCATCGCCAGACTGAACCTGCAAAGCCCCAATCCGGCGACGCGGCTGGCGGCCGTACAGCAGCTCACGGGAAACATCAGTGAAAAGCAGCTTGAGCAACTTCGCGGCTACCGCGAGCGGGAATCCAACGTCAATGTCCATCACGCGATGGACATTGCGATCGCCCTGGAAGAGCTCAAGACCAGCGACTCCAAGCTCAAGCTGCAGGCTCTGCAAGAACTCTCGGGCAGCCTTGAGGACATCGTACGCAACCGCGTGCGCGATGTGGCGCAGGACAAGTCCGCGGATCCGTCGGTTCGACGGGCCGCCCAGCGCACGCTGGCGAGTATTCAAGACTGGCTTGACTTCTACGACCTGGTGGAACGGGTGTTCTTTGGCCTTTCGCTGGGCTCGGTATTGGTGCTCGCGGCCATCGGGCTGGCCATCACCTTCGGCGTGATGGGGGTCATCAATATGGCGCACGGCGAGATGATGATGCTTGGGGCCTACACCACCTACGTCGTGCAGAAGATGATGCCAGAGCACATCGACGCCTCGTTGTTCGTGGCGATTCCGGCGGCCTTCCTGGTCGCGGGCCTGGCAGGCGTGGTGATTGAGCGCGGCGTGATTCGATTTCTTTACGGGCGTCCGCTGGAAACGCTGCTTGCGACGTTCGGCATCAGTCTTTTCCTGCAACAGCTCGTACGCAGCGTTTTCTCGCCGCTCAACCGCAGCGTGATTACACCCTCCTGGATGAGCGGCTCGTTGGATTTGAACGGCGCACTGTCCTTTACCTATAACCGGCTCTACATTCTGCTCTTTGCCTTCATGGTCTTTGCGGGGTTGCTGCTGGTGTTCAAACGCACACGCCTCGGGCTGGAAGTCCGGGCGGTGGCTCAGAACCGGGCCATGGCCCGCGCCCTCGGCGTGCGTACCGAGTGGGTCGACGCACTGACCTTCGGGCTCGGGTCGGGCATAGCGGGCGTGGCCGGCGTGGCGCTCAGCCAGCTCACCAATGTGGGTCCGAACCTGGGGCAGAGCTATATCGTCGACTCCTTCATGGTGGTGGTCTTCGGCGGTGTGGGGAACCTCTGGGGCACGCTGGTCAGCGGCTTGTCGCTCGGCGTGCTCAACAAGATCCTGGAGCCTTGGGCGGGTGCGGTTCTGGGCAAGATCATCGTGCTTGTATTGCTTATTCTGTTCATTCAGAAACGGCCTCGGGGACTGTTCCCGCAAAAAGGCCGTGCGGCCGAGGCCTGAACAATGATGCAGCGCCCGACCTTGTTAACGGCTCTGGCCGGCGATCGCGGGGGGACGGTCATGCTGGCCCTGCTGGCAATCGCCGTCGTGGTGGTTCCGGTGGCGACCCTGCTGGTGCCGTCCGGTTCGGCGCTGCACATGTCGACTTACACCGTCACCCTGCTGGGCAAGTACCTCACCTACGCGCTGCTGGCACTGGCGCTGGACCTGGTGTGGGGCTACTGCGGCATCCTGAGTCTGGGGCACGGCGCGTTCTTCGCGCTCGGTGGCTATACCATGGGCATGTACCTGATGCGCGAGATCGGCGCGCGGGGAGTCTATGGCAATCCCGTCCTTCCGGATTTCATGGTCTTTCTGAACTGGAAGTCGCTGCCGTGGTACTGGTACGGCTTCGACCACTTCTGGTTTGCGGCGGTGATGGTCGTCCTGGCGCCGGGGCTGCTGGCTCTGGTGTTCGGGTGGCTGACCTTCCGTTCGCGGGTATCGGGCGTCTACCTGTCAATCATCACACAGGCGTTGACCTACGCGCTGATGCTCGCCTTCTTCCGCAACGAGATGGGCTTCGGAGGCAACAACGGGCTCACAGATTTCAAGGATATACTGGGCTTCAACGTTCAGTCGGATGCCACGAGAATCGGTCTGTTTCTTGCCAGCGCCGTCGCTCTCGCGGCGGGCTACTGGATTGCACGTTACGTGGTACGCTCGCGTCTCGGGGCCGTAGTAACCGCCGTCCGGGATGCTGAAGCGCGCGCACGGTTCGTTGGATACCAGACCGAGAACTACAAGCTTTGGGTATTCGTGCTCTCCGCGGTGCTTGCCGGGATTGCCGGTGCCCTGTACGTACCGCAGGTCGGTATCATCAACCCCAGTGAGTTCTCTCCACTGAACTCCATCGAGATGGTAGTGTGGGTTGCCGTGGGCGGGCGCGGCACGCTTTTCGGCGCGGCGCTGGGCGCCGTGCTGGTGAATTACGCCAAGACCTATTTGACGGGGGCGCTGCCGGAGGTGTGGCTGTTCGCTCTGGGTGGGCTGTTCATCGTGGTGACGCTGTTTCTGCCCCGCGGAGTCATCGGGCTCGCCGTGCGCCTGCGCCGGGGCGATGGCGGGAAGAAGGCGCCGCCTCCCGCGCCGGAGCCCAGTGAATGAACGCGAGGGCTGGTTCGGGCGGGGGCGCCCATCTTGTGCACGAAGGCGATGCCGGTGCGCACAATCTCGTGCCGGGAGAGATTGATGCGAGCCATCGCACCCTGCTCTACGTGGAGAACATCACCGTCAGCTTCGACGGCTTCAAGGCGCTCAATGACCTTACCCTGTACGTGGACGACGGGGAGCTGCGGTGCCTGATCGGGCCCAACGGTGCCGGAAAGACCACCTTGATGGATGTGATTACCGGCAAGACGCGCCCCGACAGTGGACGCGCGTACTTCGGGCAGACTCTTGACCTGACTCGCATGAGCGAGTATGAGATTGCTGCCTCCGGGATTGGACGAAAGTTCCAAAAGCCCAGCGTATTTCCGCAGCACTCCGTGTTCGAGAATCTGGAGCTGGCGATGAGCGGAGACAAGCGTGTCTGGGCGGCGCTGTTTGCGCGCTTGAGCGGCGAGCAGGTGGATCGCATCGATGAGATACTTGAAGTCATCGGCCTGGCCAGGGAGCGCGATCGCAGGGCCGGCCTGCTCTCGCACGGCCAGACGCAGTGGCTCGAGATTGGCATGCTGTTGATGCAGTCTCCGCGCCTGCTGCTGGTGGACGAGCCGGTGGCCGGCATGACCGGCCAGGAAACGGAGCGCACGGCGGAGCTGCTGACCTCCCTCGCCGGCAAGCATTCGGTGGTCGTGGTCGAGCACGATATGGATTTCGTGCGCTCCATCGCCCGTAAGGTGACGGTGCTGCACGAAGGTCACGTCCTCGCCGAAGGCAGCATGGGCGAGATGCAGAGTGACCCGCGGGTCGTCGAAGTGTATCTGGGAGAGTAGGCGTGCTGGAGATCGAAGGGCTCAATCAGTCTTATGGCGAGAGCCGTACGCTGTGGGACCTCAGCCTGACCCTGCCGCCAGGCTCGTGCACCTGCCTGATGGGACGCAACGGCGTTGGCAAGACCACCCTGCTCAACTGCATCATGGGATTGCTGCCGGCCCGATCGGGTCTGGTGTCCTTCGGCGGTGAGCGGTTGGACAACCGCCCGGCGGAGAGACGCGCCAGAATCGGGATCGGCTACGTCCCGCAGGGCCGGGAGATCTTCTCCCAGCTTACCGTCGAGGAGAACCTGCGCGTCGGTCTGGCTGCGAGAGCGGATCACCTGCGCAGGATCCCGGAGCGGATCTTCACCTTGTTTCCTGTGCTCAAGAGCATGCTGCGCCGCCGCGGGGGTGATCTTTCCGGCGGACAGCAGCAGCAGCTTGCCATCGGGCGGGCCCTGGTGATCGACCCGAAGCTGTTGATTCTCGACGAGCCGACCGAGGGCATTCAGCCCAACATCGTGCACGAGATCGGGGAAGTGATTCTGCGCCTGAACCGCGAGGAGGGCGTCACCGTTCTGCTGGTGGAGCAGAAGCTGCCCTTCGCACGCCGCATCGCGGATCGCTTCCACATCATGGACAAGGGTCGCATGGTGGCGGCAGGCCGGATGAACGGGCTGGACGACGCCCTGGTGCGGCGATATCTCACGGTCTAGGCATGTGCCGAGCGGTGAGGAACAAGCGACGGCCAGACCCGAGTCCGGGCTGGAGGGACTGCGGTGCCGAATCGCATTGCCGTACCGCCGCCGCCGGTGAGGGCTGACGGGCGTGTGGCTGCGCTGGCCGGGGCGGTGCAGGCCGAACACGAGGACGGTGGCTGGAGCGCGGACTTGCACCTGGGGTTTGCCAGGCGCGGGACCGGCACGATCCTCGCACGCCGCACCCATCGGGGCCCGCTCGCGGTGCAGCGACCCTTCTATCCGGAGGGTGCGGACACGTGCCACGTCTATCTGCTGCATCCGCCGGGCGGCGTGGTGGGCGGTGACCGGTTGCGCATCGATCTCGAGGTCGAAGCGGGGGCGCACGCGCTGGTAACGACCCCTGCGGCCACGAAGTTCTACCGTAGCGCCGGCCCCGCGGCGTCGCAGCGGCAGACGCTGCGGGTGGCCCCGCGCGCGACGCTGGAGTGGCTGCCTCAGGAGGCGATTGTCTTCGACGGCGCGCGGGTGCGCACAGTGACCCGGATTCTGGCCGCTCCGGATGCCCGGATCGTCGCCTGGGAGATGACGTGTTTCGGCCGCCCGGCCGCCGGTGATCGGTTCCGGCACGGAACCTGGGATCAGTCGCTGGAGTTCTACCTCGACGAGGCGACCCCGGTACTGCTGGAGCGCCAGCGCATTGCCGGTGCAGACGCGCATGCCCGGGCCGCGCTGCGCGGGGCGGGCGTGAGTGGTACGCTGCTCGCCTGGCCGGGTGGCCGGGAAGTTGTCGAAATTGCACGCCGCGTCGGCGAGGAGACGCGGCGCGGCGACGTGCTGTGGGCCGTGACCGACTGCGATGGACTGCTGATCGGCCGCGTCCTGGGCCGGGACGCCGAGACCGTTCGCTCCCGGCTGCAGGCCGTGTGGGCCCGGCTGCGCCCGATTATGCTGGGGCGGGAGTCCTGTGCGCCACGGATCTGGTCGACCTGAGGCGGCGGGAACGGGCATGGCCGGCTTCGCAAAGAGAGGAGGGCAACGATGGATCTCTCACCACGGGGGAAGGACAAGCTGCTGCTGTTCACCGCCGCGCTGCTTGCCGAACGCCGCCGAGCACGCGGCCTGAAGCTCAACTATCCCGAGGCCGTGGCCTTGATCAGCGCCGCGGTGCTGGAGGGGGCGCGGGACGGCCGCAGCGTCGC
>CAYWTP010000239.1:0-5859 GCA_964461215.1 uncultured Ectothiorhodospiraceae bacterium | reverse complement strand
GGGCCACCGGCCCTTCGGTCCCGGTTCGCCCCTGGAGGCTCGATCGCCGGCTTCCCGCCGGCGACGGTCCCGGAAAGACCCTCCGGACCCCCTCTCAAACCGGGGCGAGGGTCAATGTGACAAAGTAGAATGAGGAGGTCCACAGATTTGGGCATCTGTCCTCGGTGGGGCCTGGAAACGGGTGGCCCGTAGGAGCGGCCGTCAGGCCGCGAAAAAACCGCTGGCCGTGTTGACGCGGTTCGCGGGCTAACGCCCGCTTCTACCTCAGGGGCAACCTGGCCTGCGGGGCACGGCGCTATTGACCCCCGCGGCCGATGTCGCCATGCTTCCGGCCCAACCTCTCCCCTGCCCTGCGGCCGCCGTGGCTCTTGGATGACTGCCAACATTAACCGGAGCCAGACCGAGCACAGCCTCACTCGCTATGTGCCCGCCCTGGACGGGATTCGGGCGCTGGCCATTGCGTGGGTGTTCAGCTTCCACGCCCTGGCGTTTCTGCGCGGCCGGCCATTCGGCGCGCCGGGAGGCTGGACGGGACTGGGCGAGAAGGGGCTGCTCGGGGTCGAGCTGTTCTTTGTGCTCAGCGGCTTCCTGCTGGTGCAGCCCTGGCTGCGAGCACATCTGCACGGTTTACCCCGGCCAAGCGCGCTGGTCTTCTACCGCCGCCGCGCGGCCCGCATCCTGCCCGCTTACTACGTACACGTCGCCGTGCTCTTCCTGGTGGTGCTGCCATTGCTGTACGGCGGCTTCGCCATCCTGGGCTCCGACTGGGGGTTGCTAAACCTTGCGGCCCACGGGGTGATGGCGCAGTTTCTGCACCCGGGCAGTGCCTCCGGAATGGGGCTGAACATGGCCCTCTGGAGCATGTCGCTGGAAGTCGAGTTCTACTTGCTGCTGCCTTTGCTGGCGCCCTTGTTCCTGGGGCGCAGGGCTTGGGTCGCGCTGGCGGTGGCACTGGCGCTGAGCCTGTGCTGGCGCACTTTCGCCCCCGACATCCTGATGCCCTGGCTGCAGAGGACGGTACCCCCGGCACTGCTGGTGTACGTGGAGCCGCTGACCGGCCAGATCATTCCCTACCCCCCTCTGGTCCTGCGCTTGTTCGTCGAGCGCCAGATCCCTGGCGAGTTTCTGGCCTTCGCCGTGGGCATGGCGCTGGCGAACGTGTACCTGCGGTTTCCGTCGCTGCCACGGCGGGACGCGCGCTGGATTGCCTCGGCGGCGATGATTGCGCTGGTGGTGGGCGGCCTCGCCTGGCTGGCGGATATGCCGGGCATGAGCTTGTTCGGGTCGTGGTGGCGATATCTGGGCATGCCCGCGTTCCTGCTGGCCAGCGGGTTGCTGGTGCTGGCGGCCGCCCAGGGGATCCCGCTGATTGGCACCGTACTCAAAGCACCGCCGCTGGTCTGGCTGGGTTTGATCAGCTACAGCCTCTACCTGTGGCATGAGCCTCTGCTCCGGCTCGCCTACGTGTACCTCGCCGAGGTGCCGCTGGCCTGGGTTCGTGGGCCGGAAGCCTTCCTCGCCGCCAGCATCGGCAGCGCTCTGCTCGTAGCCAGCCTGTCGTTCCGTCTGCTGGAGAGGCCGCGGCGCGTGCGCGGCGCCGTTCCCGCCGCCCAGGCCCAACGCCAGAACCCGCAGATAGCCGAGTCCGCGTGATTGCGTCCTATTGACTCCTTCGCTCGGGAAGCGCCAGACCGTGCTCCGAGTCGCTTAGGTCGTGGCTGGACTCGGCGCCCGGTGCGTGGATGTGCAGGTGACTGTGGGTATGGGGGTGGCCGTGTAGGACGGCGTCGACCAGGGTGCGATTCTTGAGCAGCACGGCACGGGTGGCCAGGCGCTCGATCAAGCGCCGGTCGTGGGAGACAAACACCATCGCCTGGGGCAATAGCTCCAGGTGCTCCAACAGGCGGCGCTCGGTGGGGTCGTCGAGGCCGTTGGTGGGCTCGTCCAACAGAAGCACGTCGGGCTGCATGGCCAGCACGGTGGCCAGCGACACCAGGCGCTTCTCGCCTCCCGAGAGCTTATAGGTGATGCGTTCGGCAAGCTCGGCCAGGCCGAGGGTGGCGAGGGTTGCGGTAGCGGTCGCCAGCGCCTGATGCCGCGACTGACCCAGGTTCAGGGGACCGAAAGCCACGTCCTCCAGCACCGTTGGACAGAAGAGCTGGTCGTCGGCATCCTGGAACAGCAGTCCGGCTCGGGCCCGGACCTCCCGGAAATCCTGCTCGCTGCGCCGCTCGCGGCCGAATGCGTGCACCCTCCCCGCCTGCGGCCGGTGCAGACCGACCATGAGATGCAGCAGTGTGGTCTTGCCGGCCCCGTTGTTTCCGGCCAGGGCCACGCGCTCGCCGGGACCCAGCGCAAAATTGATGTCGGACAACACCCCCCGCCCTGGGTAGCCGAAGCTCACTTGGTCCAGGGCCAACAGGGGCGCGCTCATGTCCAATGCTCCAGGACCTCGAGCCCGCCCAGACCGATACCGAGCATCAGTGCCCAGACGCTGTCCGCACGCTGCCAGGTTTGTGCGTCGAGTAGATAGAGCCGGCCATCGAAGCCGCGGCACTTCATGGCGCTCAGGACGCGGCGCCCACGCTCGAGGCTGCGCACCAGCAGCATGCCCACCAGCCATCCGAGGCTGCGCCAGGTATGCCGATCGCTGCGCGCGACGAAGGCACGCGCGCGCATCGCCTGACGCAGGCGCAGATACTCCTGGTGCAGCACCTCCAGGTAACGGGTGGACAGCAGCAGCATATGCACCAGCTTGTCGGGGGTCCCCAGGCGCGCCAGGGCGTGTCCCAGAACCGCTGGCTCCAGGGTGCCGGCGAGGCTCATCAGGTACAGGACGACAATATTGGCCTTGATCACGATGATCACCGCGCGCAGCACGCCTTCCCAGGTGGCGGTGAGAGGCCCGAGCCGGAGCCACACCTCACCGGGTACCGTGAACGGCAGGGAGAGCAGCAGCACGAGCATGAAGCCCTCCAGGACGGCCAGCCTCGGCCACAGACGCCGCAGCGACAGGCCGGCAATCATGGCCAGCCCGACGGCGGCCCCCAAGGCCAGCAAGAGGGGTGGCAGTCGGGTGAGGCTCACGGTGACGCCGGCGAGCAGCGCCACGGCGATGATCCGCAGGCGTGGATCGCGGGCATTGAGCCGCGAAGGATCCCGGCGGACGAAGAATGGCGGTGGTGCAGTCATGGTTGGCCGCGATCCCGGCGGCCGCGCCACCACATCACGAGCCCCGCCAGGCCCAGAATGTACCCAAGGCCGCCCAGGACGTCATGCATCCAGATCCGGTCCTGGTAGGCCTGCAGCTCCTCGCGCAGAGGACGAACCTGGCGCGCTACCGCCCGTTCCACCACCACGACCAGGTGCGCCTCGGTATCGGGTGGAGGGGCCGCGGCCGGCTTCGCCGGCTCTGGATGTGGCTGGGGGTTCTCCACGTTCCCGGCCGGGGCTGGGAGAACGCCGGCCAGCTCGTCGGCCCGCACCGTCCACTGGGCACGATGACCGTCGCCGGTATCAGCCACGATCACGTGGTCGGCGCGGGTAGTGGCCGTGTAGCTGAACTGCCCGTCGGCGTCCGGATGCAGCACCGCCAGCACTCGGCCCGACGGGGTGCGGACGGTAATCGTGGCGCCGGAGGCCTTTGTGCCCCCGACGAAGTAGGCCGAGCCGTCGATGCGACTGCCTTCGGCCGAGGCGAACACCTTCAGCAGGTGGGCCTGAAGCAGCGGGCTGGGCAGCAGCAGCCCTAGCAGCACCGCCGTGCGGACGCTATTCATAACGCAGTGCCAGCAGCTCGGGAGAAACCCGGCGCAGAAACGCCACCGCAGCACCGGTGACCGCGGCCTCGACCACGGCCAGCGGCAGATAGGTGATGAGCACGATACGAGCCGCAGGCAGGAAGGCGGCGTCGCTCAGGGCGAGACAGGCGCAGACCAGGGTTCCGGTGAGACTCACCCCCAGGGCACCGGCCGCGGCACCGAGCCAGAACGGCCATGGGCCGCCGGCACGCCGCGCCGCTTGGCCGAACAGCCCGGCGCAAACCAGTGCGGGCAGGGCCATGTTCATGGTGTTGACCCCCAGCACCAGCACGCCCCCGAAGCCGAAGAAGATCGCTTGCAGGACCAGTGCCACCAGGATCGCGGGCACCGAGGCCCAGCCCAGAATCAGCCCCATCAGCCCATTGAGCAGCAGGTGCACACTGCTCGGGCCTACCGGCACGCTGAGCAGCGAAGTGACAAAGAAGGCGGCGGAGAGCACCGCGGCCTGCGGAATGCGCTCGTAATCCAGACGCCGGAGCGCGACGGCAAGCGCACCGACCGTCACCACGGCCCCGGTGATCAGTACCGGGGCGCTCAGCACGCCGTCGGGTATGTGGGCCACGGCGCGGCCCCGCTACTTCATATCCCGGGTGCGCACCCAGATGAGGCCCCCGGTCTCAACCGGGACATCTATTCCCTGTGGACTCTTCATGGGCGCATCACCCCGCACCAGAGCGGCAAACCCCCACCACCCGGCGCGCGGCATGGCATAGGCAAAGACGCCGCTGGCATCGGCCTTGACGACCTGGGTTACATAGGGGGCGGACGGTGGCTTGACCGAGCCGTCGTTGCGCCATTCCACCTCCACCTCGGCGAAGGGTGCCGGCTTGCCGTCCTTCTTCACCACGCCGCGAAACAGATTGCCGGTCCACAGCCCGTAGGGACGGGTCAGAGGTGCAATCTCGACGGGCAAACCGACGTCGGTGTCCCATCCCTGCCCGGCCCCGTAGGCATCCACTACCACTTTGGTGTACTGCACGATCATCGCTTGCTCGGCCGGCTCCCAGTAGGGGGCGGGCGCAACGAAGAAGATGTAATCGCCGGGACGCTTGACGCGGTACCAGGCCTTGTAGGCACGCTTGCCGTCTACGTGCACGGGCTCCAGAGTCGGCCTAAGGTCTTCCCGCCCCTGGGGACTTACTACGCCGAACCGGACCGGCTGCCCCATGTCCATGACGGGACCGCCGCTCATCGGGTGGGTAAACACCAGAGTGATTCCCACGCGGCCGTCGCTGCTCTGGGTGACGAGGTCGGTGGAGGGAATCAGCTCCTGGAAATGGGCTTCGGCGAAGAACGGAAGACCAAGGCCTGCCGCCAATGCCAGGCCGGCGAGAGCGCGCATGCAGTATGATCTATTCATAATACGTATGCATCAAGGCTAGAGCGCCAGCCTGCTTCTGTCAACGCATCAGCGGCGGGCCTGGAGCGAAGCCCGCTCTCAGGTCCGGGGATGGGTATGAGAATGGGGCTCGCTGCTACCCGGGGAGCCGTGGCTATGCGCGCCCTGCTCCATCTGTACCGGGATGAGGTGGAGCTTGCCGTGCCGCACGCCGGGCTGGGCAATGGTGGCGTTGGCAAACTCCCTGACCGCGGCCGTGGGACCGCTCACCATCACCGTCTCCATGCAGTGGTCGTGATCCAGGTGGACGTGAAGCGTGGAGATGGCGATGTCGTGGTGCCGGTGCTGGGCACGCGTAAGCCGGCGCGAGAGCTCTCGCTCATTGTGGTTGTAGACATAGGTGAGCGTGCCGACGCAATGGCCTTCTTCGGCCTGCTCGAGCCGTTGGGCTTCGAGCTTTTCCCGAATCAGATCGCGCACGGCTTCGGAGCGGTTCTGATAGCCATGGCCTTCCAGGTAACGCTCGAATTGGGCGACCAGGTTCTCATCCAGAGATATCGTGATCCGGTGCATGTTCTCTCCGCGCGGGCTTGGCTTGAACAGTACTCCCGGGCGTGCGCGGGAGCTTTCCTCAAGGTGAACATAATTCTGCTATGTCACATTCGGGGCTGGCGGTCCGGAGAGTCTTTCCGGGACACA
>CAYWTP010000238.1:0-5870 GCA_964461215.1 uncultured Ectothiorhodospiraceae bacterium | reverse complement strand
CCTCACCTGGATGCCATCGCCGCGATCCAGTTTCCGCTGATCGCGGGCATCGTGCTGGGCGGCACCTTGTCGGCGGTGCTGGTGCGCGAGCTCAAGCTCTACCTGCGGGTGCCCTGGCCGCAATACGCCTCGGCCTTCACCGGTGGGCTGGCTATGGGGTTGGCCGCGCGCATGGCCCCTTCCTGCAATGTCTGGCACCTGTTGGGAGGGCTGCCCATTCTGGCCGTGCAGAGTCTGCTGTTCCTTCTCGGTCTGCTGCCCGGGGCCTGGATTGGTACCCGGCTCCTGACGCGGCTCGTGCTGGCGCGGGGGTGAGGCAATGCCGTTCTTTACGCCCAGGCAAGGTTCCGCGCGCAACGCCGATAAGCTAGTGCACTACCAGCGCGTGGACGGAGTCATCGAAGTGGACATCCGCGGCCAGATATGCCCATCGACCCTGCTCACCGCTCTCAAGGAGGTCAACGAGCACAAGCAGGCCCTGAAGGAAGGCACTTTGGAGCTGCGTTTCAGCACCGACAACCGGGATGCCACCATCACCATACCCGAGGCGTTGGAGAATATGGGCTACGAGGTCAAGATCAGCAAGGAAGGCGGGCACTACGTGATGGTCATTCGGGCCGCCAAGCGCCGGTCGTGACCACCCGCGGGCGGCGACGCAGGCGAGGCTGACAGTGGACTCAATCACGAAGGGCCGAAGGATGCACGACAGATCGGGGGTGTCCGTACGGTCTGGGAGCGCAGGCCGGGACCGCGCGGCCCCGACGCAGGAGATGACGCAGCTTCATCATAGCTTGACAACCACCAGGGCCTACCTGCGCGAGAAGGTGAACCAGCTTCTCCGGGTGGTGGGGACCTGGCCTTTGAAGCCCGAGGAGCTGGACGACGAAGCACTGATCTCCATGGATCCCATCGGCATCGTCGCCGAGTCCTTCGAGCAGGTGCTGGAGCACCTGAAAGACACCAACGAAGATCTGATTCTCGCGCGCGACGAGATTCAGGCCATCTTCGAGTCAGCGGGAGCCGGCATCATCGTGGTGGACGTGAACATGCGTATCCACGCGTACAACCGGCTAAGCCGTGAATTCTTCTTCACCGGCCATGAGGAGCTGCTGGGGCGCTCGCTGGACGATCTGCACGGGCCTCCGATCCTTCCCGACGGTGTAAGGTTCCTCGCCAGCATCGCCGAGACCAAGTCCGCTGCCGAACACCGCGACTTCCTCAGGGGCGAGCGCCACTTCCAGGTGGTGGGCACACCGGTCACGGACAGGCAAGGAAAGGTCACCAAGGTCGTGCTGCTGTACACCGACATTACGGTGCAACAGCAGATCGAGCAGTCGCTGCGCGACGCCCAGCTCCGCCTAAGCTCCATCCTCAACTCGGTGGAGGCCGGGATTCTGGTGATCGACGCGCAGACGCAGGTCGTCGTCCAGGCAAACGATGCCGCCGAGCGTATGTTGGGCCTGCCCAGGGACAAGCTGGTGGGTACGAATTGTCGCCAGCTCGTCTGCACGTCGGGGCTGGAAGAATGTCCCATGGGTGACCCCACGCATTGTGTCGACAGCTCCGAACGCTGTCTGTGGACCGCAGCCGGGACAAAGATTCCAGTGCTCAAGAGCGCCACCTCCGTGACTCTCATGGGACGTGAGCACTACGTGGAGAGCTTTATCGATATCTCCCAGCGCAAGCGGGCCGAAACTGCTTTGCAGGAAAGCGAGGAGCGCTACCGCTCCTTGTACTCCACCATGAATGAGGGCGTGGCTCTGCACGAGCTGGTCTACGACGAGCACGAGGAGCCGCTGGACTACCGCGTGGTGGACGTCAATCCCGCCTACGAGCGGATTCTCGGGATGCCACGCGCGGCCGTAGTGGGAGTCCGGGGAAGCGAGATTTACGGAATCGGCAATCCGCCCTACCTGGAACGATTCACACGGGTGGTCCGTACGGGGAGACCGGAAGTGTTCGAGACTTCTTTCCGTGGCCGCTTCTTCTACATCTCGGTTGTTTGCCCAGGCCCGGGCAAGTTCGCCACTCTCTTCGATGACATCACGCAGCGCAAGGTGGCGGAGCGGGAGGTTCATCGTCTCGCTTACACCGACACGCTCACCGGCCTGCCCAACCGGGTCCTGTTGCTGGACCGGCTCGGCGAGGCCCTGAGCCGGGCCGCGCGCGAGCGCACGACGGTAGCCGTGCTGTTCCTGGATCTAGACCGCTTCAAGCCCGTGAACGATACCATGGGCCACAGCGTGGGGGATGCGCTGCTGCGGGCCGTCGCCGAGCGTCTGCGCGCCTGCGTACGCAGCACCGACACCGTGGCCCGGGTGGGCGGCGACGAGTTTGTGATTGTGCTGTCCCCGGTGCGCCGGGCGCTGGACGTGACCCGGGTCGCGGCGACCATCCGGGATAAGCTGTCGGACCCGTTCGACTGCGACGGCCGCGAGATCTATACCACCCTGAGCATCGGTATCGCCTTGTATCCCGGTGACGGCACGGATCCCGGCACCCTGCTGAAAAGCGCCGACATGGCGATGTATGTGGCCAAGGACCGTGGGCGCAATACCTACCAGTTCTATTCCGCGGAGATGAACCGCATGGCCTGCGAGCGTCTCCAGATGGAGACCGACCTACGCCGGGCTCTCAAGCGGGGCGAGTTCTTCCTGTCCTATCAGCCCCAGATCGAGCTTACGACCTGCGCCATCACGGGTGTCGAGGCACTGATCCGCTGGGACCATCCCGGTCACGGAGTGGTCCCGCCGGCCCGCTTCATTCCCGTATGCGAGGAGTCCGGCCTCATTCTGCCGGTCGGGCAATGGGTACTGCGCAGCGCTTGCGTCCAGAACCGCCAGTGGCAGAGCATGGGCCTGGCGCCCATGAAGGTGGCCGTCAACCTCTCGGGCCTGCAGTTCAAGCAGAGCGGCCTGGTCCGGCGGGTCGGCCGGACCCTTGCCGAGAGCGGGCTTGCTCCCGAGCACCTGGAGCTGGAGCTTACCGAAAGCATGATTATGGACGACGCCAAGGATACGGTGCGTACTCTCACGGCGCTCAAGGACATGGGCGTGAGCATTGCCATCGACGACTTCGGCACCGGCTATTCCTCCCTGAGCTATCTCAAGAAGTTCCCCATCGACCGCATCAAGATCGCCCAGGACTTCGTGCGTGAGCTGTCCACCGATCCGGGCGATGCCGCGATCGTCGAGACCATCATCGCCATGGCGCGCAGTCTGAACCTGAAGGTCATCGCCGAAGGGGTGGAAACCCACGAGCAGCTCGCTTTCCTCTCCTCTCGCGGCTGCACCGACGTCCAGGGGTACTACTTCTCCCGGCCAATCCCGGGCGACACCCTGACACAATACTTCGGCCAATGGCTGCGCAGCGGCCAGGTGTGTCCCTTCCGGCTGACCTGAGGCGTACCCCCAGGACGTTCTTCCGGCCCGCGCCTCTCGCCCGGTCGGCGCCGTGCCGGTGCCGGCCGTTGGGCTCGCGGTGTAACACGTGGAATCCGGTGGCCGCCATAGATGCCCAGCCTCGTGTCGGGCTGCCGGTGGGGGTAAGATTCCGTTTACCCGGATGCCGGCCAGCCAGCAGGGGGACAAGAATTGTCCAAGCCTCCGCAACTTCGCTTCGTAGTCCGCTCGGCCCAGAGTCCGGAGACCCATCTGATCGGACCGCCGGAGTGCGACGAGCTCGTCGTCGGCAGATCCGCAGCGACGGGGCTTGAGGGCAGCCGGGTGGGCATCAACGACGGCTATGTGTCCCGAAATCACTGCCGAATCGTCTGGGACGGGATACGGGATCGGTGGACGGTGGAGGACCTCGGCAGCGTCAACGGCACCTCCCTCGGCGGTGTTCCCCTGCGGGAGCCGGTGGGCTTCGACGGTCCGATAACCCTTGACCTGGGGGGGGCGGTCCGGCTGGAGGTTCGGCCGGAATCGCCCTCGGAGATGGCGACGCTGCCTCAAACCGTGGGTGGCGACGGCATCGCTGCGCAGGACATTACCCCGAGGGCTCCCGCCTGGTCGTCGCTGACGATCTTCGCGGATATGGCGCCGCAGGACATCTTCGAGCTGCGGGCCGCCATGGAGCCGGTGCAGTTCGCGGCTGGTGACGTGATCCTCCGCCAGGGAGATCTGGGCGAAGAGATGTTTCTCCTGGAACGGGGCAAGCTGGAGGTGGAGGTCGAAGACGAGGACGGCAGGGTTGGCTTCCAGGGCACGCTCACGGGGCCGGCGGTATTCGGTGAGATCTCCCTCATCACCAAGGAGCCCCGCTCGGCCACGGTCAGGGCCTTGAGCGAGGCCGCCTGTTACAAGATCGGCAAGGATAGATTCCATGCGCTGATGAGGGAGCATCCGGAGGTCTCCGCCCTGTTGACCAAGGTGGTCGGCGACCGCTTGCTTGCATCCAACACGATCCGCAAGGTTGGCAAGTACCGGATCACGGGGCGCCTGGGCGCCGGCGCGATGGCAACGGTATTCGAGGGATTGCACCCGGAGCTGCAGCAGCCCGTGGCGCTGAAGATGCTCTCCCACGCCTTGGTGGCGCGCGAGGACTTCGTGAGGCGGTTCAGGGGCGAGGCGCGCCTGGTTGCCAGCCTGCACCACGAAGGCATTACCCGGGTGCTGGACACGGAGGAGGCCTATGGCACCCGTTTCATCGTCATGGAGAAGCTCGATGGCATCCTGCTCGAAGATCTCATCGAGCAGGGCACCCGTCTATCCTGGGATGAGATTCGGCAAATCCTCAGGCAGGTGGCGCTCGCGCTGGACTACTCCCACAGCAAGGACCTGCTGCACCGGGACATCAAGCCCGGCAACATCTTTCTGACCAGCGATCACAAGGTCAAGATCCTGGACTTCGGAATCGCCGTACCGGCGGAGGGTACCGGAGGCCAGAGCACCCATATCGAGGGGACGCCGGCCTACATTTCGCCCGAGCAGATCCGCGGCGAGAGGCTGGACGGCCGCACCGATATCTACTCCCTGGGCATCGTGGCTTATCAGCTAATCTGTGGGGACTATCCTTTCCATGGCAAGACCCTGGACAAGCTCCTGGATGCCCAGCTCAATCAGCCCCTGCCCGACGTCCGGGCCAAGGCTCCCGAGGCGCCCCAGGATCTCGTCGATTTCACCGTACGCGCCACGGCCAAGCGCCGCGACGAGCGCTTTGCCTCCTGCGCCGAGGCGGCCCGCTTCCTCGATGCGCACCTGGAAGGCACCATGGTGGGTGGAATGTCCGTGAAGATGCTGACCATTGCGTATCACCCCAGTTGCCGTACCCAGGTGGAAGCCGCCGTGGGCCGCTTGCGCGACGAGCTTCAGAGCCTTTCCGGGGTATCCTTCGTGACCTCCGATGAACGCTCCCAGGGAAACGGCGAGGGACCACCCGGACGCAAGTGAGTGCAGCACGGTGGAGTCCTTTCAGCACAAGCTCGAAAAGTTCGAACTCGGGGTGGTTTGGCTGGACAACAACAATCGGGTCACGGCCTTGAACGGCCTCGCCCGGGAGATCCTGACCGTAAGCGCCGGGGATCCAATCGGCCAGGAAATCCTCCAGTTCCATCCAGCGAAGAGCCGCGACAAGATCAAGTGGCTGCTGGAATCTTCGGCGTGCCCCGTCGGTGCGCCGCCACCGGTGACCATGCTGATCAACATTCCCGATCGGGTGCTGCTGATCAAGGTCTGCAAGATGCTGGGAGCCGGCGGCGCCGTGGGCACCTGCATGGTCTTCTACGATCTCACGGACCTAATCACCGAGCCGCGCCGGGAGGCGGAGAGCGAGACCCGCTTGCGCCTGCTGTTCAAGCTGCCCGTCTACAAGCACAACAAGGTGGTTCTGCTGGACCTTGACGAGGTGGTGCGGTTCAAGTCGGAGGG
>CAYWTP010000237.1:2442-5871 GCA_964461215.1 uncultured Ectothiorhodospiraceae bacterium | reverse complement strand
TTCTGGAGCTTGTCGAGCTTGAGCTTCGCGAGCTGTTGTCGAGCTACGATTTTCCCGGCGACGACATCCCGATCGTCAAGGGATCGGCGTTGAAGGCGCTGGAGGGCGGCGACGAGACGCTGGGCAAGCAGTCGGTTCTGGAATTGATGGCGGCGGTCGACGCTTACATTCCGCAGCCGGACCGTCCGAAGGACCAGCCGTTTTTGATGCCGATCGAGGACGTGTTCTCGATTTCGGGTCGTGGCACGGTGGTGACCGGTCGTGTGGAGCGCGGCCGGGTGAAGGTAGGAGAGGAAGTGGAGATTGTGGGTATCCGGCCGACGAGCAAGACCACGTGCACGGGCGTGGAGATGTTCCGCAAGCTGCTGGACGAAGGTCAGGCGGGGGACAACGTGGGGGTGTTGCTGCGCGGTACCAAGCGAGACGACGTGGAGCGCGGGCAGGTGCTGGCCAAGCCGGGGTCGATCACGCCGCACACGAAGTTTGAGGCGGAGGTATACGTGCTGAGCAAGGAGGAGGGTGGGCGTCACACGCCGTTTTTCCAGGGCTACCGGCCGCAGTTCTACTTTCGCACGACGGACGTGACGGGAGCGGTGGACCTGCCCGAGGGAGTGGAAATGGTGATGCCGGGCGACAACGTGAAGATCACGGTGAGCCTGATTGCGCCGATCGCGATGGAAGAGGGTCTGCGCTTTGCGGTGCGCGAGGGCGGACGCACGGTAGGCGCGGGCGTGGTTTCCAAAGTTATTGAGTAGGAGCGGCGCGGCGCGCCGCGATATTCGCGGCCGAGACGGCCGCTCCCACAATCGACAGAGCAGCGGTAGCAACCAATGGCTAACCAGAGAATTCGTATTCGGCTCAAGGCGTTCGACCATCGGCTCATCGATCAGTCGGCCGAGGAGATCGTGGAGACCGCGCGGCGTACCGGAGCCCATGTGCGCGGGCCGATTCCTTTGCCCACGCGCAAGGAGCGGTTCACGGTGCTCATCTCGCCCCACGTCAACAAGGATGCCCGGGACCAGTACGAGATCAGGACCCATAAGCGCCTGATGGACATCGTGGATCCCACGGACAAGACCGTGGACGCCCTGATGAAGCTGGATCTGGCCGCGGGCGTGGACGTGCAGATCAAGTTGAACTGAGCGTTTCACGGAGAATCGAGCAATGGCTATCGGAATCGTAGGTCGCAAGGCGGGCATGACTCGGATATTCACCGAGGATGGGGTTTCCATTCCCGTCACGGTAATCGAGGCTGCGCCCAACCGCGTAACGCAGATCAAGAGTGCTGAGAGTGATGGCTACCGTGCCCTTCAGGTAACCTGGGGAACGCGCCGGGCCACGCGGGTAAGCAAGCCATTGGCCGGGCACTTTGCAAAGGCGGGCGTGGAAGCCGGGCGTGGCATACGTGAGTTCCGCTTGGGTGCGGATGAGGGTACGGAGGTTCAGGTCGGTCACGAGATCAAGGTCGGCCTGTTCCAGGCGGGGCAGAAGGTGGACGTGATCGGCACCACGCAGGGCAAGGGATTCGCCGGGGTCATCAAGCGCCACCACTTCAGCACCCAGGACGCGACCCATGGCAACTCCTTGTCGCATCGGGCGCCCGGCTCCATCGGGCAGAACCAATCTCCGGGCCGCGTGTTCAAGGGCAAGCGCATGGCCGGGCACCTGGGTAACGTGCGCCGGACCGGCCAGAATCTGGAAGTGGTGCGGGTGGACGAGGGGCGCAACCTGCTGTTGATCAAGGGCGCTGTGCCTGGGCCGCGAGGCGGGGACGTGATCGTGCAGCCGGCCGTCAAGGCGCGGGCGTAGAGGGGAACGGTGATGGAACTCGCAGTGCACAACTCCGGAGGTACCGCCGGCGGCGTGGAAGTCTCCGACACCGCGTTCGGTGCGGCCTTCAACGAGCCCTTGGTTCACCAGGTCGTGACAGCTTATCTGGCAGCAGCCCGTTTCGGTACGCGCGCCCAGAAGAATCGCTCGGCAGTCAGGGGCGGCGGCGCCAAGCCGTGGCGCCAGAAGGGCACCGGACGGGCGCGCGCCGGCACCATTCGCAGCCCCCTGTGGCGGGGCGGCGGTGTGACTTTCGCGGCCAAGCCGCAGAGCTATGACCAGAAGGTCAACAAGAAGATGTACCGCGCCGCACTGCGCGTCATTCTTTCGGAGCTGGTGCGTCAGGACAGGCTGGTCGTGGTGGATGATTTCAAGGTCGAGCAGGCCAGGACCAGGGTTCTGTTGGACAAGCTCAAGAGCCTCGGGCTGGACGACGTGCTCATCGTGGTTGAGAGTCCCGATGAGGCTCTGATGCTGGCAGCGCGCAATCTGCATGCGGTTGACGTGCGTGACGCCAGCGGTCTGGACCCCGTGAGTCTGATTGGTTTTCAGAAGGTCCTGGTGACGGTGCCCGTACTCAAGCAGCTGGAGGAGAGACTGGGATGAGCCAGGAGCGCCTGATGAGGCTGCTGCTCTCGCCGCACGTGTCGGAGAAGTCCACGCGGGCTGGCGAGACCAACCGGCAGTTCGTTTTCAAGGTCGTCGGCGACGCGACCAAGCCTGAGATCAAGCAGGCGGTGGAGCTGATGTTCAAGGTCGAGGTTCACGGTGTCCAGGTGGTCAATGCCAAGGGCAAGCAGAAGCGCTTCGGCCGCACCTTGGGGCGGCGTCCGGGCTGGAAGAAGGCCTACGTGAGCCTGAAGCCGGGGAACGATATCGACTTCGTCGGTGCCGAGTAAGTAGCTGAGGAACACGAGCCATGCCTATCGTCAAGGCAAGACCCACATCCGCCGGCCGGCGCTTCGTCGTCAAGGTGGCGACCCCGGAGCTGCACAAGGGCGCGCCGTACGAGCCCTTGCTGGCGAAGAAGGCCAAGAAGGGCGGCCGTAACAACGCCGGAAGGATCACGGTGCGCCACCAGGGAGGCGGTCACAAGCAGCGTTACCGCATCGTGGACTTCAAGCGCGATAAGGATGGCATCCCGGCCCGGGTCGAGCGTATCGAGCACGACCCGAACCGCAGCGCCAACCTGGCATTGGTGCTCTACGCCGACGGGGAGCGCCGTTACGTTATCGCGCCCAGGGGTTTGACGGCTGGCACCGAGATCCGATCCGGCGTGGACGCAGCCATCAAGCCCGGCAACTGTCTGCCGATGCGCAACATCCCGGTGGGAACCATTGTTCACTGCGTGGAGATGAAGCCGGGCAAAGGCGCACAGCTCGCCCGCTCGGCGGGGACCTCGGTACAGCTTCTGGCGAAGGAGGGTGCGTATGTCACGCTGCGCCTGCGCTCGGGAGAGGTACGCAAGGTGCCGGTCGACTGCCGCGCCACCATCGGTGAAGTCGGCAACAACGAGCATGGGCTGCGCTCTCTGGGCAAGGCTGGCGCCAAGCGCTGGCGCGGTGTCCGGCCAACGGTGCGCGGCGTCGCCATGAACCC
>CAYWTP010000237.1:1052-2432 GCA_964461215.1 uncultured Ectothiorhodospiraceae bacterium | reverse complement strand
CATGGTGGCGGCGAGGGGCGTACCTCCGGCGGACGCCACCCCGTATCGCCGTGGGGTCAGCCGACCAAGGGACACAAGACCCGCAGCAACAAGCGTACCGACAAGATGATCGTGCGCCGCGGCAAGAAACGTTAATCGACCAGAGGGCAGCCACTGTGCCACGTTCAGTCAAGAAAGGGCCGTTTATCGACCACCACCTGGCCAAGAAGGTGGGAGAGGCACGCGCGAGCAACAGCAAGAGGCCCATTAAGACCTGGTCGCGCCGGTCCATGGTGAGTCCTGACATGGTGGGCCTGACCATCGCCATCCACAACGGCAAGCAGCACGTGCCCGTGCTGGTGAGCGAGAACATGGTCGGCCACAAGCTGGGCGAGTTCGCGGCGACCCGGACCTTCCGTGGCCATGCGGCCGACCGCAAGGCGAAGAAGCGGTAAAAAGGGCTATCAGCGATGGAAACTGCAGCGGTATTGAGGTACGCGCGCTTGTCTCCCCAGAAGGCGCGGCTGGTCGCGGATCAAGTGCGTGGTCTGCCGGTGGACAGAGCGCTGGACCTGCTGGCTTTCAGCCCGAAGAAGGCGGCCGGTGCGGTGCGCAAGCTGCTCGAGTCGGCAATTGCCAACGCGGAGCACAACGACGGTGCCGACGTGGACGAGCTGAAGGTGTCGGTCATCACGGTGGACGAGGGGCCGGTCATGAAGCGCATGCATGCCCGGGCAAAGGGCCGCGGCAACCGGATCCTGAAACGCACCAGTCACATCACCGTCAAGGTGTCGGACAAGTAAGAGAGGCCACGATGGGTCAGAAAGTACATCCTACGGGGATCCGCCTCGGCATCGTCAAGGACTGGACGTCCAAGTGGTACGCCGATGGCCGGGACTATGCCGACAATCTTAATACCGATCTGGCGGTGCGCGCGTTCCTGAAGAAGAAGCTGGCGAATGCATCGGTCAGCCGGATCCAGATTGATCGTCCGGCGCGCAATGCCCGCATCGTAATTCACACGGCGCGGCCCGGCATCGTCATCGGCAAGAAAGGCGAGGATATCGAGGCTCTGCGGCGGCAGGTCTCCGGCATGATGGGCGTGCCCGTTCACATCGGGGTGGAAGAGATCCGCAAGCCGGAGCTGGACGCACTGCTGGTGGCCGAGAGCGTGGCTCAGCAGCTCGAGCGGCGCATCATGTTTCGCCGCGCAATGAAGCGGGCGGTAGCCAATGCCATGCGCCTGGGTGCCTTGGGGATCCGAATCAACGTGGGAGGGCGCCTGAACGGGGCCGAGATCGCGCGCTCGGAATGGTACCGCGAGGGGCGCGTTCCTCTGCACACGCTGCGCGCCGATATCGATTACGGACTTGCGGAGGCCTACACGACCTACGGAGTAAT
>CAYWTP010000237.1:0-1042 GCA_964461215.1 uncultured Ectothiorhodospiraceae bacterium | reverse complement strand
AATCGGTGTCAAGGTCTGGATCTTCAAGGGCGAGGTGTTCGAAAGGGGCAACGAAGCGCAGGAAACCGCCCCTGAGAAAGCCGCCGCAGGCGGTTAACGGGAGTTGCGAGCATGCTGCAGCCGAAGAGGACAAAGTTCCGTAAACAGCAGAAGGGCCGCAACCGGGGCCTGGCCCTGCGCGGGAGCGAGGTGAGCTTCGGGGAGTACGGCCTGAAGGCGGTGGACCGCGGCCGGCTTACGGCACGGCAGATTGAGGCCGCCCGCCGAGCGATGACCCGCCACGTCAAGCGCGGGGGAAAGGTCTGGATCCGCGTGTTTCCCGACAAGCCCATCAGCAAGAAGCCTCTGGAGGTACGCCAGGGCAAGGGCAAGGGGAACGTGGAGTACTGGGTGGCGCTGATCCAGCCGGGTAAGATGCTCTACGAAATGGAAGGTGTGTCCGAAGAGGTCGCCCGTGAGGCGTTCAAGCTCGCGGCCGCCAAGCTGCCGATACAGACGGCGTTTGTGACGCGTACGGTGATGTGATGAAAGCCAAAGAGTTGAGGCACAAAGGAGCGGGCGAGCTGAGGACCGAGCTCGTTGAGCGTTTGCGCGAGCAGTTCAATCTGCGCATGCAGCAAGGCACCGGCCAGCTGGCGCGCCATCACCAGATGAAGGCCGTGCGCCGGGACGTGGCGCGCATCAAGACCATACTGAACGAGAAGCAACGCATGGGTAGTGGGTCATGAGTGAAACCGCGAAGGCTCCCCGCACCCTGACCGGGCGCGTGATCAGCGACAAGATGGACCGGACCATAACGGTTCTGGTGGAGCGACGGGTGAAACATCCCGTGTATGAGAAGTACATACGGCGCTCTACCAAGTTCCATGTGCACGATGAAGGCAACGAGTGCCACGAGGGCGACATGGTCGCAATCGAGGAGTGCCGCCCCTTGTCCAAGACCAAGGCCTGGCGGCTGAGCAGGATCGTAGAACGGGCCCGATAAGAGCGGCCTGCGGCTATGTGGCAGCGCGGCTGTGACATAGAAACAGGTGGAGATGAC
>CAYWTP010000236.1:0-5882 GCA_964461215.1 uncultured Ectothiorhodospiraceae bacterium | reverse complement strand
GAAGTCTTTGACCGGAATATTCGGAGGTAGGTGCAGCTTGTAGTTGTTTCCGCCGTCAAATGGCTTTCCATCCGCATCCTTCCACAGTCTATCCAGCAGGTCTTTCTCCGCCGAATAGCGTGAAATACGCACTCGGGGGACAATACTCAGGCTCAGGGTTTCGGTTCTCGCCTGCAGGCTTGCCGATACGTCGGCTTGGGTTTCGTAAGCACTAATAGGCGAGGCAATAGTGAGGCGAACATTGTCATCATAGCGCTCCATCAGCTCGCCTCGCGGTGTGACTGACCACTCTGCAGCTAAAGAAACAGGAGCATAAAGCAAAACGACCGCCGAAAGTCCACAAGCCGAAAGGCGGTTGACAAAGCGACTTCGATACAGCGCACGCGCACCAAATTCGAGAAAGGCCGGCATTCCGGAGTCCGGGCCACGACCTCTCGCCCGCTTCGCGCTCGACCTAATCATTGCCGATGGATGATGCCGATAGCCGGAGAGGCTGAGGGGAAATCGACCTCCAGATAAAGCTCGCACTTTAGTGTCACTCGCACCTTCGTGGTGAGCATATTGTTCCTGAACAAACCCCTAGGGTACGACGACAATGTCGCCGCTCTTTAGAATAATGTTCTGCTTCAGGTCCCGACCATCCTCCACGTCACCGTAACGGAACGGAATGGCGATCTGCTGTCCGTTGGTCCGGCGCAGAATGTTGATGTCGTTCAGGGCGGCGAAAGGTGTCGTTCCTCCGGCCATCGCCAGGGCCTGCATCACGTCCAGGTGCCCGCGCACCACGAACTCTCCCGGGCGGTTGACCTTGCCCAGCACGTAAACGGTGTTGCCGTTGATCTGCTTGAGGGCGACGGTCACGACCGGGTCCGGTATGTATTTCCCGATCCTGGAAACCAGCTCCTGGCGCACCTGCTCCACGGTCTTGCCGGTGGCGGATACATCGCCCGCCAGCGGAAACGAGAAGCCGCCATCGGGACGAACCAGCACCTCCTGCGTCAGGTCCTGCTCTTTCCAGACCGATATATCCAGGATGTCACCCGGCAGAACCCGGTAGCCGGGTGCCGCCGCCGGAGTCGCGGGCGGCGTGGGAGCAGTGCCCTCGCCCCGTACGGCCGTCAAGGGTAGGAGAGCCATGCAACAGACGGCCAATGCCAGCCACGCTGGACGTGAAAGAAGCGATATAAGCATTTTGCGATAGATCCTGATTCGTCGACTCTGCCACGCTGTAGCGGCGTATATTCTCATAGTTTAAGAGCTTATTACTACGCGCTCATGTACCTCCTCGCCAGCACGGTGGGCCACTCCAAGGCAAGTCTGAGACGGCCCCTCCGGCGGCGGCCAGCCGCGGGCAGTGGCAACGCCTCGGCGGGTCCACCCGGCTGAGTGACCGTCTCGGAGGCATTGAGGGAGAGCTTCTGCCGTGCTGGCCTGCCATGGCCAGGGCGGCTACCGTTAGCCCGCCGGCCGTGGCAACGCGGGGAGCGACAGAGTGTATGGGGATAGGCTCCGGGTGTCCGTGAGCCGCTTCACAACTCTGGCGGGCGCCAGGGCCATCTCCGCATGCCGGGTTTCTTTGCTGCCAATGGCGACCTTTACGTTCAATAACTTAACATCTTGCCGTTTCTTCCAACGATGCCACCGGCACCCATTGAGTGGACCTTGCGCTCAGCGGTGATATGGGCAAGACTTACGGATGTTGCCGGTGTTGATCTTATGCTTCCGGAGGAGGTGGCGGATATGAACGCGGTGACCATGCAAAAGCATCTCGGACTTATTCTCGGGGTACTGGCGCTGCTCGCTGCCGCGGGCGCGCAAGCTACGACGGTGCCCAATTGGACTTGGCTGACGTGGGACTCGAGCTCCGGGATGGCGCCATTCCAGTGGGACCAGGCGTCCGTGTACCCGCTCTCCCAGGCAACGCAGGCCAAAGTGGAGGTAAACGAAGTCCCCCACCCCGTGGGCAGCCCTGCGGTGGGTACGGTATTCCAGATCTGGATTCCGAACTTCGTCGACCCGCTGCCTTTGAAGACTGTCGACATCTATCTGCATAGCAATACGGTACCAAACGAGTTTCCCGCCGTATGGGACGTCAAGGGCTTTGACAGCAACCCGCCCGGCACCGGGCCGGTGGCCGTTGTCGACGGCACGCCGAATAGTCCTGACGGCGCTAGTGGAATGGACTTCGGAACAGGCACTTGGTGGCAGCAGTGGATAATCCAGCCGAACCCGGACTTTGAGTTCATCAAACTCTATGTCCCTGCAGTTTTCGAGCTGAGTAACATAGAGATTCACACGGTGTCCACCGTTCCGGTGCCTCCAGCCGTCTGGCTCCTGGGCTCCGCCCTCGTAGGCTTGGTGTCCCTGGGCCGGCGGCGGTCTGCAGGGCGCCCGGTGGCCCGACCCGAGGGCTGAGCGACGCCGCCGCGCATCTACTGGCATCTCGTAGCTCGTGCAGGCCCCGCATCATGCGGGGCCTTTCGGTTAGTCCGCCGGAGCAGCGTCCTTAGTAACGTAGCCCGGATGAAACGCAGTGCAATCCGGGGTGGGTCCTGGCCGTGCGGCCCCGGATTTCCGTTTCGCTGCATCCGGGCTACGTACTCCTGGCAGAGCTACAAGGTTTGCCGCAGCAATGGCCGGAGCTCGCGCAGGCTACGGGTATTCAGCACGTCGGCTGGCTCCAGCCAGCCCCGGCGCGCCTGACCAACCCCATAGCGCAGGTTGGCGAAGTCGCGAACCCCGTGCGCGTCGGAGTCGATGCTGACCAGCACCCCTTCGTCCCTGGCCAGCCGGCAGTGCACGTCCAGCAGATCCAGGCGCCGGGGGTTGGCGTTCAGCTCCAGGAAGCAGCCCCGCTGCCGGGCATGGCGCACGATGCGCAGCATGTCGACGTCGTAAGGGTCGCGTTCCAGCAGCAGGCGCCCCGTGGGGTGGGCCAGGATGCTGAAGTGGGGGTGATCCATGGCCTTGAGGATGCGCCGGGTCTGCTTGGCCCGCGACAGGTGAAAGCCGCTGTGGACGGCGCCGATCACCAGATCGAGCCGCCCCAGCACGTCGTCGGGCAGGTCCAGCCGGCCGTCTTCCAGGATGTCCACCTCGATGCCCTTTAGCAGGGTGATGCCGTCCAGCTCCAGATTGAGCCGGTCAATCTCATCGCACTGCTTGAGCAAGCGTTCCGGGTCCAAACCATGGGCCATGGCGAGACGGCGTGAGTGCTCGGTGATCCCGAGATACTCCAGCCCCTGCTCGCGGGCGGCCGCCGCCATCTCCGCCAAGGTGTTGTGGCCATCGGTGGCCCGGGTGTGGGCGTGGAGATCCCCGCGCAGTTCGCCCGGCTCCACCAGGTCCGGGAGCCGGCCGCTGCGCGCCTCCTGGATCTCGCCCCGGTCCTCGCGCAGCTCCGGCGGGATTAAGAGCAGGCCCAGCGCGCTATAGACGGAGGCCTCGGACTCTCCGGCTATGCGTTGCTCGCCCCGGAAGACCCCGTACTCATTGACCTTCAGCCCCGCCTGCTGGCCCAAACGCCGCAGGGCGATGTTGTGGGCCTTGCTGCCGGTGAAGTATTGCAGGGCCGCGCCGAAGCTTTCGGCGGGGACGACCCGCAGGTCCACCTGCAGGCCGGACTTGAGGATCACCGTGGAGCGGGTGGCGCCGCCGGAGACGGCCTCCCGGACCTCATCGTAGGCCGCGAAGGCCTCGATCACCGCCCTGCCGGAGGGTGCGACGGCCAGTATGTCCAGATCGCCCACGGTCTCGCGGGCACGGCGATAGCTCCCGGCGGCCTCGACCCGCTCCACGCCGGGGACGGCCTTGAGATAATCCAGCAGCGCCTCGACGTACTGCCCGGCCACCGCCAGCTTGGTACGCACCGGCCGCTTGCCCTGAGCCTCGGTGGCCTCCAGGATCTGGCGCTCGGTCTTCTCGCCGAATCCCGGCAGCCCCCGGATCCGCTTATCCTGGGCCGCACGGTGGAGCTGCTCCACGGTCTGGACGTCCAGCTCGTGATAGATGGTCTTCACCCGCTTCGGGCCAAGCCCCGGGATCGCCAACAGGTCGGTCAGCACGGGCGGCAATCGCCTCTGGAGCTTGTTCAGGGCCTCGCAGCTTCCAGTGTCGACGATCTCGTGGATCTTGGCAGCCAGGTCCTTGCCGATGCCCGGCAGGTCTTCCAGATGCTCCCTTCTCTTCAGCAGCGTCCGCACGTCGTGACCCAGGCCCTCCAAGGTACGCGCGGCATTGCGATAGGCGCGGACCCGGAACGGATTGGCCTCCTCGATCTCCAGCAGCTCGGCGATCTGCTCGAAGATAGCGGCGATGTCGGCGTTATGGATGGGCACGGGAGCGTGAGGAGTGAGGAGTGAGGAGTGAGGAAATGATAGATGGTCGGTGAATCGAGGCAACTTCCAGACAGCCGTAGGCGTTCCGTGCCTGGCAACATGAGGCCGGCGCCCCCTCACGCCTTACGCCTCACGCCTCACCTCCCCACTACATCTGCTCGCGCGTAGCGTGAAAGCGGACATCCGGCCAGCGCTCCTGGGTGAGCTGGAGGTTGACCATAGTGGGGGCCAGGTAGACCAGCTCGCCTGCATGGTCCTCGGCCAGATGGGTCTCGGCCTTGCGCCGGAGCTCGGTCAGCTTGCCGGGATCGGCGCAGGTTACCCAGCGTGCCGTGGCCACCGCGACCGGCTCGAATACGCACTCCACCTTGTACTCGTCCTTCAGCCGGAACGCCACCACGTCAAACTGGAGCATGCCCACCGCGCCGAGGATCAGATCGTTGCTCACCAGCGGGCGGAACACCTGCGTCGCCCCTTCCTCGCAGAGCTGGTCCAGACCCTTCTGCAAGGCCTTCATACGCAGGGGGTCCCTGAGCTGGACCCGGCGGAAGATCTCGGGGGCAAAGTTCGGAATGCCCGTAAACTTCAGGTCCTCGCCTTCGGTAAAGGTGTCGCCGATGCGGATGGTTCCGTGGTTGTGCAGGCCGATGATGTCCCCCGGATAGGCTTCGTCCACGTGGGCCCGGTCCGAGGCCAGGAAGGTCACGGCGTCCGCCACCCGCACCTCTTTACCGATACGCTGGTGGAACATCTTCATGCCCCGCCGATAGGTGCCCGAGCAGATGCGCAGGAATGCAATGCGGTCCCGGTGCCCGGGGTCCATGTTCGCCTGGATCTTGAATACAAAGCCGGTAAACCTCTCTTCATCCGGCGCCACTTCCCGGGTCTCGGTGGCGTGGGACTCTGGAGGGGGGGCGTGCTCCACGAAGGCGTCCATCAGGTGCCGGACGCCGAAGTTGTTCAGGGCCGTACCGAAGTAGACGGGGGTCAGACCTCCCGCCAGATAGTCCTCCCAGTGAAACTCGTGACTGGCCCCGCGAACCAGCTCGATCTCTTCGCGCAGCTCCGTGGCGTAGGCGCCCAGCACCTCGTCCAGCAGCGGATTGTTCAGGGCGCGAATCACGGCCCCTTCACTGGTCTGGTCGCCCTTGTTGGGCTGGTACAGGTGCACGGCATCCTCGTAGAGGTGGTAGACGCCCTTGAAGGTCTTACCCGAGCCTATCGGCCAGGTCATGGGTGCACAGCGGATCTTGAGCACGTCCTCCACCTCGTCCAGCAGCTCGATAGGGGACCGTCCCTCCCGGTCCATCTTGTTGATGAAGGTAAAGATCGGGGTATCCCGCAGGCGGCAGACGTCCATGAGCTTGATGGTGCGCTCCTCCACGCCCTTGGCCGCGTCGATCACCATCAGCGCCGAGTCCACGGCGGTCAGGGTACGGTAGGTGTCCTCGGAGAAGTCTGCATGCCCCGGGGTGTCCAGAAGGTTCACGATGCGCCCCTTGTAAGGGAACTGCATGACCGAAGAGGTCACGGAGATGCCGCGCT
>CAYWTP010000235.1:0-5889 GCA_964461215.1 uncultured Ectothiorhodospiraceae bacterium | reverse complement strand
CCTTCCAACTCCCCTCTCCCGCCCGGGAGAGGAGCGAAGATGCGGGAAAGCGGGGTTCCCGTGAGCACCACTCGTCTCCAGCGCCCCCTTCCAACACCCTCTCCCCCCGGGAGAGGGCAGGGGTGAGGGCAAATACTTTATTTAAAGTAATCAATTCACACACCCATGCCTGATCAAACCCACCACCTCACCCCCACCGAGCGGGAGTTCCTCCCCGCGGTGCTGGAGCTGCAGGAGACTCCGCCGTCCCCGGCCGGAAGAGCGATCGCCGGCAGCCTCATGCTGCTGTTCGCGCTGGGTGTGCTGTGGGCCTACCTCGGCCACATCGACATCATCGCCGTGGCCCAGGGTCGGATCGTGCCCAGCGATCACTCCAAGGTGGTCCAGCCCCTGGAGTCCGGGGTGGTCACCGTCATTCACGTGCACGATGGACAGTCGGTGCACAAAGGGGATCGGCTGGTGGAGCTGGACGGCACCGCCACCAGGGCCGAGGCACGGAGGCTGGACAACGAGCGCCTGGCCGCGGAGCTGGAAGCCGCGCGGCTGCGCGCCCTGCTGGCCGGCCGCGACACATTCACGCCGCCGCCCGGGGCGGACCCCACGGCGGCCGGCGTGCAGCAGCAGCTCCTGGCCGACCAGCTCGCCGAGCATCGGGCGCGGGTGGCGGCCGCCCGGCTCACGGTCGCGCAGCGTGCCGCGGCCCTGGAAGTCACCCGTGCCAACATCCGGCGCCTGGAGGCGACCCTGCCGTTGCTCGCCGAGCGTGCCGAGTCGGTCAAGTCCATGCTCGGCAACCACTACGCCTCGCGCACCGAGTATCTGCAGCTCGAGGAGGAGCGCATCGACCGCACCCAGCAGCTCGAGGCCCTGCGCCACCAGCGCGGGCACGACCAGGCCGCGCTGGCCGGGGCGCAGAAGGACCTGGAGGCCATCGAGGCCGAGTTCAAGCGCCAGCGCCTGGCCGAGCAGGCCGAGGCCGGGATCCGCGCCCGGTCGCTCGCCCAGGAGCTGGTCAAGGCCCGCAGCCGCAGCGGCCACCAGCGCCTGATCGCACCCATCGACGGCGTGGTGCAGCAGCTTGCGGTGCACACCATCGGCGGGGTCGTCACGCCAGCTCAGCAGCTCATGGTGATCGTCCCGGCCGAGGACCGCCTGCAGATCGAGGCCTGGATGCAGAACAAGGACGTCGGCTTCGTGCAGGAAGGCCAGGCCGCCGAGATCAAGATCGAGGCGTTTCCCTTCACCCGCTACGGCACCATCCCGGGCACGATCACGAGCGTCTCGCGCGACGCCGTGCCGCTGGACAAGGCGGGCCTGGCCTACGCGGTACGCGCCAGCATGCGGCGGGCGTTCGTCCAGGTGGCGGACAAGCGCATCGCGCTGTCCCCGGGCATGAGCGTGACCGTGGAGGTGAAGACCGGCAGCCGCCGGCTGCTGGAGTTCCTGCTCAGCCCGCTGCTCCGGGGTGTCAAGGAGGCGGCGCGGGAGCGGTAGATACGGCTGAGCATCGCCGGCCGTCCGAGAACGTGAGCCCGATTTTTTGAGGAGGACTTTATGTATTTGACGTTTGCGTATCCGCTGCCGGAGCCCCGCACGAGGTTCCCTATAGATTTGGGACGCAGCGGTTGCCGGGTCTCGACACGAAGCGGTCCGTGGATCATGGAGGTAAACACCCTGCGCACACGTTATTTAGAGTGGCGAGCGGCTGTCTGCGCTCGCGAGGGCAATCATAGGATAGGGGCGGGTTCTTATGGGTCTTGAGCTCGTTGGTCATTTGCTGACCTGGGCAGTGCGTGGGGTGTTCGTGCTCTATGCCGGGGCAACGCTGTTGCTGCTGGTGGCCATCGCCCGGGTGAAGTGGCCGTACTGGGTCAAGGTGCCCGCGGGGCTGCTGGTGGCCGGGGTGCTCATCGGCTGGCCGGTGAAGTGGCTGCTGGCCGAGCGGGCGCGTGACGCGGCCGCCACGGCGCGCTACCAGGCCGCGGCGGCGCACTTCGAGATGCGCTGCAAGACGGCGGCCGGAGAGAAGATCCTGCGCACGGTTGACGACGTAGAGGGCTTGCTGCTGCTGAAGGTGCGCCCTGAGCGGTTCAATCCGTATGACCAGAATGCGGAGGACCCGTACGGGCAGGATCTCGAAGGCGACGCATATATCAAGTCTTTTCTGGATGGCAGAAACGCAAAGGGCCGTCTGGTGGAGAACTTTCCACATGACCCCGCTGACCGCTACCTCGAGCCCTGGAAGCGACACCGCATTGCCGTCAAATGGGGCTACCGCTACGTGGATGCCGTCGACCCGAAGGACGGAAAACGGTATCGGTACACGGCGACGGTAAAGGAGGTCAAGAGAAAGGACCTCTCGGCCCCCATGGTGCAGCAGGAGATGCGCACGAATCCGAACTTCACGCCGAGCATCTTCGGCTTCGTCCTGGAGCGTGAGCCAGCTCCCGACCCGCCTCCCCGCTACGGGGTGACCTACGAGGACATCACCACGCCCGAGGAGCGCGCCGTGTGGATCGCCGGCAGCTCGCTCAAGGTCATCGACCTGCACACTCACGAGGTCATCGCCGAGCGCATCGGCTACCTGTTCGACCGCGGCATGGGCAGCAAGGGTGGAGCAAGGGCGCCATGGGAGCAGGCCCGCAAATGGAGCTGTCCGCAGGCCCCGCGCTTCGCCCAGGCGAGGGAGTTTGTCGAGAAGGTGTTGAGGATCAAACAAGGAGACGACAGATGACCACTTCCGCCATTGCCACCTATCTCAAGTTCGCCAATCTGCAGATGGCCGCAGAGGCATTCCTGACCGACCAAGCTGGGGCACTCCAGAAGGACGAGCTGTTAGCTAACGCCCTGATTGCGGGTAACCACCACACCAGCAGGTTTCCCGAGGTAGTGGCCCAGGAATTCCTCAACGACTACGAGTTCGTCGCCCAGCAGCCCAACACCAGCACCGGCTTCAGCGGTTCGCCCGGGGGCGTCTCCAGCAGGCGTTGGCTCACCCGGCCCTGACCTTTGAAGAAACAGATCAGCGTGTTGGTGTCCAGGGCGTACATCAAAGCGCTTCCCGCGGCGCGTCCTGTGACTGGTGGTCACGGATATCCTTCAGGCCAGGAAAATCCGGCCACGCCCCGGCAAGCGCACGTACCGAGTCGGGCCACTCGGTGCGCGTCTTCTCCTTTACCACGTCGGCGACCCAACGGCTCACGGGCATACCCGCCGCTTTGGCGGCGGACTTGAGCCGTTTCTCGCTCTCAGCATCGAGATAGACGGTCACTTGTCCCATGGCCGAGCCTCCGTAGACATATTTGCACAATTATGTGTGCGCGGCGCCCTCGGGGCCATATGGCAAAGTTCCACATACACATGGCGGTATAGATGACGAGTTGGCCGAAAGCCTTTGGATGGGTCGCGCGTGAAAGCCGTTATCCGGGTTGTCGGGCTGCACGCGCGGTAGCAACCAGGGGACTTGTTGACGGTACCCCGCGCATGAATTACCTTCGTGGCTGCCTAGTAATTCGTATTGGAGGCTCTCCCATGCGCAGCACCATCACAGCTCGTGGTCAGACCGTCATCCCTGCGGAGATCCGCCGCCAGTTTCATCTTTCGCCCCAGGACCGGCTGGAGTGGATCATTGATAAGGGGGCTATTCGCGTGGTGCCCGTCAAGGCCGATCCGGTGGAGGCATTCAGGGGCCAAGGCAAGGGGGGAACCGTCGCTCGCCTCCTGGCCGAACGCAAGCGGGACCGGGAGCGAGAATGAGTCGGTACCTGATTGACACCTCGGCGTTACTGACCCTGCGCGACGATGAAGATGGTGCCGCGCAGGTAGCGGATCTGCTTCGGCGAGCCCAGGGTCAGCGCGTGAGCTGCCTCGCCTGCTTCATGACGGGGATGGAGATCCTCTACCGGGTATGGAAGGACGAAGGGGAGCAAGCAGGCCGGCTGGCCTTCGAGCAGTGCCGGGCATTGCCCCTGGAGTGGGTCCACGAGTCGGACGGCCTTTTGGAGCGGGCCGCCGAACTCAAAGCGACGCATCGCCTCTCGCTGGCCGATGCCTGGATCGCGGCGGCAGCCCTGGAGGAGGGCGCGGTCCTGGTCCACAAGGATCCGGAGCTTGCACACGTGGACTGCCCGCAACAGGTCCTCCCGTACAAGTGACCGGGCCCACCTCACCGAGCCGCGTGGAGGGGACGCCCCGGCGTGGCAAATTGTGTGGCAAATTCGGCAAGTCGTTGATAGCTCGATCGGTGCGACGGCCTGCAAAGCCGCGTACCTCGGTTCGATTCCGGGCTCAGCCTCCATAACAACAATGGGTTACAGAAACGGATTACGTATCTGTACGCCTTCAATGATCTGCCCCGGATTCAGGTCCTCGGTCATGAGCGCGCTGGCACCGCCTTTGGCAGCGGCAACGATTATCATGGGATCCCAGAGGGCATCGCCGCCATCACCGAGAACCAGCCGGGCGTAGATATCGAAGGGCTTGCGGGCGACCTGTTCCAGAGCCGTAGTCTGGTAGGCCATCAGCCCGCGCTCGAGCATTTCGGAGATGGACAGGCCCGTCACACGTCGCAGACGCGCCAGCGTGGGGAGGGGACAGGGGCAAGAATGGCGGGCCAGCGGTCTGCCGGCTGCCTGGGACGTGGGCATGGAGTGCCGGTGTCGGCAAGGGCGGCCGAGTGTCTGGCGACAAATCCCCTATGCGCCCCCACTTATGGCAGCTTTGTCGTCTTGGCGCCTCTGCGCGAGAACTTCTTGGGTTTCGTCCTCCCACTCGGCTGGGCCGCCTGGGCTTCGCCGAAAAGGGGTTCCCGGCCTTCGAGCCTTCTCTTACCTACAGTCTACGGCCCACGGCCTGAGGCCGAGGTCCGGGGCGCCGCAGAGCGATGCCCCGGACCTGTAGGCAACCCTACAATCGCTATCCCTTTCGTCCGTGCCCGTGTCGGGTCCGCCACACGATTTGGCGCCGGACGACCCGGTGAACTCCATACATTTCCTTCACTTGCGGGCAGTTCTTGATTGCGGCACACACCTTGCACTGGTCATCGCAACGGCCTTGGGCGCCGCGGGCGTGCAAACGAGGGGGGACGCATGATGGAATTGAAGGTACTGGGTCAGGAGCCGGCCGCGGCTCCAGGCGGTGGGTGCAGCAAGGGCTCCTGCGGGTCCACGGACGACCAGCTCTCGCACCTGCCGGACGCGATCCGGCAGAAGGTGCACAACCACCCGTGCTACTCCGAGCAGGCACACCACTACTTCGCCCGCATGCACGAGGCGGTGGCGCCGGCCTGCAACATCCAGTGCCACTACTGCAACCGCAAGTACGACTGTGCCAACGAGTCCCGCCCCGGGGTCGTGTCCGAGCTGCTCACGCCTGATCAGGCGGTGAAGAAGACCCTCGCGGTGGCGGCCAACATCCCCCAGATGAGCGTGCTGGGGATCGCTGGTCCCGGCGATCCGCTTGCCAACCCGGAGCGCACCTTCGCCACCTTCCGTGCCCTGTCCGAGCAGGCGCCGGACATCAAGCTGTGCGTGTCCACCAACGGGCTGGCCCTGCCGGACTCGGTGGAGGAGCTGTGCAAGCACAACATCGACCACGTGACCATCACCATCAACTGCGTGGACCCGGTCATCGGCGCTCAGATCTACCCCTGGATCTTCTGGAACAACCGCCGCGTCAAGGGCGTCAAGGGCGCGAGAATCCTCATCGAGCAGCAGCAGAAGGGGCTGGAGATGCTGGTGGCGCGGGGCGTCCTGGTCAAGGTCAACTCGGTGATGATCCCGGGGGTGAACGACGGGCACCTGAAGGAGGTCAGCCGCATCGTCAAGGCCAAGGGGGCCTTCCTGCACAACGTGATGCCGCTGATCGCCGAGGCCGAGCACGGCACCTTCT
>CAYWTP010000234.1:0-5897 GCA_964461215.1 uncultured Ectothiorhodospiraceae bacterium | reverse complement strand
AGACCGTAGACTTGAGCACGGCCTCGATCACGGCATCGAAGATGTGCTCGCGAGCGACCTCGCGCATCCCGGCGGTAACCGTCTGGAAAGGCAGATCCTGCGCGGCCCTTGCCGGCACCGTGGCCAGACTCAGGCTGAACAGGATGAAGGCTCCTGTACGAACAGCACGCATGGGGTCTCTCCCAGGAATATAAGAATCTACTAATATTATTACCGCTTATGCCTGCCAAAGTCCAGAGGGCGGCTAGCGGGTAAACATGGGTCATGTGTCGGGGGAGCTGTGCAGCCCTAACCAAATATAGGAAATACACCTTGCCCCGGGAAGCCGACGGATCTCGATGTGCCGGCGCTGCTTGTGCTGTCGCCATCGCCCGAGTGAAACCGTACAACAAGGCCATAGGGGAGCCGTTCTCCGGGGAGTGCCGGTGGTGCGATCGTCCAGTGGCCGATGCACCGGACACATGGCGGCGTGGTGCCGCCTGATCGCGTCGAGGTGGTGCTTGGCATCAGCCCTCCAATCGCCGCAAGCGAGCGCTGTTGTGTTGCACGAGCTCCCCTGCCAGGTCAATATCCGACTGATTGACTTAACTAACGGGCGGGGGCTGCGAGATGGTAAAGAATGATGGTGGGCGGGTCACCGTAAGGCGGGCCTTCGTCTTCCTGGTGGTACTCATGGCGATGCTGACTCGCCAGGCGGCGGGCGCGGATGAGGTAACCGGGCGAAACGTGGGCGGGGTGTCGTTCACGGACTTCGGTGGGCAGCATCTGGGGCAGTACGTGCAACAGGGTGGCCCGGACTGGGTCGAGACCGGGGCTGACGGGGGGACGCGGTTTCATTTTCGCGAGAAGGGGCGCGACGATTGGTCGGTCTACCTGCGCGATGATTCCCGGGGTGTCGGGATACAGCTCGACCTGCATACCCACAAGGTGATGTACCGTGACTCCGGTCCGTGGCGCCACCTGTACAACATCTCGGACAGTTGGGCCAGACATCGCCATCACCGTCACGCTGCGCAGTGCTACTGGATGAAGAGCAGCCCGCCGTACGACTGGCAGGCCATGCCTCAACACGATTTCCAGAGCTGTTACCAGCTCGACTCCTGCGATGGCGGGTTGGGACGCTCCGGTGGCGGGTGCTACAAGTGGGCTGACTGTCCGACGTGCACCAGGCATCCGTGGCACGGTGGCGGTTCGAGGCCCGTGCCGCCCCCGCCCCCGGAGGGCACAGGCGATATCGATCCCGGCTACTACTACCGGCTGACGACCCAGTTTCGTGGTGACGGCCTATGCCTGGACGTGTTCAACGGCGGGCCACGTGACGGCATGACCCACCTCGCGCGCTGTGCCGACTATTCCGGCCAATACTGGCGGGTCCAGCGGACCGGCGATGGGTACTACCATTTGACGACGATGTTTCGCGGTCCGAATGAATGCCTGGACGTATACAACGGCGGCCCGCGGAACAATCAGCCGCACCTCACGGGTTGCGCGAACTACTCGGGGCAGTCGTGGCGGCTGCGGAAGGAGGGCGACTGGTACCGCTTGACCACGATGTTCCGCGGGGACGATACGTGCCTCGACATCTTCAACGGCGGGGACCGCAACAACCAGCCGCATCTGGGCACGTGCGCGAGCTATTCCGGCCAGTTCTGGCGCTTGTCCCGCACGGAGCGGCGGGTCGAGCACTGACTCTACGCGGGCGGCCTCAACGAGGCCGCCGTTGCAGATCTTTCGGGGTCGCGCACCTCGGCCGAGGGGATCTTGCCCGGGTTGATTGAGATGAGACGTGCATTCGAAGTCTGCCCAGTCGTGAATCGCGGGCAGGCATCGCTCAGCGACAATTACGGACACCGAGCCTCCGGGCGCCTCCCGGGAATCGCTTGTGACGGCCGGCTGGGGCTGGCTGCGAGGCCGCGCGGGGCCTGTCCGGCCGCTGGCCTTGCGGGCAACGCGTGTTCGTTTCGCGCGGGCTGCGCCGGGGGGCACGTGGCTCGCCGCGATCGTGGACACACCCGCGGAATTGTATGGTCCCGGCCGTGAAAGCCCATAGCGGCGCGGGGTCCCGCGAGTGGCCGGTAATGTGATATATAAGATGCCATGAGCATCACCGCGCACCTTCTTCCCACCACTTGGCTATGGCTGGCCAACGCGCTCTACGCCGCGCTGGTCGCCGCCGCCGTCTCCCGTGCCCCCTGGCAACGTCTGGCCCGTAACGAGTCCTTGCACGTTTATCTGGGCACCTGCGTTGCTCTGCTGGTACTGTGGACCATGAAGGCAGGCGTGAGTCCCGGTCTGAGCTACCACTTCCTGGGGGCCACGCTGCTGACGTTGATGTTCGGCTGGGAGCTGGCGCTTATCGCAATCAGTGTGGTGCTGGCCGTCGGCGGCCTGTACTGCGGGGCAGACTGGATAAGCTTTTCCGCAAATGCACTGGCTCATGGAGCCGCTCCCATCGCTTTCACCCACGCCTTGCTGAGGCTCGCTCAGCAGCGTCTGCCGACGCATTTCTTCGTGTATGTGTTTGTCAATGCCTTCTTCGGCGCCGCTCTGGCGGTGCTGACCAACACCCTGGTGGTAGCTGGCGTGCTCGCCGCAGCCGGCACCTATACCCTGGACTATCTCGGCTCCGAGTATCTGGCCTTCGCTCCTTTGATGATGTTTGGCGAGGCCTGGATCACGGGCATGGTAGTCGCCCTCCTGGTTTGCTACCGGCCGGCCTGGATAACCACCTTTGATGACGACAAGTACCTGCGGGGCAAGTAACCTCCCCCGCCCCGGCAGATGAGCTGGTGGGGAAAGGTCATCGGCGGAGCCTTCGGCTTCATGCTGGGAGGCCCTCTGGGCGCCCTTATCGGGGCCGCCCTGGGCCACAACTTCGACACCGGGCTGGGGCGCCTGAGCCACGACCAAGGCCCCTGGGTGGAGGAGCGAGAGCGCGCCCAGACCGCCTTCTTCACCGCCACCTTCGCCGTGATGGGCCGGCTGGCCAAGGCCGACGGCCGGGTCACGCGGGACGAGATCCAGGTGGCAAACGCCGTGATGAGCCGGATGGGGCTGACCGCCGACCAGCGCAAGGCGGCACAGCACCTGTTCAACCAAGGCAAGCGCCCGGACTTCCCGCTGGACGCCGTCCTGGACCAGCTTCGCCTGGAGTGCAACCGCAGCCGCAATCTGCTGCGCATGTTCCTGGAGATCCAGATCCACGCGGCCTATGCCGACGGCACCATACACCCCGAGGAGCGCAGGCTGCTGCTCAACATCTGCAGCCGGCTAGGCTTCTCCGCCCAGGAGCTGAAGGTCCTGGAAGCGATGATCCGGGCGGAGCACAGCTTCCGCGAGGGGGCTCGTGGCGGCGTCCGCGAGAACCGCGCGGCACCCTCGGTGCGCGATGCCTACGCCATGCTCGGTGTCACGTCGGACAGCGACGAAGCGCAGGTCAAACGAGCTTACCGCCGCCTCATGAGTCAGCATCATCCTGACAAGCTGATCTCGAAAGGCCTGCCCGAGGAGATGATAAAGGTGGCCACCCAGAAGACCCAGGAGATCAAGGCCGCGTATGAGCGTATCCGCGAGGCCCGGGGGTTCTAGCCCGCATACATAGGTTAGTCCTTAAGCCACCGATGCTATCCATGCGGGATTGCGGGAGGGGTTGCAGGACCGTCGGCGGCAGGGATAGACGCCGACGAGCCTACATGGGCGTATTCACGGCGTGTCGTGCAAATCCTTCCGCGATGCCGCGGCGCCAGTTGCCCCTTGAGGACTAGCCTATGAGTTCGCATATCTCGCCGGGTCGGTAAGGTATGCGGGCTGGCCCGGGTTGAGGAATGGTGCGCGAGAAACTACGCTTCACACTTGCCCCGCCACTGTGAGGGAAGAACACCCATGACCGGTAAGCTCGATCCCATCGTCCTCAATTTCCTCTATGCCGTCATGGGTGGCCTGCTGACCCTGGGATTCATGTGGCTGGGCTGCAGGCTGTTCAACCGGACCGTCAGCTTCCAGATCGGTGAAGAGCTGGCCAAGGGCAATGTGGCCGTCGGCCTGATGGTCATGGGCATCTTCATCGGTATCGGCATCGCCCTGGGGCTGGTCATCGGCATGGGGCTCAACTGATGCCGAAGCCGCAGCGGGGCTCGTGGCATCTGCTGCTCGTCCTTCTGCCACTGGCTGCTTTCGCCTCCATCCAGCGAACCTCCACCCTGGCAGCCTGGCCGGACGACTTCGATTATCTGTTCCACAAATATTCCAAGCGCTACTTCGGACCAAGCTTCGACTGGCACTGGTTCAAGGCGCAGGGAGTGGCGGAGTCGAACCTGCGACCGGAAGTAAGGAGCGAGAAGGGTGCGCGGGGCATCATGCAGATCCTGCCCAGCACCTATAAGGAGATCCGGGAACGCAACCCGCACTTCGTGAACATCGACGAGCCCCGCTGGAATATTGCCGCCGCGATCTATTACGACCGGGTCCTGTACGAGCGCTGGCAGGAACGCGCCCCGCGCGGGGAGCGGATCAAGTTCGCCTTCGCCAGCTACAACGCCGGCTACGGGAAGATTGCCCTGGCCGAGCGCCGGATGCGGCGCGAGGGCAAAGACACCAGCCGCTGGAAGGCCGTCGCCCCCGAAGCCCCCGGCCAGACCCGCCACTACGTGCGGCGAATCACCGAGTTGGTGGCGCGGTGAGGCTTCTCAGGCTGTAGCACAAAGACTGTATCGCGCAGAGACGCAGAGGCGCCAAGATCAACCACAAAGGCACCAAGACACAAAGAAGAGCTGCGCGAGAGTTCTTCGGTGCTTTCGGCGTTGTAGCCCGGATGGAACGCAGTGTCATCCGGGCTAGCTCCCGGCCACGCTTTCCCGGATACCGCTTCGCTAACCCCAATACCTTCCACCTGCCCCGACGGCGATGGTCAGCAGGCCCAGCATCAGGTTGATCCCGATGAGGATGCGGATCTGGGCCAGAGCCTTGGCCCCGGCGGGCCAGTCCTGGGCGGCCACGGCCCGTTTGAGGCGGCGGAACGGGGCGAAAAACACGTGGAAGAACAGGAGCATCATCAGAATCCCCAGGCCGTTCATGACGTGCACGTAGATTCCGATATTGCCCATGCCACCGAAGACCGAGAAGATCATCCAGTAGCCCGAGCCCAGCAGCAGCACGATGGCCGCCCAGACCCAGGGGAAAAAACGGGCAAAGGTCCCGGCCCACAGGGGCAGGCGCTGGGGTGGCTCAAGCAGGCTTGCGGCCGCCGGGCGCAATGCCATGTAGGCGAAGAACATACCGCCCACCCAGACGGCGGCCGACAGCACATGCAGGACGATGGCAACGGGCATTGCGTTCTCCTTCGGATAGGGAGCCGAGATCTCACCACAAAGACGCAAAGGACACAAAGGATGCTGAAAACGTGCCCGGATTAGGGTACATTGACCCTTTTTTGCGGGAGCAACGACCATGGCGGACTATCTCATCGCCCCCTCGATCCTGTCGGCCGACTTTGCACGGCTGGGAGAAGAGGTGGACAGCGTCCTGGCAGCCGGAACCGACATCGTGCATTTCGACGTGATGGACAATCATTACGTGCCGAACCTGACCATCGGCCCATTGGTCTGCGAAGCCCTGCGCAATCACGGCGTCACGGCCGCCATCGACGTGCACCTGATGGTCAAGCCGGTGGACCGGATCATCCCCGACTTCGCCAAGGCGGGCGCCACCTATATCACGTTCCACCCCGAGGCATCGGAGCACGTCGATCGCTCGCTGGCCCTGGTGCGCGAGAGCGGCTGCAAGTCGGGCCTGGTGTTCAATCCAGCCACCCCTCTGGACTACCTCAAGTACGTGATGGACAAGGTGGACATGGTGCTGCTGATGTCGGTGAACCCGGGTTTCGGCGGCCAGAAGTTCAT
>CAYWTP010000233.1:0-5900 GCA_964461215.1 uncultured Ectothiorhodospiraceae bacterium | reverse complement strand
GGCGTGTCCTGCGGGCCTCACATGGACGGCACGGCCTAAAGATCCTACGTATGTGTCGATTCTGGCCTTTTGTATAGATATCTGGCCGCTCGATGGCGGCATACGGCCACTCTGCTAGCCGCGTGATATACGGAACATTTCCGTCTATTCTTCATAAGCGGCAACCTGCCAGTCGGTTTGTTTCGTGCTTCCTTTCTCAAGCTGCACTCGTCAATCGTTGAGCTAAACCGGGTCGCGGTACCGCCCCTCGTTCAGCCTTGCCGGCAAGCCCCATCCCTCACACTCTTTGCCTCATGGTTATAGTCGTACGCATGACAAGCGGCATCGGCATCATCAAGAAAGATGTCAATGATGCTATCTTCGACCTCCTTGGCGTCCCCGGCGCCTCGGCGGTTATCCTTAAGCGAAGACCCAGGAGGCCCGAGAACGTGAGATACCTTCCGTTAGTAGCCTTATCTGTCCTCGGTCTCGTGGCGCCCGCGACAGCCGACGAGGCCGACCGGCGTGAGCTGGTGGTGCTGCCGGCGATGATGCAGGAGCACCTGCTGGCGAACATGCGCGACCACCTTCATGCCATCGAGCAGATCCAGGAGGCACTCTCTGAGGGCAGATTCGACGCGGCAGGGCAAATCGCGGAGGAGCAGCTCGGAATGTCCTCCCTGGCGTTCCATGGCGCCGCGCACATGGCCCCCTACATGCCGAAAGCGATGCAGGCGTTCGGAACGCAAATGCACCGGGCCGCCAGCCAATTCGCACTGGTCGCTCAGGACACGGCCGTTGACCGGCAGTGGGCGCGTGCCCTGGAAAGCTTGGCCGCGGTCACCCGGCAGTGCGTTGCCTGCCATGCCACCTATCGCATACGCTGAGCGAAGCGTTCGATCTCGATTCGGACCTCAGCTTCGCATATATCCCCGGCTCATAGGCTAGTCCTTAAGGGCCAACCGGCGTCGCGGCATTGCGGAAGGACTTGCAGGACACGCCGTGAATACGTCCCTGTAGGCTCGTCGGCGTCTATCCCTGCCGCCGACGGTCCTGCAACCCCTCCCGCAATCCCGCATGGATAGCATCGGTGGCTTAAGGCCTAACCTATGATCCCCGGCTACACGCTCTTCTTGCATGCGCCTCTGGGCGAGGAATCTTCTCGGCATGCGATTGCCTTCAAGGAAAGGACTCGTGGCGAGCTTCTTTGCCGTGCCAGATGCGTAGGATTCGGATCTCTTCTGGTAGGACCTGGTACCGAAGGAGATAGCCACCGGACCCGAAGGGTATCGGAATCTCCCGAATATCCTCGCGTGCGTCTCCTGCGGGAAAATGAACGGCTCGTCCGCCCAATGGGTGGTCAGCGATTATCTGGACGACAGCCTTGATGCGCCGTGCTGCGGCAGCGGCTGCGCTGGGATTGTGGTCAGCAATGAACCGCCTCACCCGCCCGAGATCCTGCCGGGCAAGGCGGGTGAAGACTACCTTCAATCGGTGTCCTTTGCTCGTTCACCCTCCGCGCCCCAGGTATCGAGCCATGCCAGGACATCCTCGGCGGGGACCACCTCCCCTTGATCGGCGGCCTCGATGGCCTCAAGAGTCTCGGCCCATCGCTGCCCCTCCTGCGCGCGCCGTTCAAGGTACTCCTTCAGGGCTTCTTTGATGACCCAGGCCCGAGAGCGATCGAGGTGTCGGGAGATCAAGTCGATCTGTCGGACGAAGTCTTCGGAGACATGGGCCGTCAAGGTAGGCATGGGTAGACCTGCTATCGCTGAATCAATCTGACTCAAACTAGCTCATTCCGAGACGATTGACAAGCCAGCCGGCCTCCAAGGTCCAAGAGAATCCCGACCGAGTTGCCGGATATCTCGCTTCTTCGACCGGTGTTCGGCTAAAGTCTGAGCGGTGTGAGGCGGAAGGACCGTCGGCCGCACGGAAAGCGGCTGTCGACCCTACAGGGACGCATTTACGGCGTGTCCCGCAGGCTCGCGCCGGTCAGGCCCCCGCCGGCTTAACCGATCGCGAATGCGGCGCAAGCGGGGGCCGCCGGTAACGGGCTGTCTGGTGGCGTACCGTTGACGCCGAGTCTCCTAACCGCTGCGTTTGGGAGTACACTAATCACGAATTTTGCCCGGACAACAGTCGCGTCCCACCGCCTGTTCGTACCCCGATGACGAAGTCCCTTCCAACGCGCGTGCGTTCATCCGGCCTCAGCGGCGCGAGCGCCGAATACGTCGATCAGCTCTACGAGGCGTTCAGGGAGAACCCGGAGAACGTCTCCGCCGAGTGGCGCAGCTACTTCTATGGCTTCGAGCACGGCGCGGGAATGGAGATGCCCAGCCCGCAGCCGGCCGCGGGGGTCATCGGCGGCCTGCCGGACGCCATGACGGCGGCCGAGCGCGTGATCATGGCCTACCGGATGCTGGGCCACCTGGCGGCGGACATCGACCCACTCGCAACGCAGCGCAGGCCGCGCCCGGCCGAGCTGACGCCCGGGTACTACGGGCTGGACGACGACGCCTTGGATCGGCCTTTCTCCGTGGTCTCCGTCGATCCCGAGAGAGCCCTGCCCGTCAGGGACGTTCTGCGCATTCTGGAGCGGGTCTACTGTGGATCGGTGGGCTGCGAGCACATGCACATCACGGCCTCCGCGGAGCGGCGTTGGGTCGAGCAGCGCCTGGAGTCCACCCACGGCGACTGGGCCGCCCAGCACACGGCGCAGGAACGCCGGGAACTGCTCCGGGACCTGACGGCGGCCGAGGGCCTGGAGCAGTACCTGCACCGCCGCTTCGTGGGCCAGAAGCGCTTCTCGCTGGAAGGGGCGGAGTCGCTCATTCCGCTGCTCGACGAGCTCGTGCAGGGCGCTGGCCAGCGGGGCGTGACGGACGTGGTCATCGGCATGGCGCACCGCGGGCGGCTGAACGTGCTGGTCAACTTGCTGGGCAAGGCGCCCCAGGAGCTGTTCCTGGAGTTCGAGGGCGGGGTCGACGTGGACCCCAGGACCCGTTCGGGGGACGTCAAGTATCACCAGGGCTTCTATTCGAACATCCAGACTCCGGGCGGCCCCGTGCACCTGTCCCTGGCCTTCAACCCCTCGCACTTGGAGATCGTGGGCCCCGTGGTGGAGGGTGGCGTCCGGGCGCGGCAGGACCGCCACGAGGAGGACGCCACCGATCTGGTGATTCCGGTGCTGATCCACGGCGACGCGGCCTTCATCGGCCAGGGCGTGGTCACCGAGACCCTGAATTTGTCCAAGACCCCTGCCTATGCCACCGGGGGCACCATCCACGTGGTGGTCAACAACCAGATCGGCTTTACCACCAGCCGTCCCGAGGAGGCGCGCTCCACCCGCTACTGCACCGAGGTCGCCAAGCTGGTGCAAGCACCCATCTTCCACGTCAACACCGACGACCCGGACGCCGTGCTGTTCGTCACCCGCCTTGCCCTGGACTACCGGCTGAGCTTCCACAACGACGTGGTCATCGATCTCGTCTGCTACCGGCGCCAAGGGCACAACGAGGCGGACGATCCCACCATGACCCAGCCACTCATGTACCGGCGCATCCAGGCGCTGGAGACCACCCGCGCCCGTTATGCCCGGCAACTGGTGCAGGAAGGCCTGATCGACCCGGTGGAGCCACAGCAGTTGAGCGCGAGCTACTTGCAGGCGTTGGATGCCGGCAGGGTGGTGGTGCGCGAGTTCCTCCAGGGCTCCAAGACCGGCTACGAGGCGCACTGGGAGCAGTATCTGAATGCCCGCCCCGGCGAGCGCGTCGATACCCGTGTTCCGGTCGAGACTTTGCGCCGGCTAGGTGCCGGTGCGCTGGCCGTACCCAAGGGCTTCGAATTCAACCGGCGCGTCGGCCGGGTCTACGAGGAGCGCCGGCGCATGCTCGCCGGCGAGGTGCGCGTGGATTGGGGCATGGCCGAGACGCTGGCCTACGCGACGCTGCTGGCCGAGGGTCACGGCATCCGCCTTTCCGGCCAGGATACCCAGCGCGGTACCTTCGCCCACCGCCATGCCGTCGTGCACCACCAGGACACGGGAGAGCGCCATATTCCGCTGGCGCACCTGGCCGCGGGCCAGCCGCGCTTCGAGGTCATCAACTCCGCTCTCTCGGAGCTGGCAGCGCTGGCCTTCGAGTACGGCTACGCCACCACCAGCCCCAACACCCTTGTGATCTGGGAAGCACAGTTCGGCGACTTCGGCAACGGGGCCCAGATGGTGATCGATCAGTTTATCTCCAGCGGCTACCTGAAGTGGGGCCGGATCTGCCAGCTCACCCTGTTCCTGCCCCACGGCTTCGAGGGCCAGGGCCCGGAGCACTCCTCCGCCCGCCTCGAGCGCTACCTGCAGCTCTGCGCGGAGCTGAACATGCGCGTCTGGGTGCCGACTACGCCGGCCCAGCTCTTCCACTTGCTCCGCGACCAGATCAAGCGCCGCTTCCGCCGCCCGCTCATCGTCATGACCCCCAAGGGTCTGCTCCGCCATCCGCTGTCCAAGTCCTCGCTGGACGCCTTCACCGGTGGCGCCCTGGCCCCCGTGCTACCGGAGCAGGACGCGATCGCTGCGGGAGCCGTGCGCCGGGTGGTGCTGTGCAGCGGCCGGGTCTACTTTGACCTGCTGGCCGAGCGCCGCAGCCGCGGGATCGGGGACGTGGCGCTGGTGCGGGTCGAGCAGCTCTACCCCTTCCCGCGCGCCGCGGTGGCGGCTGTGCTGGCGGACTATCCCAACGCCAAGGAGGTGGTCTGGTGCCAGGAGGCACCCCGGAACCAGGGGGCGTGGTACCAGATCCAGCACCACCTGCGAGTGGTGACGCGCAATGACCAGTCCCTGGGCTACGCCGGCCGGGCACCGTCGGCGGCCCCGGCCTGCGGCTATGCCTGGCTGCACGCTGGCCAGCAGAAGGCGCTGGTCGATACCGCGCTGTCCGACCATCCGGTGGACGACCCGGGCGAGCGCCTGGAGGACCTGGATACCCACCATGGCGGGTAGGACGGTGCAGCCCCGCGGTCTGTTGCCGCCGGTATCGGTTGAGGCCGTAATTTCACCTCACGGGCAAGGTTGAATGACGATGGTCACGGCCCTGGATGCACTGGAACGCCTGAGAGAGGGAAACCGTCGCTTCGTGTCGGGCGTGCGCAGCCTGAATACGCTCATGAGCCAGACGCGGCGCAACGAGTTTGTGGAGGGCCAGCAGCCCTTTGCCGTGATTCTGGGGTGCTCCGACTCGCGGGTACCCGTCGAGATGGTCTTCGACCAGGGTTTGGGTGATCTATTCGTGATCCGCGTTGCCGGAAACATCGTCGCGCCGTCCCAGATCGGCAGCGTCGAGTTTGCCGCCGAGCAGTACGGCACCCGGCTGGTCGTGGTCTTGGGCCACACCCGGTGCGGCGCCGTGCAGGCTACCCTGGAAGAGCTGCAACGTCCTACCGAGAACCAATCCCGAAATCTGCGCTCTATCGTCGATCGCATTCGGCCGGCCGTGGAAGGGCTGCTAACCACGGATCTGCGGCGCGACCGCGAGGCCCTGGAGCGGCACGCCGTACGGGCGAACGTGCGCGTCTCTGCGAGCTACCTGCGGCATGGCTCGGCGGTCCTGGAGCAGCTCATACAGAACGACGGGCTTATGGTCGTCGGTGCCGAGTACTCCCTGGAAACAGGGGCCGTTGAGTTCTTCGACGGCGTGCCATCACACGTGGAGCCCGCATAGCGCTACGTGGAGCTAAACCAGCCCCTCGAACGGCTCCACCTCCACGACATTCCCCTCGGCCACGTCCCCAGTCTCCGGGGGTAGCACGATGAAGCAGTCGGCGTGGCTCATGGAGCTCAGGATGCCGGAGCCCTGACGGCCGGCGAGGCTCACCTTGACATGCCCGTCCGCCGCGCGCTCCAGGATTCCGCGCAGAAACTCGGTACG
>CAYWTP010000232.1:0-5903 GCA_964461215.1 uncultured Ectothiorhodospiraceae bacterium | reverse complement strand
GCCGCGCGGCGGCGGAGCGCACCGCCATCAACGCACCGATGCAGGGAACGGCCGCCGACATCATCAAGCGCGCGATGCTGGGCCTGGACCGGTGGCTGCAAGACAGCGCGATGGACGCGCGCATGATCATGCAGGTGCACGACGAGTTGGTGTTCGAGGTGCCCGAGGGTGCAGTATCCAAGGTCTCCGCCGTGGTGCGGGACCACATGGCGGCGGCCGCCGAACTCAGCGTGCCGCTGGTGGTGGACGTGGGGGTGGGGGCGAACTGGGACGAGGCCCATTGAGGGACATCTCTGGCCGAAAAAAGGCCCCTGGCCGAGCACGGGTGCGTTGAGGCGTACCGCAGCCGCCCCGCCCGAACCATATTGAATCTTCCAGATCAAATGGTTAATGTTCCTTCAGTGTGCATCGCACCGGTCCTCATGCAGGCCAGCGCATTCGTCACCCGGCGACAATAATTCATAATTCACCATTTACGGTCTCAGACGTCGCCTCCCCACCGAGGATGATTCCATGTTGTTGATTCCGGCCATTGACCTGAAGGACGGCAAGTGCGTGCGGCTGCGGCAGGGACGCATGGACGAGGAGACCGTGTTCTCCGACGATCCGGTGGCAGTCGCGGGGCGCTGGGCGGCGGCGGGCGCCCGCCGGCTGCACATCGTGGATCTGAACGGCGCGTTTGCCGGCAAGCCACAGAACGCCGGCGTCATTCACGCCATCGCCGATGCCCATCCCAACCTGCCCATACAGGTTGGTGGCGGAATCCGGGATGAGGACACCATTCAGACCTATCTGGATGCCGGTGTGCAGTACGTAATCATCGGCACCAAGGCCGTGACCACGCCCCACTTCATCTCCAACGTCTGCCTGGAGTTTCCCGGCCACATCATCGTGGGCCTGGACGCCCGTGACGGCAAGGTGGCAGTAGATGGATGGTCCAAGCTGTCCAACCACGATGCCGCGGATCTGGCCCAGCACTTCGAGCAGGACGGGGTGGAAGCCATCGTCTACACCGACATCAGCCGTGACGGGATGATGAGTGGAATCAACATACCCGCCACGGTGAGCCTGGCCCGGGCCATCAACATCCCGGTCATCGCCTCGGGCGGTATCACGAGCATCGACGACGTGCGCGCCCTGTGCGCGGTGGCCGACGAAGGTATCATGGGCGCCATTACCGGCCGGGCCATCTACGAAGGCACCCTGGATTTCACGGAGGGTCAGCGACTGGCTGACGAGCTGGCGGGGAGAGACCGGGAATAGGGTGTGTGGAATTGGGGCTGGCCAGGGCTGCAACCCTTATCATCTTGCCATTCCCGATTTCCGCTGGCCGGGCATCGCAGACAAGCGGGTTTTGCTTAAGGCGGACCTGCTGGTACGATAGCGCGCGGCGACCTAGACTGACCGGGGAGCAATAACAAGCAACAAACGGTGGGCATCCAGCCTCTTCCAGCTACCGACCGGAACCGGGCCGTGCTGCAAACGGCCCGCGTTTCCGCGGCGAGTGCTTATGGAACTCTACTTCGAGATCGCCGGCAATCAGATAAACGGCGCCCGTGACTACCAGGAAGACGCCTTCATGGTCACCCACCTGGGTGAAGGCGAGGAGAGCAATGCCGCCTCCCTGGTGATCATGGCCGACGGCATGGGCGGCCACGCGGCCGGTAATGTCGCCAGCAATATGGCGACTTCCACGTTCAACAAGACGTTCTCCAGCCAGTATCCCACCGACGACATACCAGAGGCCCTGAAGCAGAGCCTTCTGGCGGCCAATGACACCATCCACTCGGCGGTCAAAGAGACCCCCGGCCTGCGCGGCATGGGCTGCACCATGGTCGCGGCCTTCATCACCCGGGGCAAGCTGTGGTGGATCAGCGTCGGTGACAGTCATCTCTATCTGCTGCGGGATCGGGAGCTTATCAAGAAGAACGCCGACCACAGTTATGGAGGTTACATCAAGCGCATGCGCGAGATGGGGGTGGACGTGGCCCCCGATCCGAGCCTGTCTCCGAACATGCTGATGAGCGCCATGATTGGCGAGGAGATCGCGGAGATCGATCTCTCGGAGGAGCCGTTACAGCTACTTCCCCGCGATCGGATCCTGGTGGCGAGCGACGGCCTGGATACCCTGGGGCAGGGCGCCGTCATCCAGTACTCGGCCTGGTCCTCGGGTGCCCGCGAGTGTGTCAGCGCGCTGCTCGAAGCGGTGGAGGCCGCCAATCAGCCGCGCCAGGACAATACCACGGTCATCATCATCGACGCCAAGGAGCGCGGCGTCGCAGCGGCGCCGGCCCCCGAGCCCGCCGGGGAGAAAGTCAAGGCACCGGATTTGGAAGCCACCACGGAGATGACGGCCACCGAAATCGCGAAGGCTATTACCTCCCCGGAGGCGCCGCTGGCCCCGGCGGAGCCGACCGAGCCCACGATACGGGGCGAAGTGCCGGAGGCACCGCCGGAGACGCCGGCAGCACCGGCCCCTGGCGGCGGGAAAGGTCTGCTCGTGGCCGTTGCGGTCGTGCTGCTACTGATTGCCGCAGCCGGCGCCTGGTTCTTCCTAGGTGGTAGCAAGCCGCCGCCAGCGGTGGTGGTTACTCCACCGGCCCCGCCCGCAGTGCCCGCCACTCCCCAGGCGCCGGCGGCCACCACGCCACGGGCGGTTCCGCCCGCGACGGCGACCAAGCCCGTCGAGGCGCCGCCGGTGGCGACGACCAAGCCCGCTGAAGCGGCTCCTGTGGCCACGGGTCCTGAGGTTTTCCGGGACAGGCTGAAGAGCGGCGGCGAAGGACCCGAGATGATCACAATCCCCGCCGGCCACTTCGAGATGGGCGGGCGAGCCAGTGCGCTCGCTCCCGACGAGCGCCCACGCCACAAGGTCACTCTCGGCACCTTCGCCATGAGTATTAAGGAGATAACCTTTGCCGAGTACGATCGGTTTGCGAAAGCCACCCGCCGCCCCCTGCCCGACAGCGACGGTGTGGATCGTGAAGATCACCCGGTGGTCAACGTAAGCTGGGATGATGCCTACCAATACACGAGGTGGCTGTCCAAGGAGACGGGAAAGACCTATCGCCTGCCCAGCGAGGCCGAGTGGGAATACGCGGCCCGTGCCGGCAGTACTAACGATTTCTGGTGGGGAAATGCGGTCGGCAAGGGACGTGCGCACTGCTTCGATTGCAGGAGCGGCCTGGATCCCCGCACGCCCACGCGGGTCGGCTACTTCAAGCCCAATGGGTTCGGCCTCTACGACACGGCGGGCAATGTGCTGGAGTGGGTATACGACTGCTATCACCCCAACTACAAGGGGGCACCGGATGACGGCTCGGTCTGGGAAGGAGGCGACTGCACTCGCCGGGTAGCGCGGGGCGGCTCCTTCAGCAGTGCGTCCTCGGCCCTGCGCAGCGCCAACCGCGAGAAGTTCGTCTCGACCCAGGGCTATGACAACATCGGGATCCGTGTGATCCGCGAGCCCTGAGTGGCGTCCGGGTACCACGGTTGAACGCCACGGGTGACCGGGGGTCGAATCGGCGAGCGCGCCCGGCCCGCCTGACGGACCCCGCCCTCTTCACTTAGCCCGGGGAGGCATCGACCATGAGTGCAAAGCGGATCCTGATGCTGGTTGGCGATTACGTCGAAGACTACGAGGTCATGGTGCCCTTCCAGGCCCTGAAGATGGTCGGACATTCGGTGAGTGCCGTGTGCCCGAACAAGAAGGAGGGCGAGACGGTGCGCACTGCGGTGCACGACTTTGAGGGGGATCAGACCTACAGCGAGAAGCCGGGCCACAGCTTCACGCTCAACGCCACCTTCGAGTACATCGATCCCGGGCAGTTCGACGCCCTGGTGATCCCCGGTGGACGGGCGCCCGAGTATATCCGCCTCGACCAGCGGGTATTGGACATGGTCCGTCACTTCGCCCAAGCGGGCAAGCCCATCGCCTCCATCTGTCACGGCGCACAGCTACTGGCCGCGGCCGGCGTGCTGCAAGGCCGTTCCTGCTCCTGCTATCCGGCGGTCGGCCCCGACGTCAGTGGTGCGGGAGGCGTCTACGTGGACCTTCCGGTGGACGGCGCCCACGTCGACGGCAACCTGGTCACCGCCCCGGCTTGGCCCGCTCACCCGGAGTGGCTGGCAAAGTTTCTGGAAGTGCTGGGAACGCGAATCGAACTCTGAACGGCGGGACCGTAGAACGAATTGAGCGAGGAAGTGGATGGACGACTGCTTGTTCTGCAAGATGGTATCCGGGGACATCAAACCGGACGTGGTGTACGAGGACGACGAGGTGCTGGCGTTCAACGACGTTAACCCTAAGGCTCCTACCCATATCCTGGTCATCCCGAAGGAGCACATCGCCACCGTCAATGATCTCGATGCCGGCCATGCCGCGCTCATGGGCAAGCTGTTTCTGGCGGCCAAGACCATCGCCGAGGACAAGGGCTTCGCCGGTCCAGGCTACCGGACCGTCGTCAACTGCAACCGTCAGGCAGGACAGTCCGTATTCCATCTGCACCTGCACCTGCTGGCCGGACGGCTCATGGGCTGGCCGCCGGGGTAAAACCTAAGGCTGTAGGCGAAAGGCTGGATATCGGAGAGAGGGCATGCAAGAAAGTCGCGCGCAGGCAGCACTCAAGTACGCGGGGTTCTGGGTGCGGCTGGTCGCCACGCTCATCGACAGTATTCTGCTGGCGGCTATTGTGGCTGCTATCCTGATACCACTCGTAATATCGCGGTTCGGCGAGCAGTTTGAGCAGCTCGCCGGCAGCACGGACCGGCAGGCGATGGAGGGCGTCGGGCTGCAGATCATCGGCTTCCTGAACGGCCCGGTGGGTGTGCTGGTGCAATGGGTGTTGCCCGCGGTCCTGGTCATCGTGTTCTGGAAGTGGCGCTCGGCCACGCCAGGCAAGATGGTGCTGGGGCTCAAGATCGTAGACGCTCGCACGGGCGGCAAGCCCGGCACCGGACAGCTAATCGGGCGCTACTTCGCCTATCTGGCCTCCATGATTCCCTTATGCCTGGGATTCCTCTGGATCGCCTTCGACGAGCGCAAGCAGGCATGGCACGACAAGCTGGCAGGCACGCTGGTGGTGTACGGGAAGTGAGGCGGCTAAGCCAAGCGACTCGGTGTCTACTGCGTCTATTTGAGAACGGAATCGCGACGCCTTCCACTAGGCAGACGCCACAACGGACCGGGCTCGGCGCCCGTGACCGGGCCTTGATCGCGAGCCGAAGGATCGCTATACGAACATAGTCTGATGCTGTTACCGGGCCGGCGCGCCCAAAGCGGCGCGCTCAGCCAGCCCTTTGCTGTTGCTGTTGCTGGTGCTCTATGTCGTCGAGACCGGCCAATCTCCTGCAGCTGTGCCTTGCCGTGTCGACGGCGCTCACCGCCTGCGAGCGATCCGGGCAGCCGGCCCCGGCCGCAAAGTCCGAGCCAGCGCCCTTGTTCGAGGATCGCGCGGGCGACGTCGGCCTCAAGTTCGTGCATCTCAACGGCATGACAGGCGCCAAGCTCACCATGGAGATGATGGGCTCCGGCGTGGCCTTCCTGGACTTCGACAACGACGGAGACATGGACGTCTACCTCGTTCAGGGCCAAATCCAGCCGCACTCCTCAGGCGCCGCGCCGGTGTTTTCGGCCCCGATGGGAGGTGCCGTGGACCGGCTGTTCCGCAACGATCTGCGGGTGGGCGCCGACGGGCGGACGGTCCTGCACTTCACCGACGTCACGCGCGCTGCCGGCCTGAATGCCGCAGGCTACGGCATGGGTGTCGCGGCAGGCGACGTGGACAACGACGGCTGGACCGATCTGTACGTCACCAACTACGGCCCAGACCAGCTTTTCAGGAACAATGGCGACGGAACGTTCACCGACATCACCGCGCAGGCTGGCATCGACAATCCCGCCT
>CAYWTP010000231.1:0-5916 GCA_964461215.1 uncultured Ectothiorhodospiraceae bacterium | reverse complement strand
GTGTACGTGTCGAACAGCTTCGTCACCGACGAGGCCCTGGAGCTGATGGCACCCTGCGTGGACGTGCTGTGCTCGGACATCATGAGCCTGAGCGACGTCTTCTATCGGGGGATCTGCCAGGCGGCAAACGTGGATCAGGTGCTGCACAGCATCGAGCACGCCCAGCGCCTCGGGATCCACGTCGAGACACGCACCAACGTGATTCCTGGACGTAACGACGATGCGGATGAGCTGCGCCGGATCGCCGAGTGGATCCGGGATCACCTGGGGACGGACAGTCCCTGGCATATCACCCGGTTCTTCCCGGCCTTCCGCCTGGCTCACCTTCCCAGCACGCCCCCGGAAACCCTGTGGCAAGCCCACCACGCCGCCCGGGAGGCCGGCCTCAGCAACGTCTACGTCTATGACGACAAGGGCTGCGATTGCGCCACCGAGAACTTGCCGGTGGAGGCGTACCTGGACGGGAACCCCGCTGCCCTGCGTCAGGTGAAAAAGTGCTCGGCAGGCTGCTGCGGAGAGGAGGGCGTGCTGCTGAAGAAATACGAGAACGGCGGGGCTTAGGGGGCAGCGGGCAGGGGGCGGTCGAAAGAGCGCAGTTCAAGTCTCAGCGCTTCGTTTCCGGCCGTTCAGCGTCCCCATTTCTGCGATATTTGCAGGAATGGAGGCTGCGTGCGCTGTGAGCCCGTAAAGCCCGTGCCGCGGAAAGCCTTCGCTGACCCGATAACAGTCGACCGCCGGATCCATAGCCTTGTGCCAAACCCCAGGTCGCCGATAGTGGCGATCATCCTGATCGTTCTCCATGACCTCTTCCCTCCCTGCTCCCTGCCGACTAGTCCACCGGCCTATACCCTTCGGGCTGGGTCACGTCGCCGCCGAACAGGAATTTCTCCATCTGCTCTTCCAGGAACTTGCGGGCCTTGGGGTCCATGGGGCTCAGGCGGTTCTCATTGATGAGCATGGTCTGGTGGCGCAGCCAGAGCTGCCAGGCCTCCTTGGAGATGTGCTCGTGGATGCGCTGGCCCAGCTCGCCGGGATATGGCGGCCGCTCCAGAGCTTCGGCCTCCTTGTCCAGCTTGGCGCAATGTACGGTGTGGGTCATGGCTCGCTCCCGTTGTCGTGTGAGGTCAGCCGCGCAAGCAGCCGCGCTACCGGGGCTGGCAGGCCGTAGCGACCGGATTCACCGGCTTTGTACCAGATCGTTCCGTCCCCATCCAACACCGCCGGCGTGGGGTCTTTAACCGCGACCAGGGCCGGGGCGATGTCGAGGTGGAAGTGGCTGAACGTATGTCTGAGAAGGGGCCACCAACGAATCTCCTGCACCTCCAGGCGCAGGTGCGCCGCACACCACGCCTGGATGTCGTTGCCGGGCGGGCACTCCGGGAAGGCCCATAGTCCGCCCCAGATCCCGACCGGCGGGCGGCGTTCGAGCAGCACGCCCCCGTGCGACTCCCGCAGCAGCAGAAACACGGTCTCACGTACCGGAAGCTCCTTGCGCGGCTTGGCCCCGGGATAGCGGGCGTGCTCGCCTTTGGCATGCGCCACACAGATGTGCCGCAGGGGGCACCGTGGGCAGGCCGGACGTGAGCGCGTGCAGACGGTGGCGCCGAGATCCATGATGGCCTGGGTGTAGTCAGCCACCCGCCGCTGCGGCGTGTAGGTTTCGGCCAGATTCCACAGCCGACGTGATACGGCGGCGGCGCCAGGCCAGCCTTCTATGCCGTGGCAACGGCACAGCACCCGCTTGACGTTGCCGTCCAGAATGGGGTGCCGTTCGCCCACGCTGAAGGCGAGGATCGCGCCGGCCGTAGAGCGTCCAATGCCGGGCAGTGACTGGAGCGTCCCGATGTCGAGCGGCAGCTCTCCGCCCAAGTCGTCGCAAATCAGGCGCGCGGCCCGATGCAGGTTGCGCGCCCTGGCGTAGTAGCCCAGGCCGCTCCATAAATGCAGGACATCGTCCACCGGGGCATCGGCCAGAGTACCGACATCCGGGAAATGGGCCAGGAAGCGATGGTAGTAGGGAATTACAGCCGACACCTGGGTCTGCTGGAGCATGATCTCCGAAACCCAGACACCATAAGGCGTTGGTGACCGCTGCCACGGCAGGTCCTTGCGGCCGTGCTTGTCGAACCATGGCAGCAGGCGGCCGCTGAAGGTCGGGCCCGGCACGGCCTGGGCGGCGCGGATTTGTGTAAGATCGCCCCCGCTCAATGCGTAGCCGCGGCCGCCAGCGCGGCGATGTTACGGGTGATTTCCAGCGACACCTGGCTGAACGTCGTTCGCAGCACCCAGGGACCGATCAGCGGCGGCACCCAGAAGGCCGGTTCGACCTCCGCCTCGTAGGTGAGGCTCGTGCGCTCGGGTCCATGGGCAGTGAGCGTCCAGGTCATCCGACCGTAGCGGAAATCGCTGACCGCGGGATCGACGGTAGCTACCAGTGTTCCATTGGGCAGGGCGTGGTAGTCCAGGGTCTGCTTCAGGTCCACGCAGAAGAACAGCACGCAGGTACTGGTCTTCAGCCGTACCCGCGGATGGCCATCCGCCGTTGGCAGCACTTTGCTTTCCTGAATGCTCTTGTGCAACCGCTCCAGGTGGGCGTAGTCGGTCAGCACGCCCCGCACCCGGTCCAGCGGGGCCGCGACGACGGTGTGGATCTGCACCTTATAGCGGTCCTTGTCGCGGCTGAGCTGGACTTCGATCTCAGCCGGCGCCGCAAACGAAACCAGGCAGCACAGGGCCAGCACCAGAAGCCGCACCGGCGCGGACGCCCCGGCACCGGCGGCGCAGAGATTACCGGGCCGCATGCCGAGCCCCCATCCGGACGGCCCCGGGATTACTTGAACAGCCCTTTCAGCAGCCCACCGGCCTTGTCACCGAACTTTTCCTCCAGCTTCTTCTCGGCCTTCTGCTGAACCTTCTGCTTGACCTCGTTCGTGACCACCCTCTTAAGGTCCACCTTGTAGGACGGGTCCTGAAAGCTGCCCGTGATCTTGATCGGAATCGGCAGACCCTTCAGGTCTTCCAGCCCCTTGCCTCCCTGCCCGGCGGCAGTCGCGACGATGACTGTCGTGAGCACATAGTCCAACTGCTCGTGAACCAGGTCGACCGTGCCCTGGCCCTCGACCCGGAGCAGTGGCGACTTCGCCATCAGGTCTTGGTTGGTGGCAATACCGTTAGTGAGCTTGACAGTGCCGGTCAGCTCGGTGAAGTCCTCCTGGTCCGGGCCGCCCTCGGCCAGCGCCGGCTCGCCCCGCAGCTTGGCCTTGGCCTCCCGGATCTTCTGCCCGATGTTGATGCCTTTGACCGCGCCGTCCGTGACCGAGAAGGCGATGGTCCCATTCAGGGCCCTCTTCATGGCCTGCGGCTCCAGTCCCACGGTCTGTAACGAGGCATCCGCCTGGGCAGTGCCAGTAAGCTGGTCCTTGCCCGTGAGGTCCTTCAGCAACGGGCCCACCTGGATCCCCGTGAGCTTTTCCTGGGCCGAAAGCCGCGGCAGCTTGCCGCGTGCGTCAAGCTGCGCCTGTCCCCTATAGCTGCCCTGGTAGAGCTGGGCCTCGGCCGGGTCCAGCTTGAGCACGCCATTCTTGCCCGTGAGCTTGAGCACGATGTCGCTGATGCGCAGATTGCTGATCTTGAGCTTGCCCACCTGCAGGCGACCGTCCAGATCCAAGGCCCGCAGGGTGGCCAGGGGCAGCTCTGTAGCCCCGGCGGCGGCCGTTGCCGGAGTGACCGCGGGTGCCGGCGCAGCCGTTGCCGCGGGCTGCCCCTCGACCGGGGGCGGCAGGTAGCGGTCGGCGTCGATAGCGTCGGCCCTCAGATCGAAGCGTACTGCCGGGCCGGCAAAAGAGGGCACGGCCAGCGTGCCTTCCAGCTTGGTGTCGTCGAAGCTGGCGGTGAGCGGCTCTAGCGACACGCTCTTGGCCGTGCCGCTGATCCGCGTGCTCAGGCTGGCCTTGCCCAGCACCGCAGGGTCGGCCGTCTTCACCGGCGGCATGCCGAGGCGTTCCATCAGGTCCCGCGGACTGAAGGGTGCCACGTCCAGCGAGGCATTGTAGCGAGGCTCTCCCAAAAGCTGCTCGGCCGCCACTGCGCCTTCCAGATGGGCTCCCATCAGGTCCAGCCTGATATTGGGCATGGACAGGGTCTGGCCCGCCAGATCCACGGTTACGTCAGTGTCCAGGCTGAGGTCCAGAGTCTGCACGGGCAGCCCCTCGCCCTTGAGGTTGGTCTTGAGCGCCAGGGCGTGGACCTTATAGAGCCGGGCCTTCAGGTCGGGCTCAAGCTCTCCCTTGAGACTGACCTTGCCGCCGATCCGGGGCTTGTCGGCCTGCACGTGAAGCTCCAGATCCAGGTCCACCGGGCGCCCGGCCGCGATGGCGCCGGTCTGCAGCGACAGGTCATCCACCACGTAATGCTGGCCTGCCGTGGCATCGCTCCAGACGATGCGCCCGTCGCGGATGTCGATACCGCCGATGGCGAGGGCCGTAATGGGCGGTGCCTCGGCCCCTTCCGTGGTGGCCTCACCGGCCGCGCCGGGCTTGCCTGCCCCGGCCTTGGCGCTCTCGCGCTCGGTCAAGTCCTGCCAATTGGTGCGTCCCTGCTTGTTTCGCGCCAAGGACACCCGCAGCCCGTGCAGCACCACGGTATCCATCTCAACCTCCTTGTGCAGCAGAGGCAGCAGCTTGATGCGCACGTCGATGCGGTCGGCACCGGCGAAAACCGGATCGCTGAATCCCGGCGCGTTGCCCAGCGCGACCTTGCCCACCTCCAGGCCGAGCCAGGGGAATACCGAGAGCCCGATGTCGCCTTCAATGCTGAAGGTGCGGCCCGTCTGCTTCTGCACCTCTTCCGCGATCCTGCCCTTGTAGTCGTTGGGGTTCACCAGCATGGGCACGAGAATTGCTGCCAGCACGATGAGCACGACTACCAGCGCCACGACGGACAACAGGATTTTGAGCACGGTCTTCATGATTTGGATTCCTCAGTCGTACTGGTCCGCCCGGCGCGCGTCCCCGCGCACCTTGGCCGCCGGGTAGCGGGATTCGTTGATTTGGATCTTCTCGTTGGCTGCGGCGATGAGGTCCACACCCAGCTTGTCGGCGGTGCGGATCAGGTAGATCAGGATGTCGGCCAGCTCGTAGCTGACCTCGCGCAGGGGCTCCGCTGCCAGGCTGCGGCTCTGCTCCTGGGTAAGCCACTGGAAGTGCTCTAGCAGCTCGCCCGCCTCGCCGGCCAGGGCCATAGCCAGATTCTTCGGGCTGTGGAACTGGTCCCAATCGCGCGCGGCGGCGAACTCGGCCAGACGCCGGCGCAAGCCCTCCAGGGAGTCGTCTATGTTCGGGTCCATGGCTGAGTATCCTGCGGTGTTCGGCGCGCCTTCCACGCCCGCGCCCCCAAGGCTGGCGGCGCTTCGGCTCATGACGCTGCGAGGGCCTCGCGGGCGGCGCGCACCGCGGCCCGCACCCGCTCCGGCGCCGTACCCCCGGGGTGGTTGCGGGCGGCCACCGATCCTTCCAGGGTCAGCACCTGGAACACGTCGGCCTGGATGATACCCGAGAACCCCCGCAGCTCCTCCAGGGTCAGCTCGGCCAAGTCCCGGCCATTGTCCATGCCGAAGCGCACCGCCTTGCCGACGATCTCGTGGGCGTCGCGAAAGGCCACGCCCCGGCGCACCAGGTAATCGGCCAGATCGGTGGCAGTCGAGAACCCCCGTGTGGCCGCCGCGCGTAGGTTCTCGCGTTTGACCTGCATGGCGGGAATCATATCCGCATACACCCGCAGGCATCCCCGAATGGTGTCGACGGTATCGAACAGAGGCTCCTTGTCTTCCTGGTTGTCCTTGTTGTAGGCCAGCGGCTGGCCCTTCATCAGGGTGAGCAGGGCCACCAGGTGACCGTTGACGCGACCCGTCTTGCCGCG
>CAYWTP010000230.1:0-5965 GCA_964461215.1 uncultured Ectothiorhodospiraceae bacterium | reverse complement strand
CACGCTTAGCGGCATCCTCTGCCACAGCTTTACAAACTTCCGATACTTTGGATTCAGCGGATTCACGTCTGGTATCTCACGGGCCCTAACCAGATAGTACTCGTAGTGCAGCGGCTGTGGATCAAAGCCCCAGTTCTTCTTGAAGCTGTACGAGCCAGTGCCCTCTTTACTGCGACCGTAGTCGAAGATCCGCACGCCGCGTTCGCACGCACGGCGCATGACTTCCCAATACATGAAGTCATTTCCCGCTACCTGTCGAGCCTGCACCGTCCCTCCTCCATAATAAGGAAGAACCTCGTCACGAAAATAGAAGCTCATGACGCCAGCCACTACTCTGCCTTCCAGTGAAACGGTCAGCACCTCGCACTCATCGCGGAAGCACTCCTTTAGAATGCGAAAATATCGCCGCTGCAGAACTGGCGTTCCAAGGTTGCGCACGCTCTCCGAATAGGCGCGGTAGAATCTCTCGATATCGCTGCCGGTCTCGCTGATCAATCCGGCCTTTATGCCCTTGCGCACCATTGCCCGCTGCTTCCGCGGGATCTCCGTCATGTTGCGTTCGAGGTCCCCATGTATCTCCTTGCGAAAGGTCACATAGAGGTTCTTGGTAACCCAGTCCGCCCGACGCTCTTCAACATTCCGCATCTCCAGATGACCGACACGAAGCCTTTCAGCCAGGCTCACCGCCTCCCGCTCCAGGGCGTCGCGGGCATCGTCAGACTCGGCGGCAATTCCACCGTAAACGCAGAACGGAAATGAGATCAGGGAATCGCCGAACAATAAGCTTCGTATGTGCCCCAGCGGCAGCACACCACGAATCTCTCCATGCTCCTCCGCGTAGAGAAGGTAGGTGGCATGACCGAACGCCTTCTCGATTACCTTCTTCCAGCCGGCTTTGTGAAAGAAAGTAGCCTCTGGGCATCTTTCCACAAAAGCGTCCCACCGCGCTTCGTCACCGGGCCGCAAGAGCCGGACATCAATTTCTGTCATATTGCTCTCTACGATTGGAGGAATATTTCATCCATTCTCCCCCATGCAAAGTCCGTCAAGAGCCACCCCAGCCTCTCCTCCATTCGCCCGATGTTTGTATAGTGACGAAACCTGGTCTTCAAGCTGATGCCCGTCTGCCTTGGTTGGTCCTTGTCCAGCTCCCACGGGTGAAAATAGAAGATGCCTGGCTGTTGGTCACGCTGATGCACGCGGCGAAGGCCCCAGCGATACAGCACGTAGGGAAGGAGCCGGAAGTACCCACCGCCTCCCCCTGGTAAGTTTCGGTCAAGAATACGCACCGTAGTGATGGGGACTTCCAATATGCCCGTACCGTTATGCCGGAATGCGAACCGGGGCGCCTGCGGCATTCCGTAGAGGTCGTGCCGAATGGGATAGATGCTGGAGCTATACTGGTAGCCCACTTCTCCCAGCACATCCAGCGCCCATAGATTGCGTTCTCCGATTGAGAAGCTGGCGGCTCGAAAGCCGCTCACCGCCGCGCCTATCGTATCCTCGAGCAGCTTCTTGGTAAAACTCACATCCTCCTTGAATTCTTCGGGACTTTGCATCGTAGCACGCACGTGCGAGAAACCGTGGCTCGCCACCTCGTGACCTGACTCTGCAATCCGTCTAATCAGCGCGGGATAGCGCTCGGCCACCCAGCCCAGCGCAAAAAAGGTCGCCCGAACCTTCTTCCCTTCAAGTATTTCCAATACCCTGTCCGTACTGCGCTCGACTCTGCACGGCAGGTGGTCCCATTGCTCACGCCTGATATGGCTCTCGAATGCGGACACCTGAAAATAGTCTTCGACGTCCACGGTCATCGCATTGCGTAACGTCCCCTGCAACAATGTCTTGTCGCTCATGCCAACCCATCGGTCTGTTCGCCCTTCGTCACTCCTCCTTCCCCCCACCCTGCATTGCTTTTCGTAGCAGTGCTAGCTCCTGCCGTAGCGCCTCTGTCAACCCGTCGACAGACTGCTGCATCTCAGCCAGCCGCGCCTCCGCATCCTGCTGATCCGCGGATCCCGCTCCATTGACACGCCGTTTCCCTGCAATACCACCGCCGTCTACCCTTCGTACAGTCCCAAGAGCCATTTCTGCCCGAGCCGCCGGCTCCTCGGCTAACCCCGGGCTCGTCACTGTAGCACCGTGCTCTTCCACGATATCCTTGGTCACGGACAACACGGTATCGTGGCTTATGTCGTGCAGCTCCTCCAAGAAAGCATGGAGAAACAGCCTATCGCATAACGTGTTGATCCGCCGCGGCACCCCATTTGTAAAGCTGTGCACTTCGCCATAGACCTCATCGGCTATGCCCGGGTCGCCTCGCCACCCCACTTTCCTCAGTCGATGCTCAATGTATCCGCGAGTTTCCTCGACATTCAGGGGCCCCAGGTGGTAAGCGGCAATCACGCGCTGACGGAGCTGCTCGAACCCCTCCGAGCGCATCGTTACGCGGAACTCCTTCTGCCCGAGCAGAAAGCTCTGCAAGAGCATGCGGTTGCCGACCTGGAAGTTCGATAACATCCTAAGCTCTTCTATCGCCCGCGGCGGCAGGTTCTGCGACTCATCGACCACAAGCAGTAAGCGCTTTCCTTCCTCATGGCAAGTCCTAAAGTACCCTTCAAGATTCCGCAGCAAGCTGGCCTTGCTAACGCCTTCGTATGGGAGGCCAAATGCAGAGGCAACCATCCGCAGCAGATCATCCTCTTGTATCTGCGTGCTTACCAGCTGTGCCGCCACGACCTCTTCGTGCTCAAGGACCTTGAACAGCGCCTGCGCAAGCGTAGTCTTGCCAGTGCCTACGTCCCCGGTAATGACGATAAAGCCCTCTCCCTGCTTGACTCCATATAGCAGGTAGGATAGGGCGCGCTTGTGGCCATGACTCTTGTAGAAGAACCGAGCATCGGGACTTAGCTGAAACGGCTTTCCCCTGAACTTGTAAAATGACTCGTACATCCTAGAAGGCTGCGGATAGACTGAGACCGACCCGGTTCTCCCGGTAAGCGTCCACTGCCTGATCCGACTCTCGCGCCGCATGTCGAATGTCGATCGTGCCAGAGATATTCCGAAAAAGGTCATAGCGAAGACTGGCGCCGGCATACCAGAAGGCATATTTCATACTTCCCGCTACCGGGCTGGTCCGCTCCCAGCTTCCAGTCAATGTCGCGGTCATCTGCCTTGATAGGCGCCGACCCAGGGTTCCGGATACACCGAATGTCGTTTCCTTGCCGCCACTGCTCTGAAAATCGCGTTCTTCGTGAAACAGACGCGCCGCCATGTCTGTTCTACGACCTCGCACAGACATGGTCGCCCCCAGATGCTTTCGCACAAGCACTTGATTTGTCAAGCGCTCCAGCTCTCCAGGCAGGAGTGTGGTCCCCGGACTCCCGCCCTGTGGAGCTGTGAGCCCCACGTCGGTTGGAGTCAGAAACGCACGCGAGAGCTGGATGTCCCGCGTAGTGGAAACAGCTTCCGAATATTGCGCGGTCCAGGTGGTTCGGCGGCTCCTGTGCTTGAGCGACAGCGATAGGCTGGAGCCGAAGAAGTCGCTGCCGTATCCCACGTCGAGGGAGCTGCGGGACGTCGGTGTCCAGATTCCGGACAGGCGCCACGACCGGCCGCCGCTCGCCCCCTGCGTGGTTGCGAAGCTGTTGTCCGAATATCCCACGTTGCCGCGCACGCTGAACGCCCTACCCAGTCGATATTGTAGCGACCCGCCGATGGTCCTGAACGTTGATGTAGGACTTGCCACGGCGCTCGCGCTGCCGTTGTCGACCTTGGTGCTGTTGTAGCTGAGAGTCCATCCTATGCGCGAGAAGGCACGGCCGCTCGTCACGCGCGCATCGACGCCCGTAGAGCTGCTGTTGGTGGCCGCCCCTCCACTATAACCCACCTTATCAAACCTATACCGAACCTCCGTATCCGCATAGGTGCCGAAGTGGTGCCGAAAATACGGACTTAGCGCGTACGTGTATACGTCGGTCTGATTACCGGTAACGGAGGTATTGTCGACGCCGATCGGTCCAGTGTTCGAGATGTACGTCTGGCCCGCACTGGCGGTGACATCCACGAACACCATCTTCTTCAACAATTCCGCGGTGGCCTTGCTCTGCAGCTGCTGGTACGTCGAGTTTCTGGAGCTGTCCTGACGGTACATCAGTGCCTGAACTCGGTAGCTAAGATCTAGCTTCAACCTCGCGCCTTTCCCCCTCAGGCCCAGAGAGGGACTCACTTGCGTAATGAAGTCCTCAGACTTTTGGCTATTTGCCGCAAGGGTGACATTGTCCGTGTACTCTTCACTCACTTGTACGCTGGGAGCTACTTCCCACTCTCCAGCGGATGCGCTGAACGCCACCATAAGCAATAGCGGGACGCAGGAACTCGGAGCGGCCGGCATACGTAGCCTCCAACCCCTACGGTCCTTACGCTCTGGTTGGCTAGCGGCCGTACCCATAGCCATAGCCATATCCGTACCCATACGCACCCCAACTCTTCTGCCGGCTCTTGTTCAGCACCAATCCAACCGACTCACAGCCGGCAAGTTGCTTCAAGGCCTCCCGCACCTGGCTCTGCGGCGTACGCTCCGCCTCCACCACGAGGACAACTTGATGGACGAGTCCTGCTAGAACTCTCGCTTCCGCCGTTGCCAGCAAGGGAGGGGAGTCGAATATAATCACGCGGTCTGCGTAACGCAGGGACAGTTCCTCCGTTACCCGCCGCATCTGGTCGCTCGCATATAGCTCGGTCAGGTCACTTCTCCGCGCACCTGAAGGAATGAGCGTCAGGGTCTCTATCTTCGTGCGCAGGAGCACGTCTGCCACGGTCGTGCCCGGATTCACCAGCAAATCCGTCAGGCCGGGCTCGCTGGATAGCCCGAGCACATGGGCCACGGATGATCGAGCCGCGTCCCCGTCTATCAGCAGAACCGTACGATCGAGCTCCATGGCCATGCTTATCGCCAGGTTGACGGCAGTGAAGGTCTTGCCCTCGCCCGGCGCCGCACTAGTCACCATGAGCAGGTTATTGGCTTTGTGGACGGACCCGGGGCTGCCGAAGGCATTGATCAGAAGGGGCCGCTTTATCTGGCGAAATTCTGCTGCGATGTGGCTATCGGTCTCGCCAGGGACTATCATGCCGGCCGTCTTAAGCCGTTCGAAGCTGATCTCTACCTCCGGCGCGCTACCTCGGCCGGGGCCGGCACCGTCCGAATCCGGAGCAAGTGACGCCAACGCTGCGTCAACGCCGTGCCGCACATCCGCGTCTCCGGAGGCTGGCGTGTCATGAGCAACTTCCGTCATCCCCGGCCGGCGCTGTACCGTTAGGCCTTGCTCGGTCTTGCCAATCTGCTCCTGCTCAGGTCTGTCTATCAGACCCTCCAGCTTCTCTACTGCCTTTTCAATAATACTCATCTAAGACAAGCCCCTAGATCGGCAGCTTGGACGCCAGCTCAACCAAGCGGGTGTCTAAAGTAATTACGCCCAGGAAGATTACGACAAGCCCCGCGCAGCCGGCCAGGAACAAGATCAAGCGCATACGGTGTAACCGGCTCTCCCGAGCACTAAGTACCCTGGAGACGACGCCAAGGACGGGAAAATCCGTAATTTCCCGAAAGGCCTCTCGAACGTAGACAGCAGGGCGCGCCATGGCGAGAAGCCACGCCAGGCCCCCGCCCGCCCCCAGCCCCAGAACCAGCACCCCCGCGTTGATCTTCGGCCGGTCCGGGCTGACGGGCAATAGCGGCTGTCGCGGCGGCTCAATGATATTGAACTGGACTTCATCGGTCGTCTGGCTGGCGTCATCGGAAAGCTGCAAAGCTTCCCTGCGCTTGACTAGCTCCTCGTAGTTGCGCTTATTGATGTCGTAGTCGCGATTAAGTCTGGCAAGGTCTGCTTCCACCTGGGGGACCGTATCCACCAGCTTCTTGACGTCTTGCTCTCGCTGCGTATACTCCTCGACCTGCGCCTTCAGG
>CAYWTP010000229.1:0-5970 GCA_964461215.1 uncultured Ectothiorhodospiraceae bacterium | reverse complement strand
GCCGCCGTCGCGGGAGAAGATGAAGGGCGACATGGAAGCCCTGATCCACCACTTCAAGCTGTTCACCGAGGGCTACTGCGTGCCCGAGGGCGAGGCCTACGCGGCGGTGGAGCATCCCAAGGGCGAGTTCGGCGTGTACCTGGTGTCTGACGGCGCCAATAAGCCTTACCGGGTCAAGGTGCGGGCACCCGGTTTCGCCCACCTGTCGGCGCTGGACGAGATGGTGCGCGGACATATGCTGGCCGACGTGTTTGCCGTCATCGGGACCCAGGATATCGTGTTCGGGGAGATAGACCGCTAATGCCAGCCGCCCATGGCAACCACCCTGGGGTGCTCTCGGAGCACGCGCGCCAGGAAATCGATCGCTGGCTCGCCAAGTATCCGCAAGACCAGCGCCAGTCTGCGGTGCTGGCGGCCCTGCGCGAGGTGCAGCACGAGAACGGAGGCTGCTTGACCACCGAGCTGATGGACGCGGTCGCCGAGCACATCGGCATGCCGCCCATCGCGGTGTACGAGGCGGCCTCGTTCTATTCCATGTTCGAGCTCAAGCCGGTGGGCCGGCACAATGTTGCGGTGTGCACCAACGTGTCGTGCATGCTGTGCGGGGCCGACGACATCGTGGGGCACATCGAGAAGAAGCTCGGCATACGTCTGGGGCAGAGCACGCCGGACGGCAGGATCTACCTCAAGCGCGAGGAGGAGTGTCTGGCGGCGTGCTGCGGTGCACCGATGATGCAGGTGGACCACGTCTACCATGAGAATCTGAGTCCAGAGAAAGTGGATCAGATCCTGGACGCCCTGGAGTAAACGCCATGGTCAACCAGGTCTGTTTTACTACCTTGGCGTTCGACGAGCCGTGGAGCTTTGAAAGCTACCTCCGGGTCGGGGGCTATGAAGCCTGGAAGAAGATTTTGAAGGAGAAGATCCCGCCGGAGATGGTGATCGAGGAGGTCAAGAAGTCCGGGCTGCGCGGGCGCGGCGGAGCGGGCTTTCCGACCGGGCTCAAGTGGAGCTTCATGCCCAAGGGCAGCGGGATTCAGAAGTACATCGTATGCAACTCCGACGAGTCGGAGCCGGGCACCTGCAAGGACCGCGATATCCTGCGCTTCAATCCCCACGCGCTGGTCGAAGGCATGGCCATCGCCGGCTACGCCATCGGCGCCACGGTAGGCTACAACTACATGCGCGGCGAGTTCCTGGACGAGCCCTGGCAGCGCTTCGAGAAGGCCTTGGCCGAAGCCTACGAGGTAGGCCTGCTGGGCCAGAACATCCTGGGCGGCGGCGTGGATTTCGACCTCTACGGCAGTCTGGGCGCCGGGGCCTACATCTGCGGCGAGGAGACGGCGCTGCTGGAATCCCTGGAAGGCAAGAAGGGCCAGCCGCGCTTCAAGCCGCCGTTTCCCGCGAGCTACGGTCTTTACGGCCGGCCCACGACCATCAACAACACCGAGTCCCTGGCCTCGGTGCCCGCGATCATGCGCAACGGCGCCGGTTGGTTTGCCGGGCTCGGAGTGCCCAGCGCCGGGGGCGAGAAGCTGTTCTCCGTCTCCGGTCACGTGGCCAAGCCTGGCAACTACGAGGTCCCGATGGGGATCCCGTTTCGGGAGCTGCTGGAGATGGCCGGTGGCATGCGCGGCGGGCGCAAGCTCAAGGCGGTAATCCCGGGCGGCTCCTCGGTTCCGGTGCTGCCGGGCGAGGTGATGCTGGATCTGACCATGGACTACGATTCCATCGCCAAGGCCGGCTCCATGCTCGGCTCGGGGGCCGTCATCGTCATGGACGAGACCACGGACATGGTGCAGATCCTGCGCCGGATCTCGCGCTTCTACTATTCGGAATCCTGCGGCCAGTGCACTCCGTGCCGCGAGGGCACCGGCTGGCTTTACCGCATGCTCACCCGCATCGTGGAAGGCCGGGGTACGGCCGAGGATCTGCAGAAGCTCGATGACGTGGCCTTCAATATCATGGGCCGCACCATCTGCGCCCTTGGCGATGCCGCGGCCATGCCCGTGCGCAGCTTCCTGAAGCACTTCCGTCCCGAGTTCGAGCATTACCTCGAGCACGGACGCAGCTTGGTGGAGGCGGCGTGATGCGTGCCTGGATTCGCGAGCAAGCTCGCTCCTACGACGACGCGGCTTACGTGGTGCGTCCATGAGTGACGACCTGGTCAACATCGAGATCGACGGCAAGCCGCTGAAGGCGGCCAAGGGCGCCATGATCATCCAGGCGGCCGATGCGGCCGGGATCCAAATTCCCCGCTTCTGCTATCACAAGAAGCTGTCGGTAGCGGTTAACTGCCGCATGTGCCTGGTGGAGGTCACCAAGATACCGAAGCCGGTGCCGGCCTGTGCCACACCGGTGGCCGAGGGGATGCAGGTCTTCACCCACTCGGAGGTGGCGCGCAAGGCCCAGAAATCCGTTATGGAGTTCTTGCTCATCAATCATCCGCTGGACTGCCCGATCTGCGATCAGGGCGGCGAGTGCGAGCTGCAGGACGTGGCGTTGGGATACGGCGGCGACGTGTCGCGGTTCCAGGAGCGCAAGCGGGTCGTCAAGGATAAGAACATCGGGCCGCTGGTGGCCACCGATATGACTCGCTGCATCCACTGCACCCGGTGCGTTCGCTTCGGCGAGGAGATCGCGGGCATGCGCGAGCTGGGCGCGACGGGCCGCGGCGAGGACATGGAGATCGGCACCTACGTCGCCAGGAGCGTGGATTCCGAGCTCTCGGGCAACATCATCGATCTCTGTCCGGTGGGCGCGTTGACTTCCAAGCCCTTCCGCTTCACGGCCCGGGCCTGGGAGATGGTGCAGCGCGACACCATTGCTCCCCACGACTGCGTGGGGTCCAACCTGCACGTACATATCCGCGGCGGCCGGGTCATGCGGGTTGTGCCCCGCGAGAACGAGGCCGTCAACGAGTCCTGGATCTCGGACCGGGATCGCTTCAGCTATCAGGGACTGAACGCGGAGGATCGTCTGACCACGCCCATGATCCGGCGGGGCGAGAAGTGGGAGGCGACCGACTGGGAGACCGCCCTGAAGTTCACCGCCGACGGCCTGCGCAAGCTCATTGCCGGCGGCGGTGCCGGCAAGCTGGGCGCCCTGGCCTCGCCCGCGGCGACCCTGGAAGAGCTGTTCCTGCTACAGAAGCTGGTGCGCGGGCTGGGTGGCGCCAACGTGGACCATCGCCTGCGCCAGGCCGATTTCAGCGATCAGTCCGAGGCGCCTTTATTTCCCTGGCTGGGACAGTCGCTGGCCGAGCTTGAGAACGTGGACGCCGCACTGCTGGTCGGGTCAAACCTGCGCAAGGAGCAGCCCCTGGCCAATCATCGGCTGCGCAAGGCGGCCCTGCGCGGCGCCTCGGTGATGCTGGTTAACCCGCTGGACTACCCCTTCAACTACCCGATCGCGGATAAGATCATTGCCGCCCCCGCCGCCCTGGTGCCGGCGCTGGCCGGAATCGCCAAGGCCCTTCAGGGCAAGAGCAAGCAGGAAGGGGCGCTGGCGGAGCTGCTGAGCGGCGTACGGGCGGACAAGGTCCAAAAGGCCATTGCCGGGCACCTCAAGGAGGCGGAGCGCGCCACCGTGCTGCTGGGCCCCACGGCCATGGCGCATCCCCGGCTCTCGGTCCTGCGTGCCCTGGCCGGACACATCGCCGAGGCGACCGGCGCCGCCCTGGGCTATCTGCCCGAAGGACCTAACGCCGCAGGCGCTTGGCTGGCCGGGGCGCTGCCGCATCGGGGCCCTGCCGGCAGTGCCACGACTGCCGCTGGCCTGGATGCTCTGGCCATGCTCCGGCAGCGGCTGGCCGGCTACGTGCTGCTCGGGGTGGAGCCGGAGCTGGATTCCTGGGACGCCGCCGCGGCGCGGGCCGCGCTGGCCGGATCGGAGCTCAACATCGTTCTCAGCGCCTACCGCAGCGAAGAGATGCAGCGTTATGCCCACGTGCTGTTGCCGGTGGCCCCGTTTACCGAGACCTCAGGAACTTTCGTGAACGCAGAAGGCCGCTGGCAGAGCTTCGAAGGCACCGTCCCGCCGCCGGGTGAGGCGCGGCCGGCCTGGAAGGTGCTGCGCGTGCTGGGCAATCAGCTCGATCTGGCCCAGTTCGACTACCTGGCCTCCACCGATATCAGGGACGAGGTGAGGACCCTGGTGGGGGACGCCCGACCGGACAATGCCGGGGCGTGGAAGGAGCCTGAAGCGCTGGACGGGGCGGCACACGAGGGGCTGGAGCGAATCGGTGAGACGGCCGTGTACGGCGGCGATCCCGTGGTGCGCCGGGCTGGTGCGTTGCAGCGGACTGCCGAGGCACAGCGGGCGGGTCTGCGCGTCAACGCGCGCCTGGCGCGCAAGCTCAAGCTTGCCGACGGCGGGAAGGCCGGCGTTCGCCAGGGCGAGGCCGAGGTGGTACTGCCGGTGGCGGTAGACGAGGGGGTTCCCGATGGCTGTGTGCTGCTGCCCGGCGGGATCCCGGAAAGCGCCGGGCTTGGTCCCCTGTTCGGCGAGATTGAGCTGACCAAGGCGTGAACGGGGCAGAGTCCATGCGACGCCGCTGCAACAATCCGCCCATCCGGCAATTCTCCGCGGTGGGCCGTGACCGGGGAGCGCAGACGTGCTGAGCTTCTGGAACAGCCTGCCTGAGCTGGTGCAGATTGTGGCCAAGATCGTGGCGATCGTGGTGCCGCTGATGCTGAGCGTGGCCTATCTGACCTATGCCGAGCGTAAGATCATCGGGTATATGCAGGTGCGCATCGGGCCGAACCGGGTGGGCTTCTTCGGTTTCCGGCTCTGGGGTCTGGGCCAGCCCATCGCCGACGCCGTCAAGCTGGCGTTCAAGGAAATCATTATCCCCAGCGGGGCCAACAAGTTTCTCTTCCTGACGGCACCCATGCTGGCCATCGCTCCGGCCCTGGCGGCCTGGGCCGTCATGCCTTTTGACGCTCACCTGGTGCTGGCGGACGTCAACGCCGGTCTGCTCTATATTTTGGCCCTGACCTCGGTGGGCGTGTACGGCGTCATCATCGCCGGCTGGGCGTCGAACTCGAAGTATGCCTTCCTGGGTGCCATGCGCTCGGCGGCCCAGATCGTCGCTTACGAGATTGCCATGGGCTTCGCGCTGGTGGGTGTGCTCATGGCCGCGGGAAGCCTGAATCTGCGCGAGATCGTGCTGGCCCAGGACGGCGGTGTCGTGCACTGGTTCTGGCTGCCGTTGCTGCCGCTGTTCCTGGTGTACTTCATCTCCGGCGTGGCGGAGACCAACCGCGCCCCCTTCGACGTCGCCGAGGGCGAGTCGGAGATCGTGGCGGGCTTTCACGTGGAATACTCGGGCATGGCCTTTGCGGTGTTCTTTCTGGCCGAGTACGCCAATATGATTCTCATCTCGGCCCTGGCTACGGTCATGTTCCTGGGCGGCTGGCTCTCGCCCTTTCAGGGCGTGCTGTCGGACTCGGTCTTCGCGATCCCGGTGGTGGGCTCCCTGCTTGGCCCGGGGGTCCACTGGCTGGTGTTCAAGATTGCCCTGTTTCTGCTGATGTTCCTGTGGTTCCGGGCGACTTTCCCGCGCTATCGCTACGATCAGATCATGCGCTTGGGATGGAAGGTGTTCATCCCGATCACCATCGTCTGGCTGGTAGTGGTGGGCGTTGCCATCATGGTCCATCTGGGGCCCTGGTTCGATCGGGGGGGCGCATGAGCAGGGTCCGCCATTTCTTCAAGAGCTTCATGCTGTGGGAGCTGCTGCTGGGCATGCGGCTCACGGGCCGCTACCTGTTCAGCCGTAAGATCACCGTCCAGTACCCGGAGGAGCGGGCGCCTCAGTCTCCGCGCTTCCGCGGGCTGCACGCCCTGCGGCGCTACCCGAACGGCGAGGAGCGCTGCATCGCCTGCAAGCTGTGCGAAGCGGTGTGTCCGGCACTGGCCATCACCATCGAGGCCGAGCCGCGCGAGGACGGAACCCGGCGCACCACG
>CAYWTP010000228.1:0-5987 GCA_964461215.1 uncultured Ectothiorhodospiraceae bacterium | reverse complement strand
GGCCGGTGGCCCTTCGCAGCCCGGTGAGCGCCCATGCCGGGATGGCATGGGCTGGTCCCACAAGCGCAGCACGGATTGCGCAGCGCCGTGGGTATCCACGGCGTGTCCCGGAAAGACCCTCCGGACCGCCAGCCCGAATGTGACAAAGTAGAACCACTGCGACTTTGTCCTGTCTGCAAACCGCATTGCCCAGCCGGCGGCTACGGCCCGGCAAGCCTGTCTGGGACACGCCGAAGCCAAGGGCGAAAGATTAGCCCCGAGAGAGCGGTCCTTTCTTAACATCCTTTGTGCCCTTTGAGGTTAATCTTCCCAGCCGGGCCCTGGCCCTCGTAGACCGGAGAAGGTAATGCGCAAACTAGTGGTCCCGTATTTCATTCTCGCTGGAGTCGCGTCTGTGTACCCGGTGGTCTCCGGGGCCCAGAACGCCCCCACCTATGACGCCAGCGGAACTTGGAACATGCAGATGTCGGCGCCGAAGCTGATGTCTGGAGAATGTGCCGTCACCGATGACAAGGGCTATCAAGAAGTGGCGCGCATCCTTCAGGACGGAGAACACTACACCATGTCGGTGCGCGAGGGGCACGCCGAGAAAGGCCTGGTGAAGGGAGCCGTCTACGTCCACAGCAGTCGGCAGCAAGGAGTGGACCCTGCGTCGGGCATGGCTTTCGTGGTCAAGGCGTCGAGCCGCTTCGAGCTCAGCTCCGCCAACGCCGTCTCGGGAAAGACCACTCTGGAGCTCGATTACGCCGACGGCGCCCACTGCGTATTTGACACACCGTTCACCGGCACGCGGGCTGGCTCGCCGTAGGAGCAACGGTGGACTGCTTAACGAGACTGACAGAACACCCGTGTGTCCTACAGGAACTGCGCCGCATACCGCCATTGCCCGGGGGCAAGCCCTTCCAGCATCCACGGCCCCACCCGCACACGTATCAGCCGCAGAGTCGGGTAGCCCACGGCGGCGGTCATTCGCCGCACCTGGCGGTTACGGCCTTCACGGATGGTCAGCTCGATCCATGACGTGGGGATGCTGGCCCGGTCGCGGATGGGTGGGTCCCGGGGCCAGAGATCAGGCTCGGCGATGGTCTCGGCCCCGGCGGGACGGGTGGGAACGTCGCGCAGGGTGACCCCGCCGCGCAGGGAGGCCAGAGCGTCCTCGCCGGGGATCCCTTCCACCTGCGCCCAGTAGGTCTTCTCCAGCTTGTGCCGGGGATCGGCGATGCGCCTCTGTAGGCGGCCATCGTCGGTCAGGACCACCAGGCCTTCGCTGTCCCGATCCAGTCGGCCGGCAGGGTAGACACCGGGCACGTCCACGTAGTCCGCAAGAGTGGCGCGGCCGCCTGCCCGGTCGGTGAACTGACACAGCACGCCGTAGGGTTTGTTCAGAATAATGATCCGGCCCGGGCTCCATGGCGCCGTATCGGAACGTGCACGGACCCGGGTGGGACGTCGCATCTTCACTTTCCCGCCCCCAGGCAGCTTAAGAGCAGGCATGCGACCGGCTGCATGGAATCAATCCTGCTAGCCGGATTTCCGCGCTGCGGAATTCCGGCTTAATCTCAAGCCGCAAGCCGATCTTCATTGTGTCTTCTTCTCGGGCAAGCGCTCGATGGTGGGATTGTCCCAGCTTCCGGTGACCAGATACTGGTACTTGATGGCTTTGTCGATCTGGGTTTTGAACAGGTTCTGGGCCAGGAAGGCCGCCGCCGCACCCAGGGGGCCGGCGGCGATGGCACCGGCAATCGGCAGTGTGGTGCCCACCTCAGGCGTGATGGTCACGACCTGATCGTAGTCCTCCGCGGCCAGCCCCACGCGCCCGGCGATGTCGATGCGTGCAGCGGGGCTGAGCATTGTGAGGTCGTTGGTATAAGCGTCACCGTTGTCGATGGTAAACACGCCTTCGATGCGATCGTAGGTGAAGCCCTTCTTGAACAGGTCGCTGAAGTCCAGCTTCAGGCGCCTGGGCAGGGCCTGCAGGCTGAGCAGCCCGAAGATCCGTCCGGCGGCGCCGGGGCTTACGCTGACCAGGCGCCCGTTGGTCACCTTCAGGTTCAGCACGCCGTTCATTCGGTCCAGGGAGAACTCACTGGGTGATCCTTTCCACACTGCATCGATGCTGAGCTGGGTGTCCCCGCCTTCGAGCGCCGCCCTGTCGTAGTCCAGGGCGTGCAGCATCTTGCCCAGATCCGGGCTGTGCAGCGCGATCTTGAACTGGGAGATCTGCTTCCCGTGCGAGTAACGCCAGTTGCCGGTAGCGCTGGCCTCGAAGTCCGTGCCGCCGATCTTGAAGGACTCTATGTGCAGGCCTTGGGCCGTGGGCCGCGTCGCCAGCGTCACGCTGCCCAGGGCAATATTGTCGAACGTGAGGTGCTCGCAGGCGAACTGGATCGGCGGCAGCTCACGGGGGTCCTTGTCCGCTGCCTCGGAGCCCTTTCCGGGGTGCCTGAGAGCCAGGCGCGCGAACGTCATGACCACGGGCTTGCCGCTGCCAGCGGCAGGGATGCTGAGGACACCGGAGAGGGTCTTCCCCTTGAGAATGGCGCGCCAGCCACCCGCCTGCTGTTGATCGGCCTGGAGCCGCAGGTTCGGGATCCACTGCCCCATGAGCTCAAAACGGTCCGCGGCCAGGTCCACGTGCCTGACCGGGCCCGCAGGTGGTAGCCCGGCTTCCGCGGCCCCTTTGGCAGCATCGGTGCTGGCGGCGGGTCGGTACAGCAGGTCCAGCCACTTGCTGGCCGAGAAGCTGTCCAGATCCCCGTAGACCGATAGCCCCTCGGTCGACGGAAGACCTCCGGAAGCCCTGCCCAGGTAGAGTGCTCCGCGCTTGAGGCGCGAGCCGTCCGCGGCCAGGGCCAGGATCCCCGTCAGGGCGTCGCCGTAGCCAAAGCTAACCACCTGCTCACCGTGTCCGGCAAGCACTGTCGTCACACTCAGGGGCCGGCGCTGGGCGGCGGTCTTGCCGAGGGGGGCTGGCAGGTTCACGCTCATCCCTTTGAGATCGGACTCCACCGTCAGGGACGGCTCGGCGAGCCCTCCCTTGCCGGCCGCGGGCATGTCCAAAATCGCGTGCCAGGTGGTCGTTCCACGCAGGCGCGCGAGCACTTGGCTGGCGTGTGCTTTGCCGTCGGCGCCGGTGATGGCCAGATAGCGCCGGGCCAGGAAGTCCGGGGTGACAGCGCCCTCGACCCGCATGCGGGTCAGATGTTCCCCACCCTTGGCTACGGTACGCACCGTGAGGCTGACCGGAAGATTGAGCAGCCGCGCATGCGCGTCGTCGGCCTCCAGGCCGTCCTGGGTGAAGCGCAGATCGCCTTTGACCTGGTCCAGGTGGATGGCGCCGAAGCCCACGGGATTGCCGTCGAAGCGGATGGTGCCGGCCACCTGGTGTGGGCCTCCGTGATAGAGGGGAACCTTAAGGCTCAGATCCACCAAGACCTGGCCGCCGACGTTGGCTCCCTTCAAATGACCCTCCAGCTCCCGGTTGAGAGGACTGTGGTGTAGAAACCGCAGCCCGTCGGCGCCACTGGTGCGGACCCGGCCCTTGCCCCATAGCACGTGACGCTCCTGCGCCAAGTCGTCGATGCCTACGTCGGCCCGCAGGATGTCGGCGTCGAAGACCTTCGCCGCCGGGGAGTGCAGGCGCAAGCTTCGGCCATCGAACACGACCTCGGCCGCAATCTCCTCAATCCGGGGCCAGTCGGGCTCGTACTCCAGAATTCCGTCGCTGACGTTGCTACGTACCTCGAAGCGGCCGTCTCCGTGGTCGAAGGGAAAGTCCGCGAAGCTGCCGTGGAACAGCAGATCGCCGGAGGGGATCCGGCCTCCCACCAGGGCCTGCCGGGCCCAGGCGGTAGTCTTGGGCATCAGGCGGTCAGGCAGGTAGTCGCCTACCCGTGCCACCACGCCCTTCTCATAATGACCCACCAGGGTGAGGAAGGGCGCGTCCCCGGCCTCGGACAAGCGCAGGCTGCCGTTCAGGCGCAGGTCGATGTCGGAATTGTGCAGGTGCAGGCTGTCCGTGCTCACGATCCATGCTTGCGGTTCGCGGTGCCAGCGCAGCGTGCCTTCGACGCCGTCCACGCCCAGCCCATGGCTGAAGAGATCGGGCAGGCTCAGCGCCACGGGGCGATCCACGAGCTCCAGCGCGCCTCGGGATCCACGCACCAGGAGGTGTCCGGACAGGCCCTGCACACCCGGCAGACTGCCTGCTGCGGGTATGGTCAGACTCGCGAACTGACCCCGCAGCGTCAGCTCTTCCAGAGCGGGCGCATCGGGCTTGACCATGAAGGTGAGGTTGCGGACCTCGCCGCTAGCCTGCGCCAGGGAGGGGGGCAGCTCGGGCCTGGTGGCCAGATCGGCGGCCGTCCACAGCAATGGCAGCGCGTCCTCCAGGCGCAGGGCGCCCACGTGCCCCAGGATCCTGGCCGGGGTGTTCGGCCCACCGCGGTCCACGTACATATCCAGATCCGTGGGGCCCCACGCGCCGACGTTGGTGGTGAACTGCACGTTGGCCAGGGACACGTCCCAGCCACGGGGATCCATACGGTAACGCAGATCGGCCGTCATTTTCCGCAACGGCAGCGGCTTACCCTTGAGCTTGGCCGAGATGTCGGCCAGGGAGGCCCGACCCAGCACTTGCAACGGTTTGGCATTGCGCCAGGTGCTCCAAAGCTCCAGGGCCGCCCGCCCGCGGTCCAGGGTCAGCCACGGTGGCAGGTTCTGGGCCAGCCATGGCGCCAGGTTCAGGCCCTGCGTCTGCAGGTAGATCTCGCCGTCCCAGGTGCCGCCGACGATGTCTCCGGTGGCGTCGAGAGCAAAGCGCAGGCGCTGCCCCAGATCGGCGGGAAGCTCTGCCTCGGCATCCAGCTGGTGCCTGGGGCCGGCGTTGCGCAGCCGTATGGACACGCCGGTCAGTCGCACCGGACGCTGGCCGCGCTTGCGGTCGCGCCACAGCACCTCGGAATCCCGTAGCTCCAAGCGCGCACGGCTGAACAGCCAGTCGGCTACCGCGTTGTCGGTGGGCAGCGTTGAGGTTACGCCGGCGGTGTCCAGCCCCCGTACCGTGACCTTGCCGTCGCGATGGCGAATGACCGAGAAGCGCGCCCCGCTGACGATGACCCGAACCGGGCGCAGGGTCAGGTGGCGCAGGGACGCGAGCAGGTCGAAGCGCACGAGCGCTTCATTGAAGTGGATGAGCGAACGTCCGGTGCCCTCGCGCAGGGTCACGTCCTGGATATGCAGCTCCGGTGCCCACCCCCGCCAGTCGGCCCGTATGGACCGGATGGAAACGGGGCGGTGCAGGGATTGGCCCAGCCAGCGCTCGGCCTGGGCGCGGTAATCGATGATGGTGGGAAGTACCAGGCGTGCCGCGGCCACGAACAGTGACAGTACCACCACACCCAGGGCAAGATAGGGCATGATCCGGGCGAGCACGCTGCGGGCGGCGCCATGGACGGGCTTGATGATGGCAATGGCCCGCTTCACATGAGGACCACGTCGTACTGCTCCTGGGAGTACATTGGCTCCACCTGCACTTCGATCGGTTTCCTGACGAAGGTCTCCAACTCGGCGACGGTGCTGGATTCTTCTTCAAGCAGCCGGTCCACCACGTCCCTTGATGCCAGCACCAGCAGCTTCTCGGCATCGAACTGCCGGGCCTCGCGCATGATCTCGCGGAAAATCTCGTAACACACGGTCTCGGCCGTCTTCACCGAGCCGCGGCCCCGGCAGGTCGGACACGGCTCGCACAACACGTGCTCCAGGCTCTCGCGGGTGCGTTTGCGCGTCATCTGTACCAGTCCCAGGGAAGAGACCTCGCTGATGTGGGTCTTGGTATGATCCCGCTCCAGGCTCTTTTCCAGCGCCCGCAGCACCTGGCGCTTGTGCTCCTCGCTGCACATGTCGATGAAGTCGATGATGATGATGCCGCCCAGGTTGCGCAGGCGTAGCTGCCGCGCCATGGCCTGGGCCGCCTCCAGGTTGGTCTT
>CAYWTP010000227.1:0-5991 GCA_964461215.1 uncultured Ectothiorhodospiraceae bacterium | reverse complement strand
CCCGCCAATATCAACCCCCGACTTCAGTGGAAAGCGATGATTGAATCCCGCCGCCAGCACCACTGCGTTGTCGCTCAAAGCCGGAGCGACGCCTGGAAACTGCGCCACGGAGCCGCCGGGCCCGACGTTCACGTTGTCGTCGTGCATCAGGCCAAGGCTCAGCGACAACCCTGAATCCGGCGGCATCGTCGGCTTCTCCTGCTCGGCCCTCACCCTGGCGAGGAACGCTAAAATCGTAATCTTGACTTGCGGCGGTGTATCCGGCAGATCCAGCACATACTGCGCGGCGCGTCTCGCCTGCTCGAAGTCGCGTAGATAGAAATAGGTCAACGCCATCTCCAGGCGTGCCCGATGCAGCTCCGGGCGATGCTCGACGATGCTTCGAAACGCCTCTAATGCGCCTTCAAAGTCACCCTTCGCACGCGCCTCCATGCCCTGCTCGAACTTCTCTTGGGCGTCGAACTGTGCCGCTGCGACGGCCCCGGCCGGCGCTATCGCCGCGAGCCCCAGGCCCAGCAGCAGAGGCCACATGCAAAATCCTCCGCGGGGCTTGCACGGGCTGGGCACCTGCCATGGTACCTTGCAGGTCCACGCATGAAGGCGGGACAAGAACGGTGCAAGCATGCGACTCCCCCTAAGACATTGCTATCATTTTAGGCGTAAAAGGATTATTTTTATTGATGTTTATGCCGAAAACTAGCACACGTTCTCTGCCAATTCCACAACCAAAGCAGAACTCTGATGGCAGCGCCGTACAGGCCGCACACTGCTCCGCCCGGTTCTGCGTGCGGCGCCCGAAGGGACACTCAGGGCCCTGGGCGGAGTAAGGGACGACGCGCCTTTAGCTCTCCTGTAGGCTCGCGAGAGGCATTAGCCGGCCCAGCGCCGAATGATCGCCGCCATTGGGTGCGGATTTTGCATGTACTCTAAGTGCTTAATTGGAATACGTTGGGTGGAGGGCAAAAGGAGGAGCGCGTGAACATGAAAACGCTTATCATCTGCATGGGGCTCAGTCTGAGCCTTGCAGGGGTGTCGGCACAAGCAAGGACGCAGGATTCGGTCACGGAGTGGGGCCTGTGGGCCAAGGGCGTCTCGCCGGCTGCCGGGCCGGCGACCCCGCCTCCGACCGCACCGCCGGTCGGTCCACCCGTGGTGCCCGTGCCGCAGAATGCATTGCCCCCTCAGGGCAATGGGGGGAGTAGCGGAGGAAACATTCTGACATCCGGCGGCACGTCGCCACCATCGGTACCCGAACAGTTTGTCGCACCGCCGCCAACAGGTTCGGGGGGACCTCCAGGAGGACCGCCGGGGGCGCCCCCAGGAGTACCACCAGGGGGTCCTCCAGTAGTTCAGTAGCGTTGGGCTTGACAGCAACAGGTGACCGCCGTGAACAAGACGACAACTCAATTATTAGCGCCACTGTGTGGCCTCATCGCTTTGGTATTGTCCGCCCCAGCCCCAGCCTCCACGACGGCATCCGCCACTTCCAGCTACCAATTCACCATCTCCACCACCGCGTCGCTGACTTGGTATACGGGCACCTATTTCGGCACCTCAACCCACGCGACCGGGGTCAGTGCGCACCAGACCGATTGGACGTCCGTTAGCGACAACCCGCCGTATGAGGACACCAGCGGCTGGGATACCCGTACCGACCCGTTCAGTTTGGACGCCTCCAGCGCGGAGGCACACGCCAGCTCCAACACGCTTGGCCAAGTCGGAAGCGGAGAGATACATACCCTGAGCGCCAGCAGTGAATCCACCGCAGACAACAATCAGGCCTTCTCCACCTATGCCGAGAGTCAGCGCTACGCAATTTTCAGCGTCAACAGTAATGGCACTGTCGCAGTCACTGGCACGGGGAGCGTGGCAACAACCGGTGATGATGCGGTGGCACAGGCCTGGGTGGAGCTGCTGCTTTGGGACAGCGGACAGTGGGTTTCGCAGGGCAAGGTGTACGCAGCCACGCCAACGTCCAGCTATCTCTACTCGACGGGACAGTGGGGCGCAGTGCAGTTCGGCGTCGAGGCTTATAGCGCGGTCCAGGATGCCTCGTTAGCCACAGTGCCATTGCCCCCGGCAGTCTGGCTGCTAGGCTTCGCCCTGGTCGGTCTGGCCGGTGCCCGGCGGCGGCGCGGCCGGGCGCATTGACGGCACCCAGGACCAGCTCTGGCGCGAAGGATTGCAAGACCCTTCGCAACGTCGCCGGTTGATCACTGCCCGGCTTTCCCCGGTATCCCCGCATTGTCAGCGCCGGAGCACTCACCCGGCAACGGCGCTACCGGCCCCACGGTTGAAGCGATCGTCGAGCGTGCCAGCGCTCAGCGACAGCCCAGACTCCGGCGGTACCGGCGGCTTTTCCTGCCCGGCCTTGGCCCTGACCAGAAACGCCGGAAGCGTAATCCAGACCTGCGTCGGCGTGTGGGACAGGTCCAGCACGCGCTGCGCAGCGCGCCTCGCCTGCGCGACGGTGCGCTGAAACGTCTACGCCTGAGTAGGATCATCATGTCCTTTGCCGCTAGAATCGCTGCGGCGAGACGGATCGCCCGCACTGGGAGACCCCTTGGACCGAGCTACGTCGCTGTCACGCAGGATCCTTCTGTTCTTGCTGTTGCTGGCCGGCGCACCGGGCGGGCACGCCTGGCCGGCGTCTCGCTCCGTATTCGGCTATCCCGGCACGCCACAGAAGGATATGGCGATCTTTCCCCAGTGGCTGTCGGTGATGGCACGCCACCCCAAAGAGGATCGTCCTCACGCTGCGTGCGACGGGCGCCATCCCAGCGACTGCCACCTGAGAAAGTGGCTGGCGTTTCTGAACGGCATCCGCAACCAGCCGGCCCGCCGCCAGCTCGATGAGGTCAACCAGTTCGCCAATCGCGAAAAGTACGTCCTGGACTTGGTCAATTATGGCTTAGAGGACTACTGGGCCGTCGTGCGCGAGTTCATGGACAATGGCGGGGACTGCGAAGACTATGCAATTGCCAAGCTATACTCGCTGCGTTATCTGGGCTTTTCCGCGGACTCTCTGCGCATCGTGGTGGTCATGGACACCAACCTGGGAGTTGGTCACGCAGTGCTGGCGGTGGACTTGGACGGGCAAACCCTCATCCTCGACAATCAAGCCGATGAGGTACTGGCCGACCACGCGATCGTTCACTATGTCCCGGTATTCTCGATCAACGAGACCGGCTGGTGGATTCATCAGCCGCCGTCCTGAGGCCACAAGCCGATATGACAGCTGATCCCTGGACAAGATCGGTAAGGCGCGCGCTGGCCGTCCTGGTGATCCTTATCATCGGCGGCGCTTTGCTGGGCTACCAGGTAATCTCCCTCGAACGGGACCGGGTCTGGCACGATTGGCGCGCCCGCCTCGGACTGATCGCCGACACCCGGGCCGATCTGGTGCTCCGCTGGCGCGCGGAGCAGCTGCGCCATCTGCGTGGCCTGGCAGGCAATCCGTCCCTGCAGCTCTACCTGGTGCAGCTCGGCAGCCGCCGACAAGCGAAAGCAGGAGGACCGGAGCCGGCCCAGCTCTCCTACCTGCGCAACCTAATCCGCGCCTCCGCCCTGCGTGGCGGCTACGTCCAGGACGACTCCACTGAAGAGGGCATAGGGGCCAACCTCGGTACCACTCCAAGCTCCGGCCTGATGCTGCTGGATGCCGCCATGGCGACGGTCGCAGCCACCAGCGGCATGCCGGCGCTGAGCCCCGAAACCCTGGCAAGGGCGCGGGAGGTCATGGCCAGCGGACAGGCCAGAGTCGGCAGCATATACCTGGACAACAATGACGTGCCGGTCGTGAGCCTGCTGATGCCCGTCTCTGCGCTGACCGGCACCGGCTCCGGCTCGATAGGGGTCCTGGTCGGGGTCAAGAGCGCCGCCCGTGAGCTGTTCCCACTCCTGCGCAAGATAGGGACCGGACCGGGCTCGGAAGAGACGCTGCTGGTACAGCGCGATGGCGATTCCCTGGTCTACGTCTCTCCCACCGGCGCAGGTGGCCGGGCACTGCGCAGGCGTCTGCACTTCGAGCCGGAATCGCTTGCCTCGGCCTATGCCGTGGAGCACCCCGGGGGCTTCGCGGTGTTGCGCGACTACGCGCAGACGCCCGTCCTGGTTACCAGCCGCGCCCTGCCAGGCCTGCCCTGGACTCTGGTACAGAAGGTGGGAGAGAAGGAGGCCCTTAGCGAATACCAGGAGCACCGAGATTTCCTGCTTGTCACCCTGGTACTCGTTCTGACTCTCATGGCCGCCCTACTGGTGGCCGCCTGGCGCCACGGCAGCAGCCTGCGGGCCCAGCTGACTTCCGAGGAGCTGCGCCGCAGCACGGTGGCAATACAGAGCCAGTGGAAGCTGCTGAGGACAATCACCGACAACATTGGCGAGGTACTGTTCGTCCTCGACCGGCAGGAGTACCTGACTTTCGCCAACCGCGCGCTTGCCAGCCTGGTCGGGCTGGACAAGCCGGACTTCCAAGGCAAGACTCTGGCCAGCGTGCTGGGACCAGCGCCCCGCGAACAGATCAGCGCTTTGCTGGAGCAATGCTGGTCCACGGGCCGGGCGGTCACGGCGACCGAGGAGTTGGAGCTGGGCGGCGCGCGCGGCACCTACCAGCTCATCGCCCTGCCGCTGGAGCCCGAGGGCGGCGAGGCCTCAAAGCTCCTGGTGGTAGCCCACGATGTCACCGAGCTGTTGAGCACCCAGCGCAAGCGTGGCCGGCTGATGAGCCAGCTCGTGAGCGTGCTGGTGCGCCTCATCGACCTGCACGACCCTCATTGCGTTGACCATTCCGTGCGTACCGCGGAGGTTGCGGTCGCGATCGGCCAAGCCCTCGAGCTCGACAAGGGCGACCTCGAAACCCTGTCCCTCGCGGCGAAGCTGGCCAATCTCGGCAAGATCTTCATCCCCAGGGAGCTGTTGACCAAGCCCGGCGATCTGACCCGCGCCGAGCGGCAGACCATGCGGGACGGTGAGGACTTGGCCAACGAAACCCTGGCGCATCTCGAGTTCGTTGGACCTGTGACGGAGATCATCGCCCAGCGCAGGGAGAACATGGACGGGAGCGGTAAGCCAAAGGGACTTCGGGGGGAGGAGATCCACATCGGTGCCCGTATCCTGGCGGTAGCCAACGCCTACGTCGCGATGACCAGCTCGCGCGCCTACCGTGAGGGGATGACCGTGCGGGAGACCCTGGACGACCTGCTACGCGACAGTGCGACGCGCTTCGACCGCCGGGTGGTCGGTGCCTTGTTCTACCTGGCCGAGAACCGGCCCGATCTGTTGAGTCCGGAGCGTCTCACGGCGCTGCCTGACGGGATCGGGGAGCATGCACCCCTGAGGGACTGAGTGGAGCGGGTGAGGATGAAGGCCGACCGAAGCGCCGGTGGCGCTTCGCAGCGGCCTGAACGCCCGGACACGGACGTCCGGGCCGGGCGCTCGCGGAACTGGAGCCCCACGCCACGGATGGCGGGGAAAGCCTGCGTGCGGAGGAAGTGGAGCGGGTGAAGGGAATCGAACCCTCGTCGTAGGCTTGGGAAGCCTCTGCTCTACCATTGAGCTACACCCGCCGCGCGCCTGCATTGTATGCAACTACCCGCTCGCGGCCAAGAACCACGTGATAGTGCCGGCCGGCATATTGACCCGGCGGCGGTGGCTCCGTAGCCTGATCCCATGTACGTGACCGTCAACGGCGAGGGCCGCGAGGTGCCTGCCGGCACCACTATCACCGGCCTCATCCAAATCCTGGGCTTCGCCGGACGGCGGCTGGCGGTGGAGGTGAACGAGGAGATCGTGCCGCGCAGCGCCCATGAAGAGCATAGGCTGGCCGACGGTGACCGGGTCGAGATCGTGCACGCGATCGGCGGCGGCTGAGGCGGCCCGGCGCTTGTGCGCGATGGAATCATGGGCGCCGGCCTAGGGAGCACTCATTGGTAAGATCCTTAGGCCGTGCCGTCCATGTGAGGCCCGCAGGACACGCCGTGAACACGTCCGTGT
>CAYWTP010000226.1:0-5999 GCA_964461215.1 uncultured Ectothiorhodospiraceae bacterium | reverse complement strand
GTAGTGCTCGCAGAAGCCGCGGCGGGTGTCGAACAAGAACTGGTCCACTGAGTCCCCAGGCGTGAGCGGGGGCTCCAAGGTATAGAAGAAGGGCTGGTCGTGGAAGTAGCTCAGGGCCCGCTGCACCAGCTCCGCCGGCCGCGGCTTGTCCGCCAGCCACTCCTGCGCCAGCGCCCGAGCCCGCGGATGGGCGCCAGGCGGAAGCTGTAGAGCCAGATTGCGCTGGGCCGCAGTGATCAGCGGCAGACGGTAATCGATGACCGATGCCGCCCGGTAGCGCAGGCGCTCGCGTACCCGGGATCGCGCCAGCACCACATAGTCGTGCTGCACGCTGCTGCCCTCCGGGGTGTTGCTGGGCGCATCGAGCAGGAACAGCCAGCGCTTGTTGTCCGGCTCCAGGGTCACCGTGTACCAGATTCTGGGGCCCATCGCGATCACCGGCTGCGCCGCCTTGCCGCGCAGATTGCCCCGGCTCCAGCTCCGGCCGTCGGTGCGCCATAGCACCGGTCCCCGCCAGTAGCGATTCGCCGGCGGGGGCACGGGGCCGTCGAACCGCACCCGGAAGGCCACGGCGTCGGATTCGCTGAGGCTGCTGATGCTGCCCGGGCTCATGGTGTCGGTGAGGCCCGTCACGGCTCCGCGCGCGTCCTCGGGCAGCCCCCACAACGGGCCGGAAATGCGCGGAAACAGCACGAACAGCACCAGCATGACAGGGACGGCCTGCACCAGCAGCGACCCGGCCAACCACAGGCGGCGCCGCGCCGGGATCTCCCCGGGAGGCGTATTCAGTCCCACCAGGGCGGCGGTCATGGCCACCACCACGACGAACATGTAGATCCCGGTCGGGATGGTCTGGGAGTACAGAAAGTTGGTGATGACCAGAAAATACCCCAGCAGGATCCCCGCGAACGCATCCCGCCGGCTGCGGGTCTCCAGCAGCTTCATCCCGGTCAGCGCCACCAGCAGCGCCACCCCCGGGTTGCGACCGAACACGGTGCCATAGGACAGATACACGCCGGCTACCACCGCCAGCCCCAGCAGCACGCCGAAGGGCTGCCTCGGCAGGCGGGTACCGCGGACCAGGCTCAGTACCCGCCACCCGGCAAACACAGCGAAGCAAGCGCTCACCCACAGGGGAACCCTGGTGGCATGCGGTGCCACAACCAGCGCCAGGCCACAGGCCAGCCACAGCATGCGCTCCGTGGTGAGCTGCCAGCCCGGCCCGGGGGATTCACGCATCGGGCTCTCCGAACAGAGCCAGGGCGCGCAGGCAGCGCTGGCGGTGAGCCTCCCCGTGCTCCGGAGGGATTCGGGCCTGGGGCAGCTCCAGGCCGTAGCGTTGTCCCAGGTGCTCGGCTTCCAGGACCCACAGGCAGAGCTGGGACAGCCGTCCCTCCACATCGGTTTGCGGCCCGGCCTCATCCCAGCGCAGCACCAGCTCGCCCTGGGCGCCGCCGGCGAAGAGCTTGACCACCAGGCCCTGGTCCCGGGCCGCCGCCTTCCAGTGCACGCGGCGGGGCGAGTCGCCGTGGGCGAAGTCGCGAAAGCCGGAGAAGTCCTCGTGGCCACTGCCGCGACCGCTGCCGCTGTGCTCTTCGTTGGGGGCCGGCGCCGGCAGGGTCCGGGTGCCGGCCGGGCGCGGATACACCAGGCACGACATTCCCAGGTCCACGGCGCTCCAGGCCCGGAACATACCTAGGGGGAAGCGGGTGGCCACGGCGGCCGGGCCCAGGCGCAGCCGTCCCCGGCGGGGGGCGGCTCGGATCAAGTCGGCGCACTGAACGCCCTGAGCGGGGACCATCAAGGTCACCTTTGAGCGCCGGCTCCGGCGCCGCCCGGCAGGGTCCGAGAGGTACTCCAGCTCGACCACGTGGCGTGGACTGCGGTCGGGATTCTGCAGGCAGACCTGAAAGTGCGCAGCCTCCCCGGCGAACACCCCCGGTGCCTTGCCGGCGCGCACGCGCAGCCCCGCCAGATTGCGCCAGGTGTGCAGCATGGACACCAGCCCCAGGCTGCCCAGCAGGAACACCAGCATGTAGCCCAGGCTGTTGTCGTAGTTTACCGATCCCAGCAGCATCACTGCGCAGGCCAGGGCGAACGCCAGCCCCTGCAGCGTGGGCAGGATGAACACCCGCCGCCGGTCCAGCACCACCGCCGGCTCCGCGCGCCGCTGGGCCGTCCGCGATGTCCTGGGGGCAGCGGTAGCGCCCGTCTTAAGGGGACCCCGCCACGTCCCGTCATTCATCACTTACCACTCAGCACTTCTTTCAAGGAATGGGCACCTGCTTGACCAGCCATTGGGCGAGCCCGCCGGGCCCCGGCCCCTGCGCTTCCGCCGCCGGGTGCAGGCGGTGGCCCACCACCGCAGGCAGTACCTGCTGGACGTCTTCGGGCAGCACGTGGTCGCGGCCGTGCATCAGGGCCCAGGCCTTGGCACTACGCAGTATCGCCAGGCCCGCTCTGGGGGATAGGCCGGTGCGAAAGTCCGGTGCCTCACGGGTGAACGCGATCAGGGCCTGGAGGTAGTCGAGCAGCGCATCGGCGGCATGCGTGTCGTGCACCGCCCGCTGGATGGCGATGAGCCGCTCGGGCGAGAGGCTGGGCTGCATGTCGCCGATGATCTCGCGCCGGTCCCGCCCCTTGAACAGCTCGCGCTCGGCACCGGGATCCGGGTAGCCCAGCTCCACCCGCATCAGGAAGCGGTCGAGCTGGGATTCGGGCAGCGGAAAAGTCCCGATCTGATAGGACGGATTCTGCGTGGCGATGACGAAGAACGGCTCCGGCAGGGGACGGGTTTCACCCTCCTGGGTTACCTGCTGCTCCTCCATCGCCTCCAGCAGCGCGCTCTGGGCCTTGGGCGTAGCCCGGTTGACCTCGTCCGCCAGCACGAGCTGGGCGAAGATGGGGCCCGGGTGGAACTTGAAGGTGCCCATCTCCCGGTCATAGACCGAAACCCCCAGGATATCCGCTGGCAGCAGATCGCTGGTGAACTGGATGCGGTGGAAGCTCAGTCCCAGCGCCCGGGCCAGTGCGTGTCCCAGGGTGGTCTTGCCCACGCCCGGCAGGTCCTCGATCAGCAGATGTCCCCGCGCCACCAGGCAGGCCACGGCGAGGCGGATGGGCCGCTCCTTGCCCAACACCACCTGAGAAACCTGCGCCACCACGGCGTCAAGCTCGTCTTTCATGGAAAATCCGGTATCTTACGGGAAGGGCTAAAGGTTACAGCGAATCCGGTGTCCGTGTCCTTGTGTCCGGTCAGCGCCCACGACGGGACGGCATGGACTGGCCCCACAGGCGCCGCAGGGACTGCCGTGGGTCTTTGCGGCGTGTCCCGGAGGCTCGTGCCGGTCAGGCCCGAGCTTCCGAATCCTTAACCGGTCACGGCTGCGCGCCGCCGCGGGGGCGTCGCTGGGGCCGTGGCGGCAGAGGGTAAGAGCGTGGGTCAGGAGATAGAGAGCGCACATTTTCGCCGGGGCGATTTCCACGAGTTCACGGCCCGCCTGCGGGAGGAGACGGCGCTGCTGGCGCGCTGGTTCGCCGAAGGGCGGTTCGCAAGCGGCGAGCCCGTGGGAGGCTTCGAGCTGGAGGCCTGGCTCGTGGACGCCGAGCACCGTCCCGCGCCCGTCAACGAGATCTTCCTGGAGCGCCTGGGCAGTGCGCTGGTGGTGCCGGAGCTGGCCCGCTTCAACGTCGAGGTCAACGCCACGCCCCATCGGCTGACCGGTGACGCCCTGACCCGGATGCGGCGCGAGCTGGAAGCCACCCTGGCCGAGTGCGATCGGGTAGCCTCCGGGCTGGATGTGCGAATGATGACGATCGGCATCCTGCCCACCGTGGAGGATGCCCACCTGTCGCTCCCCAACATGTCCTCCCTGCGGCGCTACCGGGCTCTGAATGAGCAGGTGCTGCGCCTGCGCGGTGGCCGCCCCCTGATCCTGGACATCGTGGGGCGCGAGCACCTGAAGACCGAGCGCCGGGACGTCATGCTCGAATCCGCCGCGACCTCGCTGCAGCTCCACCTGCAGGTGGATCAGGTCGACGCGCCCCGCATCTACAATGCGGCGCGAATCGTCTCGGCGCCCATGGTGGCCGCATGTGCCAACGCGCCTTATCTGTTCGGAAAGGATCTGTGGGACGAGACCCGCATTCCGCTCTTCGAGCAGTCGGTCGCCGTCACCGGAGCCGCAGGCGGGCAGGCCCACTTGAGCCGGGTGAACTTCGGCCACGGCTACGCGAGGCAGTCGTTGCTGGAGTGTTTTCAGACGAATGTGGAGCGCTACGACGTGCTGCTGCCGAAGATCTTCGATGGCCCACCCGAGGAGATGGCGCACCTGCGCCTGCACAACGGCACCATCTGGCGCTGGAACCGGCCGCTCATCGGCTTCGACCCCGCACGGGGCGCGCCCCACCTGCGTATCGAACACCGCGTGGCCGCGGCCTGCACCAGCGTTGAAGACACTCTGGCCAACGCCGCCTTGTTCTTCGGTCTGGTGCACTCGCTCGCGGCCCGCCGGCCGCCACCGGAAGCCCTTCTGGATTTTTCCCTCGCGCGGGAGAACTTTTACGCCGCCGCGCGCTGGGGGCTTGAGGCCGAGGTCACCTGGCTGGACGGCCGCCGGGGTCTGCTGCTAGAGCTGCTCATCGACGAGCTTCTGCCGCTGGCCCGCCTGGGGCTCCAGAGCCTGGAGCTGGATGCGCGGGACATCGGCCACTACCTTGGTATCATGGAGGCCAGGCTCAAGCAGCGGCGCACCGGCACGGCCTGGCAGCGCGCCTGGGTCTCCCGGCACGGGCCGGACATGCAGGCCTTGACCGAAGCTTATCTACAGCGCCAGCGCAGCGGTGCGCCGGTGCACGACTGGTCCTTGTGAAGCCATGCTGACGATTCTTGACCACCTGCGTGATGGCCTGCTGGAACGCGACGCCTGCGATCTGCACCAGATCCTTTCCGGACCGACGCTGATTCACCTGCCGGGCCGGCGCCAGGAGCCCCTGTTCGTGTCGGTGCTGCTGCACGGCAACGAGAGCACCGGCTGGAACGCCGCGCGTGCCCTGCTGCGCCGCCACGCCGGCCGCAGGTTACCGCGCAGCCTCTCGCTGCTGGTCGGCAACGTGGCCGCGGCCCGCCATGGCTTGCGGCGCCTCGATGGACAGCCGGACTTCAACCGGATCTGGAGCGGAGGGAGCGCGCCGGAGCACTCCATGGCGCGGCAGGTGCTGGATGAGATGCGCGCACGCCGGGTCTTCGCCAGCGTGGACGTGCACAATAATACCGGCTTCAACCCGCATTACGCCTGCGTCAACCACCTGGAGCCGCCCTACCTGCACCTGGCGACCCTGTTCAGCCGTACCGTGGTGTATTTCATCAAGCCCGACAGCGTGCAGTCCCTTGCCTTCGGCCACCTGTGCCCCGCGGTGACGCTGGAATGCGGCCAGCCCGGCCAGCACCACGGCGACGCGCATGCCCTGGAGTACTTGGAGGCGTGCCTGAACCTTTCCGAGCACCCCCACCACCCCGTGCCGGAGCACGACATCGACTTGTTCCACACCGTCGCGGTGGTGAAGGTGCCGCCCCAGATCTCCTTCGGCATCGGCGAGAGTGAGGGCACCATCGCTTTTGCCCCCGATCTGGACCACCTGAACTTCCAGGAGCTGCCCGAGGGCACGACGCTGGGGCGGGTCCGCCCGCACCAGGGGCCGTATGTCGAGGCCTGGGACGAAGAGGGCGAGGAAGTGAGCAAGCGCTTCTTTACCGTGAGCGACGGTGAGATCCGCACCCGTATCCCGGTGATGCCGTCCATGCTCACCCTGGACGAGACGGTGATCCGCCAGGATTGCCTGTGCTATCTGATGGAGCGCTACCGCGCGCCGGGGCCGGCCTGAATAGATAAGGCTGTGGACTGTGGGCTATAGACCGTAGGTCAAGAAGGGGTACATTCAGCCCTGTAGCCCGGATGAAACGCAGTGCAATCCGGGGGCGGCGCCGGTTGTGTCTTCCT
>CAYWTP010000225.1:0-6000 GCA_964461215.1 uncultured Ectothiorhodospiraceae bacterium | reverse complement strand
CGAACACCAGGCACTCCAGCAGCGAGTTGCTGGCCATGCGGTTGGCGCCGTGCAGCCCGGTGAAAGCCACTTCGCCGGCCGCGAAGAGTCCGTCGAGGTCCGTGCGTCCCAGCCGATCAGTCTTCACGCCACCGCAGGTGTAATGGGCCGCCGGCACCACCGGAATGGGCTGCGTGGTCATGTCGAAGCCAAATTCCTTGCAGCGCGAGTAGACATTCGGAAAGTGCCCTGTGATGAAGGCGGCCGGCCTGTGGCTGATGTCCAGGTAGACGCAGTCGGCGCCCAGGCGCTTCATTTCGTGGTCGATGGCGCGGGCCACGATGTCCCGGGGCGCCAGCTCGCCCCGGGGGTCGAAGCGGTGCATGAACGGGCTTCCGTCGGGCAGCAGCAGGCGTCCCCCCTCGCCACGCACCGCCTCGGTTATCAGAAAGGACTTGGCCTGGGGGTGATACAGGCAGGTAGGATGAAACTGGATGAACTCCATGTTGCCGACGCGGCACCCGGCCCGCCAAGCCATGGCAATGCCATCGCCGGTGGCCACGTCCGGATTGCTGGTGTAGAGGTAGACCTTCCCAGCGCCACCGGTTGCCAGGACCACGAAGGGAGCCCCGAATACCCTGACCTGGCGCTGCTTGCGGTCGAATACATAGGCCCCCAGGCAGCGGTTGGGTTCCCGTCCCAGCTTGGCGCCGGTGATGAGATCCAGAGCCAGATGATGCTCGTAGATGGCCACATTGGGATGGCCTCTGGCCTGAGAGGCCAGGGTGGATTCTACGGCCTGACCCGTGGCGTCGGCCGCGTGTACAACCCGCCGGTGACTGTGTCCGCCCTCTCTGGTAAGGTGGTAGCCGGCGCCATCGTGGTCTTCCTGTGCTCGAGTGAAGGCTACCCCCAGGCCGATAAGCCACTCGATGACATCCCTTCCCTGCTCTACGGTAAAACGGACGATGTCCGGGTCGCATAAGCCTGCGCCGGCCTCCAGCGTGTCCTGGACGTGGGACTCGATAGAGTCTTCGGCATCGAGTACCGCCGACACGCCTCCCTGGGCGTAGAATGTGCTGCCCTCGAAGAGCGGTCCTTTGCAGAGCACCGCGACCCGGGCGTGCTCTGCCAGGCGCAGGGCCAGGCTCAGTCCGGCAGCGCCGCTGCCGATCACGAGCACGTCTGACTGGATCTGCTGGGCCATGCAAATGGTGTTTGGTGATTGTCCGGGGTCCGGCGATAATGAACGACTATTCAGTCCCGCAAACACGGGCTTATGAGCGATTTTGAATCTAATCATAAAATTCGCTTCGGCGCGAACTATATCGGTGTGCCCTGGTCTACGTGGGTAGGCAAAGGATGCCGACTGGCCGGAAGGGGTAGCCCCGGTGGGCGAAGACGGCGTCGATAAAGCGCTCGTCGAGCGTGTGCAGCGAGGGGAGAAGGCGGCTTTTGACATGCTGGTACTCAAGTACCAGCACAAGCTGGTGAAGCTCATCTCGCGCTATATCCGTGACCAGGCTGAGGTCTTGGATGTGGCGCAGGAGTCCTTCCTCAAAGCCTACCGCGCGCTTCCCAATTTCCGCGGTGACAGTGCGTTCTATACGTGGCTGTACCGTATTGCCATCAACACGGCGAAGAACTATCTGGTGGCTCAGGGGCGCAGGCCTCCGGATGGTGATATCGACTCGAGTGACGCGGAGCAGTACGAGGGTGAGTCGGAGCTGAAGGACTACGCCTCGCCTGAGCGCCTGCTGATGCGCGACGAGATCGAACGCGCCGTCATCGAGGCCATCGAGCAGCTTCCGGAGGACTTGCGCACGGCCATCACCCTTAGAGAGCTGGAAGGCTTGAGCTACGAGGAGATAGCCGAATCCATGGATTGTCCCATAGGCACCGTCCGGTCGCGCATTTTCCGGGCTCGTGAGGCCATCAACAAGCGGTTGGAACCATTGCTGGACTGAGGGGCGCACTATAGCCATGACCGACAAGGCACATGAGAGTCTGTCTGCGCTGGTGGACGGGGAATTGGAGCAGGTCGACGCGGTCCGTCTGCTGGGCGACATCACCCACGAACCGGGGCTCAGGCGCAGGTGGGAGCGGTACCACTTCATCAGCGATGTCCTGCACAATAATCTTCCGCCCGTCACGGAGAGGGATCTGCTCGACCGGGTGAGACGCGCGGTGGACGCTGAGCCCGTCGCGCTGCGTCCGCGAGCGGTGTGGAAGGACGCCGTGAAGCCCGTGGCGGGGTTTGCCATGGCGGCGTCAGTGGCGGTAGTGGCGGTGCTCGGATTTCGAGGCTACGTGCAGGAGGGTGCGCCCGGAAGCCAGCTCATCGCACAGAGCGAGCCGGTAGCACCGGCAGGCGGTCGGCTCGCCGATGTTCGCTGGAACATGAACCGGCCGGCAGTGGAGGCACGCCTTAACGACTACCTGGTAAGCCACAGCCAGCATTCGGGCACCGTAATGCAGGGGATGCTGCCTTACGAACGAATCGTTGGCTAAAATGACAGCCGGTAAATGACCGGCCTTTTTGCGGGGGCCGGACGTGAGCGGGGTTGTGGCCCTTGTCGCCCTGACGCTATTCGCTGCCGGAGTTCACGCGGGGGGAGACGCCGGCTCCCCGCACGAGTGGCTCCAGCGCATGCGTCACGCGGCCCGGGCGCTGAACTACGAAGGCACTTTCGTCTACCGCCAGGGCCAGAGCCTGGAAGCTATGCGGATCGTTCACCGGTCCGATGCCCAGGGCGAGAAGGAGCGCTTGGTATCGCTTAACGGCGTGCCCAGAGAGGTGCTACGTGATAAGGAGCGGGTCACCTGCATTCTGCCCGACGACCACGCCGTGGTGGTGGACCGGCTTCCGCACCAGTCCATCCTGCCCCCTGTCTTAAGCAACACCGACACCCGTCTGAGCGTCCACTACGAGATGTCCCTGGGCGGTGAGGACCGGGTGGCAGGCCGATCCACGCGCATCTTGGAAATTCGACCCAAGGACCAGTACCGTTACGGGACCCGCTTGTGGCTCGATCAGGACACCGGACTGGTGCTGAAGTCCGAGCTGCTGGATGACCAGGGGGCTCCGCTGGAGCAGTTCCTGTACACCAGCATTACGCTGCCCGAGACCATTCCCGACAGCAAGCTGGAACCTGCGACTTCCGGAGAGGGTTATACCTGGCTCACCAGAGGCAGTGACGGCTCCGGCGCCTCGGGCCCCAGTCCCGATTGGGAGGTGCAGTGGCTGCCCGCAGGCTTCACCCTGAGTGAGCGGGGCATGGATCCCATGCCCAACAGCCCCAGGCCGGTGGAACACATGCTGTTCTCAGACGGTCTCGCCTCCTTCTCTGTTTACCTGGAACGCATGGAGAAGGACTCAGAACGCTTTGCCGGGCACTCGCGGATCGGAGCGACCAATGCATTCGGTACCATGGTGGGAGACTATCAGGCAACGGTGGTCGGCGAGGTACCCCGAGTGACCGTCGACCGCGTCGGTCGTGCCATCCGCCGCAAATAGCTCCTGCACTTCATCGCTTACCGGCCGCCGGAGAGTACCTGTGATCGAGGAGACCGTCACCGTGGTGGGCACCGAGGGCGAGTTCGCCTGGGTGCAGGCGCCACGAGCCAGCGCCTGCGGCACTTGCGCGTCGGAGCAGAGCTGCGGCACCGCAACCTTGTCGAAGGTGTTGGGCGGGCGCCAGACCCGCGTGCGTGCCTTGAACACCATTGGGGCCCGGGCTGGTGAGCGAGTGGTGATCGGCATGAATGAGGCCGCCCTGGTCCGGGGATCCCTGGCCGTATACTTGGTTCCGATTCTGGCCCTGCTGGGCGGCGGTGGGCTGGGCCAAATGCTGGCGGGCCGGCTGAGCATCGTTTCCGCGGAGGCGGCCGCTTCCTGGCTGGGCTTCGCCGGCTTGCTCGGAGGGCTGCTGTGGGTCCGGGGTTTCGGCCGGCGGATTTTAAACGATACACGGTTCCAGCCCGTGCTGCTGCGCCGAATCGGGGGCGATGGCCCTGGCCTGGGCGCGACTGGAAAACCACAACATCCTTCGGGGAGTCTTCATGAATAAGCTTGCGAACCTTCGGTGTGCGCTGATTGCGCTTACCATGGCCTGGTTGCTGGTGAGCCTGCAGGCGGCTCAGGCCCGCGACCTGCCGGATTTCACTGAGCTGGTGGCAAAGAACGGACCTACCGTAGTGAACATCAGCACCACCCAGAAGCGGGCCAAGCATCCTGCCCTGCCCAAGGGCCTTGAGCTGCCGGACATCCCCGAAGACAGCCCCTTCTATGACTTTTTCCGGCGCTTCTTCGGTGACGGCGGCGGAGACAATGAAGAGTATGACTCCCAGTCCCTGGGCTCGGGCTTCATCTACAGCAGCGACGGCTATATCATCACCAACTATCACGTCATCAAGGACGCCCAGGAGGTCGTGGCTCGCCTCAGCGACCGGCGCGAGTTCGTGGCCAAGGTCATCGGTGCCGACGAACGCAGCGACATCGCGCTGCTCAAGATTGCTGCGACGGATCTGCCGGCCGTCCACATCGGGCGGTCCAGAGACTTGAAGGTAGGGGAGTGGGTGCTGGCCATCGGCTCGCCCTTCGGCTTTGATTACTCGGTCACCGCCGGTATCGTCAGCGCCAAGGGACGCAGTCTGCCCTCGGAGAACTACGTGCCCTTCATCCAGACCGACGTGGCGATCAACCCCGGAAACTCGGGAGGCCCCCTGTTCAACCTCGATGGAGAGGTGGTGGGCGTGAATTCTCAGATCTACAGCCGCACCGGTGGCTTCATGGGATTGTCCTTCGCCATTCCCATCGACGTGGCCATGGATGTCGTGAGTCAGCTGAAGAGCCAGGGTAAGGTTTCCCGGGGCTGGCTGGGGGTGCTGATTCAGGACGTGACCCGGGAGCTGGCCGAGTCTTTCGGCATGGATCGACCCCGCGGCGCACTCATCGCCAAGGTCCTGCCCGACAGCCCGGCCAGTCGCGCTGGCTTCCGCGTCGGTGACGTGGTGCTGGATTTCAACGGTCACGACGTGGATCACTCCTCGGACCTGCCGCCCATCGTGGGCCGCACCCGGGTCGGCCAGGCGGTGCCGGTCAAGGTGCTGCGCGACGGCAAGTCCACGACCCTGCGCGTGACGGTCGCCGAGCTGCCCGACGATGCGACATTGCGGGTGGCCGGCGGGGGGCATCCCGCCACCGCCCCGGAGCATCGTCTCGGAATGACGGTGACGGACCTGAGCAGCGACCAACGGGATCAGCTCCAGTTGGGCGACTCCGGCGTGCTGGTCAAGGAGGTGCAAGACGGACCCGCCTTCCAAAGCGGGATCCGCCAGGGCGACGTCATCCTTATGCTTAACGGCGTAAAGGTGAAGGACAGTGTGCAGTTCAAGAAGCTGGCGGACGCCTTGCCCAAAGGCAAGTCAGTGCCGGTGCTGGTTCATCGCCGCGACAACCCCCTGTTCCTCGCCCTCAAGGTTCCAGGGTGAGCATCGCCTGCCCGGCGCGCTGCCGGCGGTGGCTGGAACGGGCTGGTACGGCCGCGCTTCCCGCGGCCGTACCAGTTGAGTTAAACTCTGGCGCCAGCACTGACCCCGGCGAAGAACCTCCATTCTCCGCGGTGAATCTGCCCGGCTTCGGCGGGGTTCGCGACTGACAACCATCCCGAAGGGCGTCGCACGACGCCCTTTTTTTCATTCATGGACCATATCCGCAACTTCTCCATCATCGCGCACATCGACCACGGCAAGTCGACTCTGGCCGATCGCTTTATCCAGACCTGCGGCGGGCTGAGCGAGCGCGAGATGGGCGCACAGGTGCTGGACTCCATGGATCTGGAACGGGAGCGTGGCATCACCATTAAGGCCCAGAGCGTAACCTTGGCGTACAGGGCGCGCGATGGCCGGACCTACCAGCTCAACTTCATCGATACCCCCGGACACGTGGATTTCTCCTACGAGGTCTCTCGCTCGCTTGCGGCCTGCGAAGGTGCTCTGCTGGTGGTGGACGCAGCCCAG
>CAYWTP010000224.1:0-6103 GCA_964461215.1 uncultured Ectothiorhodospiraceae bacterium | reverse complement strand
CATCGGCACCATCGCCAAGTCCGGCACCCGTGAATTCTTCCAGGCCCTGACCGGCGACCAGTCCAAGGATACCCAGCTCATCGGCCAGTTTGGGGTGGGCTTCTACTCCAGCTTCATCGTGGCGGACAAGGTGACGCTGGTCACCCGGCGGGCCGGCCTCGGGTCGGAGCACGGGGTGCGCTGGGAGTCCGCCGGCGGGGGTGACTACAGCATCGAGACCGTGGAGCGGGCGGCGCGTGGGACCGAGGTGTTGCTACACCTGCGCGAGGATGAGAAGGAGTTCCTGGATGCCTACAAGCTGCGCAGCGTCATCCGCAAGTTCTCCGACCACATCGCCCTGCCGATCCTGATGCCCGCGCAGGGCCCGGAAGAGGAGGGGGAGAGCCGGGAGGAGTGGGAGGCGGTCAACAAGGCCACGGCCCTGTGGGCGCGGGCCAAGGCTGAGATCACCCAGGACGAGTACAAGGAGTTCTACCGGCACGTCAGCCATGACTTCGGCGAGCCGCTCGCCTACGCCCACAACAAGGTGGAGGGCAAGCACGAATACACCTCCCTGCTCTACCTTCCGGAGCACGCTCCGTTCGACACGTGGGACCGCAACCAGCGCCACGGCATCAAGCTGTATGTGCGGCGGGTGTTCATCATGGACGACGCCGAGCAGCTCATGCCGCCGTACCTGCGTTTCGTGCGCGGCGTGATCGATGCTGCCGACCTGCCCTTGAACGTCTCAAGGGAGATCCTGCAGCAGAACCGGCAGATCGATGCCATGCGCGCGGGATCGGTGAAGAAGGTCCTGGGCCTGCTGGAGGGACTGGTCAAGAACGAGCCGGAGAAGTACGCGACCTTCTGGAACGAGTTCGGCCGGGTCTTCAAGGAAGGTGTCATCGATGATTTCGGCAACCGCGAGCGCATCGCCAAGCTGCTGCGCTTCTCGTCCACCTACAATGAGGACACGGCGCAGAACGTCTCCCTGGAGGCATACGTCTCGCGCATGAAGGAGGGGCAGGAGAAGATCTACTACCTCGCCGCAGACAGCTACAACGCGGCCAGGAGCAGCCCCCATCTGGAGATCTTCGCCAAGAAGGGGGTCGAGGTGCTGCTGCTCACCGATGCCGTAGACGAGTGGGTGGTGACGCATCTCACCGAGTTCGAGGGCAAGTCCTTGCAGTCCGTGGCCAAGGGTTCCCTGGATCTGGGAAAGCTGGAGGACGAGCAGGAGAAGAAACAGGTCGAGGAGGCCGGGGACAGACTCAAGGATTTCATCACTCGGGTGAAGGAGGCGCTGGGGGAACAGGTCAAGGACGTGCGCCTGACCTACCGTCTGACCGACTCGCCTGCCTGCTTGGTGGCCGATGAGCACGATCTGGGCGGCCACCTGGAGCGGCTGCTGAAGGCCACCGGGCAGACGGTCGCCGCCAGCCGGCCGGTACTGGAGATCAACCCCGACCATCCCCTGGTCAAGCGCTTGGACGGGGAGAGCGACGAGGCCCGTTTCTCCGAATGGGCCCACATCCTGTTCGAGCAGGCTCTGCTCAGTGAAGGCGCCCGGCTCGACGATCCGGGCGGCTTCGTGCGGCGCCTGAACAGCATGCTACTGGTGCTGAGCGGTGAGTCCGGAGCCGCGGACCCGGCGGGGCGGGCCGGCGCCTGAGGCCGCCACTGGGCAGGACCATCGCCGGTGGCTCGTGCGGCGCCGCGGGTCGGTATCCTGCCGCGACGAGTCCGGCACGAATAACGTGCCCGCGCCGCAGTGGAGGGGGAGTCAGTCTTCTCTGGTTCTGCGCGCGGGCAAGCTCCTCCCCCCTCAGCCAGTGGCCGCGGCGCGGGCGCTGGCCGCCACCTGCTCCTCCAGGGAATGCAGTAGCTCGCCGGCGAAGCGGCACACGAGCATGAGCAGCGACAGATCGTCCACGGTGAAGCCGCGTCCCACCTGCTTGTTGAGCACCTCGATGACCCCGAGCACGCGGCCCCCGCCCAGGATCGGGGCAGCCAGCACGGTTCGGGTATAGAACTCGAAGGTATCGTCCACCCCGCGGTAGAACCGCTTGTCGGTATGGGCGTCCTCGACGATGGTCGGCTCCCGATGCTCGGCCACCCAGCCTGCGATCCCCTGCCCGGGTGCCAGGCGAAGTCCCGCAAGCTTGTCCTGGGGGATGTCGCCCATGGCCAGTACGAACACCAGCTCGCCGGTATCCTCGTCGCGCACCAGCAGGGAGCCGTCCTCCGCGTTGATAGCGTCCAGGGCGTTTCGCAGGATCTGCTCAAGGACGTCCATCACGTCGGTGCTCAGGGGCCGCTTGTCGGAAACGTCGGCGAGGTTCTGCAGCGAGCGAATGAAGCGTCGCAGGCCCGTCACTTCTTCGTTGAGCAGCCGGGTCTCTTCGCGCAGGCGGGCCAGCTCATTGTGGAGCTGATGCAGTTGTTGTTCGTCGTCGGTCATAGGCTTGCCGCTTTCCTGTACGCCGCTGCGCACAGCGGCGGTTCTTGCCTCTCCGATTAGTATTGTCCGTTCCGGGAGCCAAGTCACGCCTTACGCGGGCGGATGGCCGGGCCGGCCCGCCGGCTACGGTGGGGTACAATGCGCCGATGAGACCGACTCCTCATCTTCTGCTCTTTATCCTGTGGTGCTTGACGGGACCGGTGGCCGCCGCTGCGCTCACGGTGCAGGTGGATGGTGTCAAGGGCGAGCATCTCAAGAACGTGTTGGCGTTTCTGGAGATCGCCAGGGAGAAGGACCGGCCGGGTCTGACGGAAGGCCGCATCCGGCGCCTGCACGCCCAGGCCCCCGGCCAGATCCGGCAGGCTCTGGAGCCGTTCGGCTACTACCGGGTGCAGGTGCAGGACCAGCTCACCCGGGAGCCGGAAGGCTGGCTGGCGCGCTATCACGTCGATCCTGGCCCTGCGGTGCTTATCACCAAAGTGGATCTGGAGCTGACGGGCCAGGGTAGAAGCGACGAGGCACTGGTGAAGGTGCTCCAGCGCCTGCCGCTGAGGCAGGGGCAGGCGCTGGAGCATGCCCGCTACGAGCAGGCCAAGCGCACGCTGCAGGAGGCTGCTGCCAGCCGCGGCTACCTGGATGCCCGCTTCGCCGAGCACTCCGTGCGGGTGAGTCTGGACCCCTACCAGGCCGTAGTGGAGCTGCACTTCGCCACCGGGCGCCGCTATCAGTTCGGTGAGGTGCGCTTCCTGCAGCAAGCGTATTCGGAGCAGTTTCTCGCCCGTTACCTGCCGTTCCATCCGGGGGATCCTTACTCGGCCCGCTCGCTGCTGGCGTTACAGAAGGTGCTCAGCGACAGCGACCGGTTCAATACGGTGGAGGTGACCCCCCTCGTGGATGAGGCCCGCGACGATAGGGTGCCGGTGCAGGTCCGCCTGGTGGCGAAGAAGCGTGATCTCTACAAGGCCGGACTGGGATACGGGACGGACACCGGGCCTCGGGTCAGTCTGGGCTGGGAACGGCGGCGGGTCAACCGCAGCGGGCACCGGGGGGGCGTCGACATCAAGGTGTCTTCCGAGCTGAGCAGCATCGAGGGCCACTATCTCATTCCCCTGCAGAGGCCGGCCTCCGACCAGCTCAAGTTTACGGGCGGCGTGGCGCGGGAGAACACCAAGACCCGCCTCAGCCAGACCGTCACTCTCGGGGCCAGCCGCTCCACCAGGCGCGGACAGTGGCGGGAGAACCTCAGCCTGACGTATCAGCAGGAGCACTTTGAGGTGGCCGGCCAGAACCAGACCGATCAACTGCTCATGCCGGGCGTGAGCTGGTCCGTCTCCCGCGCCGACGATCCCGTTTACCCCCGGCGCGGACTGGGTCTGAGCCTGGATCTGCGCGCGGCGCTAGACAAGGTGTTCTCGGATACCAGCTTCCTGCGGGCACGGGCGGATGGCAAGGTCGTTCGTGGCCTGGGCTCCGATTACCGGGTGCTCGCCCGCGCGGCGGCGGGGGCGGCGCTGGTGGGCAGGGTTGAGGATCTGCCGGGGTCCCAGCGCTTCTATGCCGGGGGCGACCAGAGCGTGCGCGGCTACGCATTGGATGCCCTCGGCCCCAAGGATGACCAGGGGCTGGTAACGGGAGGACGCTATCTTCTGGTGGGTAGCCTGGAGCTGGAGCGCCGCCTCTTCGGCAACTGGAGCGCAGCGGTGTTCTACGATGCCGGCAATGCCTTCAATTCCCTCAATACGCAGATCAAGCGCGGTGCCGGTGTCGGGGTGCGCTGGCGCTCGCCGGTGGGACTCATCCGGGTGGATGTGGCCTCGGCCCTCAGCGAGCCCGGTCATCCGCTGCGGCTGCACGTGGTCATAGGGCCTGATCTGTGAGCAAGCGGCTAGGCCTCGCGCTGTCCGTCCTGCTTCCGGCCACGGCCGGATTCTTCGCCTGGACGTTGTTCACTCAGACGGGGCTGCGGTGGGCCGTGAACCGTGTCGCGGACGTCCTGCCGGGGCGGCTCAGTGTCCAGTCCGTCAGCGGGAGGCTGGTTGGACCCTTGGAGCTTCGTGGGCTGCGCTATCGGGAGGGGGCCACGGACATTACGCTGGACGAGGGCCGCCTGGACTGGCGGCCCCGCGATCTCGTGCGGGGGTCCGTTCACGTCACACTCCTACGGCTGTCGGGCCTGCAAGTTGTCGCCGGCCAGGCAGCCGCCACCGCGCCGGCACCGCCGGCGCTGCCCCGGGTGCGGCTGCCACTGGCTGTGCAGCTCGACGAGCTGCGGGTAAACGGTATCCGGCTCGTGGCCGGCACCGGCCGGCCGGTCGATGTGCGCCGGCTGACGGCACGTGCCGGGATCGATGCCGAGGGTGCGCACCTCCAGGCGCTGGAAATCATCGCCGACGAGGCTAGCGTGCATGCCAGCGGCCGACTCCAGCCGGTGGGTGACTATCCGCTGGAGCTGACCCTGGCCTGGCAAGCTCGGCCGCCCGGGTGGGGGCCCCTCAAGGGTGAAGGTCGCCTCACTGGCAGCCTTAAGCGGCTGGAGATCTCCCAGAAGATAGGCGGAGCCCTGGAGGCCGCGATCCATGCGGTGGTCTGGGACCTGGTGGCGAGCCCCCGTTGGGAAGCCACGGTGCGGCTTGACCATGTAGACGGCGAATCGCTGCGGCCCGGGATGCCGCAAGTGCACGTGAGCGGCGAGCTGAGTGCACACGGCCAGGGCGCAGGCGCTCAGGCCACAGGTACCCTGCAGATCACCGAGCCTACGGTGGGGCGCGCCGAGCTCAGCTTCGATTCGCGGCTGGCCGATGGGGTGCTGGATCTGTCATCGCTGCGCCTCACCCAACCCGCCACCGGCGCTCGCGTGGACGCCCACGGCCGGTTCCGTCCGGGCGAGGGCGGCGGTGAGCTGGCGTTGGCAGGCCAGTGGCATGACTTGGCCTGGCCTGCCGAGGGCACTGCCGTGCTCACCAGTGCTCAGGGCAGCTTCGATTTGCAGGGCCGGGCGCAGGACTATGGCCTGCGGATCGAGGCTCAGGCTTCGGGACCGGATCTTCCGGAGACGGCACTCTCCGTCGAAGGCAGAGGTAGCACCTCCGGTCTGAGCCTCACGCACTTGGATCTGGCACTGCTGGGCGGCACGGTCAAGGGCAGCGGCCGGGTCGCCTGGACGGGGGAGCCCGCCTGGTCCTTCGAGGCGGTGGCGGCGGATCTGGACCCGGGCCGGCGCTGGCCGGAGTGGCCCGGCAGGGTCGCCGGGCGGATGAGTGCCCGGGGCAGGCTGCCCGCTTCGGGTGGGCCGGAGGTCTCCCTCCAGATCGGCGAAGCGCAGGGCGTGTTGCGGGGCTACCCGGTGACCCTGCATGCAAGGCTCAGCGCCCACGGACCGCGCTGGGAGATCGCGTCACTGGAAGCCGGGTCGGGCAGCGCCAGAATGACTGTGGCGGGAAGTGTCGGCGACGCCTGGAATTTGCATTGGGCGCTGCAGGCCGACGACATGGCGACGGTTCTGCCTCGTGCCAGCGGCCGGATCAAGGCCAGCGGCAGCTTGCTGGGCAGGCGCCAGCGTCCCCGGGTGCAGGGTGTTCTCGAGGCCGAGGGCCTGGTGGTGGATGAGAGCCGGGTGGGGCGCATGAGAGCCAATCTCGACGCGGATCTGTCTCAAGGCGAGAC
>CAYWTP010000223.1:0-6125 GCA_964461215.1 uncultured Ectothiorhodospiraceae bacterium | reverse complement strand
GGCCATCGTGGTGGTGGACGACGAGACCCGTAAGCTCAAGACCGTGATCAAGGACGAGCGCCTGATTACGCCGACGGGCAAGTTCAACGTCTACAACACCCAGCACGACGTGTACTGACCGCAGGGCCGTGCGGCGCGGACTTGCCCCGCCGCACGGCTTCTGTGGAGGCGATGAAGTCATCGCCGCGCTGAATCGGACCAGGGCCATGACGACACTGAGGGATATGTTGAGTTTGGCGGCATGCATCGCCGCGATGTTGCCGGTCTCGTTGCACGCCGCCGTCACTGCATCGCGTCAGGCCGAGCTGCTGCATCTGCTCAAGCACGACTGCGGCTCCTGTCACGGACTGACGCTCAAGGGAGGCCTGGGGCCGGCGCTGCTGCCGGCGAGCCTGGCCGGCAAGTCCGATGCGCTGCTGATGCGGACGATTCTCGACGGACGCAAGGGCACGGCCATGCCGCCGTGGCGTCCGTTCATGAGCGCAGAGGAGGCGCAATGGCTTCTGGAGCTGCTGAGAAAAGGCGTACCGCGATGAGATCCCTGAGGCTGACCGTGCTGTTGTCCTGCTGGCTGCTGGCGCTGCCGGCTTGGGCGGCTCAGGCGTGCGCCGTGCGCGGCACCGGCGACCTGGGCATCGTCATCGAGCGCGCCACGGGCAGCGTCCTGGTGGTGGACACCACCGCCCGCACGACCCTCGGCCGGGTGGAGGGGCTGGGGGATCTGTCCCATGCCTCGGCGGTGTTCTCCCGCGACGCCCGTTACGCGTATGTGTTCGGCCGCGACGGCGGGCTGACCCAGGTGGATCTGCTGTGCGGCCGCATCGTGCGGCGGGTCATGCAGGCGGGAAACAGCATCGGGGGGGCCATCTCGCAGGACGGGCGCCTGGTGGCCGTTTCCAATTACGAGCCCGGGGGAGTGCGGGTGTTCGACGCCGGCACGCTGAAGCAAGTGGCCGACCTGCCGGCGGCCGGGCCGGACTCATCCACCTCCAAGACGGTGGGCCTGGTGGACGCTCCCGGACAGCGCTTCGTTTACAGCTTGTTCGACACCGGCGAGATCCGGATCGCCGACATGGCCGACCCGGGCAAGCCTCGGGTGCAGCGTTTCCCCGGGGTGGGCAAACAGCCCTACGACGGCTTGATCACGCCCGATGGGCGTTACTACATCGCCGGGCTTTTCGGCGAGGACGGGCTGGCCCTGCTGGATCTGTGGCACCCCGACCAGGGCGTCCGGCGGATCCTTCCCGGCTACGGCCGGGGCGAGGAGCGCCTGCCGGTCTATAAGATGCCGCACCTGGAGGGTTGGACCGTGGCCGGCGATCGGGCCTTCCTGCCGGCGGTGGGCCATCACGAGGTGCTGGTGCTCTCCCTGCGCGACTGGACGGAGGTGGCCCGGATTCCGGTGCACGGGCAGCCGGTGTTCGTGGAGGCCCGGCCGGATGGGCGGCATGTGTGGGTCAACTTCGCCTTTCCTGACAACGACACGGTGCAGGTCATCGACACCGAGAAGCTGGCGGTGATCCACGAGCTCAAGCCGGGCAAGGGCGTGATGCACATGGAATTCGCCCCGCGCGGCGAGACGGTATGGCTGTCCGTGCGCGACGCCGACGAGGTCCACGTGTATGACACCGCGACCTTTGCGCTGCTCAAGAAGCTTCCGGCCAAGGCACCCAGCGGGATCTTCTTCACCGACCGCGCCCACCGCATCGGCTTGTAGCCCGGCGAAGCTCCCAGCATGCACGCAGAGCAACCCGACCTTCTCAGAGCGGCCCGGCCACAGGCGGCAAGCGCCGAGCTGACGGCCCTGGAGCGGCAGCTGCTCAATGATTATCAGCGAGGCTTCCCGCTCGTTCCCTCGCCCTTTGCCGCCGTCGCCGAGCGTCTGGGAGTGAGCGAGGCGGCCGTGCTGGACGCGTTGCACCGCCTGAGGGAACGGGGTGTTGTGAGTAGGGTCGGGGCGGTGTTCCGGCCGAACCGGGCCGGTGCCAGCACCCTGGCGGCGATGCGGGTGCCGGAAGACCGCATGGTGGATGTGGCGCAACTTGTCAGTGCCTGTCCCGAGGTCAATCACAACTATCAGCGCGAGCACGCTTACAACCTGTGGTTCGTAGTCACGGCTCAGAGCCGTGAGGCCGTGTCTCGTGTGTTGAACGACATCGCGCATCGCACGGGCCTGGCCGTACTGGACCTGCCCATGGAACGCGATTACCACATCGACCTGGGGTTCCCACTGTGGTGCTGAACAACCAGGAGCGTCGCCTGGTAGCCGCCATCCAGGACGGCCTGCCCCTGGTAGCACGGCCCTACGCCGACCTGGCGGCGGCGTTGGGCTTGACCGAGGCGGAGGTGATTGCCCGCATCGGTCACCTGCAGGCCGCCGGCGTGATCAAGCGCCTGGGTGTCGTTGTGCGCCACCACGAGCTGGGCTACCGCGCCAACGCCATGGTGGTGTGGGACGTGCCCGACGCCGAGGTCGACGGCGCAGGCAAGCGCCTGGGTGCCGTGGATTGCATCAACCTGTGCTACCGGCGACCGCGCCGCCTGCCCGACTGGCCGTACAACCTGTTCTGCATGATTCACGGCCGCGACCGGGAAGAGGTACTGCTGCGGATCGAGGAGATCGCCTGCGGCCTGGGACTGGAGAAGATTCCCCGGGCCGTACTCTTCAGCGGCACCCGCTTCAAGCAGCGCGGTGCCCGCTACGTGCACGCGGCGCGGGAGACGGCAGGTGGATGAGCTGGATCGTGCCATCGTCAACAGCTTGCAGGGCGGCTTCCCGATATGCGAGCGACCCTTCGCGCGGGTCGCGGCCGGGCTGGGCACCGCGGAGGATGAGCTGATCGCGCGCCTGCAGCGGCTGCTGGAGGCCGGCGTGCTGTCGCGCTTCGGACCCATGTACCACGCCGAGCGCCTCGGCGGGGCGCTTACCCTGTGTGCGATGACAGTGCCCGAGGCGCGCTTCGAGGACGTTGCCGGGCAGGTCAACCTGCATCCGGAGGTGGCCCACAATTACGCCAGAGATCACCACCTGAACATGTGGTTCGTCGTGGCGACCGAGGACCCGCAGCGGGTGGCCGGGGTGCTGGCGGAGATCGAGCAGGACACCGGCTGCACCGTCCACAACCTGCCCAAGCTTGAAGAGTTCTACGTCGGGCTGCGCTTCGAGGCCTGAGCAGAGAGCTCACCGCAGACATACGGACAACGCCGCTGATGATGCTCACCACGGGGAGCGCCCGGGACTTGAACCGTAGGGGCTGGCTTACCGGCGAATTGCGAGGACTTGGTGCGCCCGTTCGCGAGCGAGCTCGCTCCTGCGTGGGGCGAGTGAAGCACGCTGGGGGATTCCCGCCGTGTCTGTAACGAAGCCCCTGAGTAAACACCCCGTGCTCCCCGTGGTGAATGTTCCGAACAGGCAGCCGGCCCTGGACGATTTGGATCGGCGGATCATTGCCGCCACCCAGGCGGGCCTGCCGCTGGCACGGGAGCCGTATCGGGAAGTGGCCCAACGGGTCGGCGCGACCGCCGCGGAGGTCATGGAGCGGATTCAGGCAATGCTGGAGGCGGGGGTTATCCGGCGCATCGGGGCGGTGCCGAATCACTATGCATTGGGCTACCGCGCCAATGGTATGTCGGTGTGGGACGTGCCGGACGAGCATGTTGCCGACCTCGGACGCTCCATCGGCGCCTTCGATTTCGTCAGCCACTGCTATCACCGACCGCGGCACCCGCCCGAGTGGCCGTACAACCTGTTTGCGATGGTCCACGGGCGCTCGCGGGAGGAGGTGGCGGAGAAGGTCCGGCGCATCGCCGCGGTGCTGGGTGATCGCTGCCGGGCCCACGAGGTGCTGTTCAGCACCCGGATCCTGAAGAAGACCGGCCTGCGCCTGAGTTTCTGAACGTCTCTTTCATCGGCAGGTAAATTCAAGCCATGTTTAGAATTTCACAGTACATGCGCGAGCTGGTGTCTCCGGTGGCACTCGGGCCGCGGCGGGAGCCGCCGGGGCCCGTGGTGATCTGGAACCTGGTGCGGCGCTGCAACCTGACCTGCAAGCACTGCTACTCCATCTCCGCCGATCGGGATTTTGCCGGGGAGCTTTCCACCGCCGAGGTCTACACGGTGATGGATGACCTGAAGGCCTTCGGCGTGCCGGTGCTGATTCTCTCCGGCGGCGAACCCCTGCTGCGTCCAGACATCTTTGATATTGCTCACCGTGCCAAGGCGATGGGTTTCTATACCGGCTTGTCCACCAACGGCACCCTTATCGATGGGGGCAACATAGACGCCATTGCCCGGGTCGGCTTCGACTACGTAGGCATCAGCATCGACGGCCTGCGTGAGACCCACGACCGCTTCCGCCGTAAGGCCGGGGCCTTCGATGCCTCGCTGGCCGGGGTGCGGCTGTGCCGGGAGCGCGGCATCAAGGTCGGCCTGCGCTTCACCATGACCCAGGACAACGCCGCCGAGCTGCCGGATCTGCTGGATCTGATGGAGACCGAGGGCGTGGACAAGTTCTATCTCTCGCACTTGAACTACGCGGGACGCGGAAACAAGAACCGCAAGCACGACGTCTTCCTGGAGACCACCCGCCGGGCCATGGACCTGCTGTTCGAGACCGCTTGGCGTGACGTGCAGCAGGGCGGGGGCAGGGAGTTCGTCACCGGCAACAACGACGCCGACGGGGTGTACCTGCTGCAATGGGTGCAGGAGCGATTTCCGAGGCGGACCGGCTACCTCAGGGAGCGGCTCGAGCGCTGGGGGGGCAACAGCTCCGGAGTGAACATCGCCAACATCGACAATCTGGGCAACGTGCACCCCGATACTTTCTGGTGGCACTACAGTCTGGGTAACGTGCGCTCGCGACCCTTCTCCAGCATCTGGCCCGACACGTCGGATCCGATCATGGCGGGACTCAAAGCCAAGCCGAGGCCCGTGAAAGGCCGCTGCGGGCAGTGCCGGCAGCTGGCCATCTGTGGCGGCAACACGCGGGTGCGGGCTCTTCAGCTTACCGGCGATCCGTGGGCCGAGGACCCCGCCTGCTATCTGAGCGACGCCGAGATCGGCCTGGAGGTGGACGGTCCGCAGCGGCACCATCCGCTTTCCCCGATGTTCGGTTGAGGAGGCGGTCATGCGCACCTTGGCGTCGATTTCGCTGATTCCCCTTCTGCTGCTGGCGGCAAGCGTCCAGGCCGGGAGCGCGGTGCCCGATTGGAGCGACGGCAGGCCGCATTACTACGAGACCTTCAATCCGGCCGGCGCACCATGGCACCCGTCTGAGGAACGCAACCTGGAGGAGGTCTTCAAGCAGTACCGCTATTTCGAGATCAGCTCCGGCGATGGTGGCAAGACCCTGGCGGTGCACGAGCACCGCCAGGGCGGTGGAGACACCACCAGGGTCTATGCGCTGCGCCGCGACGGGTCACTGGCACGGGCCGGTGGCGATGGGCAGGCGGCCGCCAACTCGTCCGCCCTGTACGCGGAGCATTGCAGCACATGTCATGGCCGGGATCGCCTCGGAATATCGGGTCCGGCGCTGCTGCCGGAGAACCTCGGGCGGCTCAAGCGCACCGAGGCGGCCACGGTGATCCGGGAGGGACGGGTTGCCACTCAGATGCCGGGGTTCAAGGGCGCGCTGCGACCGGACCAGATCGACGCCCTGTTGAACTTCATCTACACCGAGCCTGCTTCGCCTCTGGTGTGGGGGATCGCCCAGATCCGTGCCTCCCACTGCGTGGCCTATCCGCCGGGCAGTCTGCCGGACAAGCCGGTCTTCTCCGCCGATCCTTTGAACCTGTTCGTGGTCGTCGAAGCCGGTGATCACCATATCACCATCCTGGACGGCGACAAGCTGGAACCCATCTTCCGGGCGCCCACCCACTTCGCCCTGCACGGCGGGCCTAAGTTTTCCCCGGACGGGCGCTACGTGTATCTGGCCTCGCGCGATGGCTGGATCTCCAAGTTCGACCTCTACAACCTCAAGAAGGTGGCGGAGATCCGGGCCGCCGTTAACACCCGTAATCTCGCCATCTCCGGGGACGGGCGCACGGTGCTGGTGGGCAACACCCTGCCTCGCACGCTGGTGCTGCTCGACGCGGCCGACCTGTCCGTGCTGCGTGTGATCCCCGTA
>CAYWTP010000222.1:2059-6132 GCA_964461215.1 uncultured Ectothiorhodospiraceae bacterium | reverse complement strand
CGTAGGTGCGCCGTCCGGCTGTCCACGAGTGGCCAGGCCGCCTTTGTCGGTTCGGGGTAAAGTCGCCTGCTGCTCGATCGAGCAAGGCTGCGTAGTCGCTTGCCGCCCTGTGGGGACGCCCAAACGAAGGGTCAGCGTTTCCGATACGCCTCTATATCAAGGCCAGGTACCTGGGGGAGATCATGGCTACATCAGAATTTCAGTACGTTCGTATATACTGATATTGTCTCCTGTTCCCTTCGCGTTGTCAATTACGAGACCATGACAAAGCAAAGCAAGCTCCATGTTTTTGTTGTTGTTTTGCACATTCCTGGTGCGTGCAGCGCGCTCGGTCCCGAGTTTGGTGCAGAGAGTCGCGGGAACTGAGGCACGCCCACATCGGGCAAAAGAATTTCACGAGAGCCGTAGGGCCAAGGGCGGAAAAGCGCAGCGCGTCCCGCCGATTCGATGCGGCCTATTCTCGGCGGGATTCTCCCGCCCAACGCCGGCTCAGCCCTGGATGCGGCGGATCAAGGCCTGGGCCATGTCGATGTAGCGCTGCGCCCGCTCGCCGTAGCGCTGGAAGCCCTGCAGGGCGGCGCGGGCGTAGTCCAGGGCGTCGTCTCGGCGGTCGGCCTGGAGGAGGGCGAGGGCAACATTGTAGCGGGTCTGGGACGCGCCATAGCGATCGCCGGTACTGTCACAGAGGCGGATGTCTTCCTGGTAGTGGGGCAGGGCGGTGTCTATCTGGTCGATGCTCGCGTAGATCACCCCCAGCGCGTTGTGGGCCACGGAGAGGTCTTTCACCGCGTCAGTGGGCAACAACTCCAGGGCCCTGGCGGTAGTGGACCAGGGCCGCCCGGACCTGCGTCTCGGCCTCCAGGGCATCGTCGGCGGCGAGGGCCTCCCCGGCCTGCGTCCAGGCTACCGCGCCGAGTTGGCTAAAGCACTTCGCCTGTCCAACGCGGTCGCCTTCGGGACGCAGCTCCAGAGCGCGCCTATACCAGTAGTCGGCGCTGCGCATATCACGCAGAGGAGGTACACCAAAGCCGGCTACACCCCAATAGACATTCCCCAGGCTGTGGGCGCAGTTCGCTACCCCCACGGTCTCGCCGATGCGCTCCGACAACTCCAGGGACTCTTCATAGGCTAGGATGCACGCATGATCCTCCTGCTCCCGCCGGATCTCGCCCAGCTCGTGCAGTGAGGCCGCTAGTGTGCGCACCCGGTTGCGCTCCGACCCGTCCAGCCCCTCGGCGGGCCGGTCGAGCAGGCCGGCGGCGCGCCCGCGGTTCCATTCCACTCTCGGCCGTTGCAGCCGCTCCGCCTCGGCCCAGTCCCGCTCCTCCCGGGCCAGCCGGACCCTGTATTCGGTGACCTGGCCCCACTGGTCCTCCCGCTCCGACAGGGGGCCGTCGTCCGGGGCCACCAGGTCCGGCAGGGCCGCGGCCACGAGGGCCGCCCACTCGGCGCGACGGCCGGTGTGGTCGTAGAGCTGCCGCAGCCCCTGCATGGCCATGATTACACAGTTCCACAGGCCCTCGCGCCGGGCCAGCCGCCAGGCCTGCAGCAGGTTGGCCTCCTCGGCCCGCAGATTGCCGATCAGCCCGCGGCGGCCACCCTCGTATTCCCAGAAGTAGTGGTTGCCCAGCTCGCCCATGGCGACGCAGAAGGCGCGGGTCGCGGCCTGAGCGGCGGTCGTGGGCGGCTCGCCTTCGCCGCTAGCCTCTCCCGACGAAAGAGGGGTGATGGCCTGGTCCGGGTAGTAGCGCTCGAACAGCGGGCGGAAGAACCAGGGCAGGGCCGGGTGGATGCGGTAGGTGCCGCCGCCCAGGGCCTCCAGCAGGCCAAGGCCCGCGGCCCGGTCTAGCAGGGCGGTCAGCCCCTGGCGGTCGCGGCCGTGCAGCGCGGGAAGGGACCAGTCCAGATCGGGATTGCCAATGAGTTGCAGCGCCATCACATCCACGAACCCCTGGAAGAAAACCAGCAGGGCCAGGATGCGCTGTTGCCCCTCGTCGAAGGCCCGCTCGAAGCCGTAGTCCAGGGAGGCGGCCAGGGAGCGGTCGCGCCGCTCGCTCTGCTCGTCCGCGAAGCCGGCCTCGCCGGCCCGCAGCCGGTCCACGAATGCGGCGATGGCCTTGCTCCCGGTGCCCGGCTGCCCCAGCCCCTCGGCCAGGGCCTGGCGCACCACCACCAGCAGGGCTAACGGATTCCCCCCGCTGAAGCGCAGCAGGGGGCGCCAGTCGGCCAGGGCCAGGCGCTTGCGCCGCTTGTGGGCCAGGGCCTCGGCGAAGTCGGCTCGCTCGGCCATGGGCATGGGGGGCACGGCGATGCGGGTCGGCAGGTCGGCCAGCCAGGGGCGCTCGTCCCGGCGGGAGGTGAGCAGGAAGCGCGCTCGGGTCCGCCCAGCGGCGCGCAGGAAACCCAGCAGCTCCGCCCGCTCGGCGGCGGACCAGGCGGACTCGGCCCCCTCGGGGAAGCCGGGCACCGGCTCCAGGTTGTCCCAGATCCAGAGCAGGGGGACCTGCTCCATCACTTGCAGGGCGATGGTGCGGCGTTGCTCCAGCTCCGCCAGGGCGCCCCAGTGGATGCCGTGGTGCTCCAGGGTCGGGCCGAAGACCTCGCCCAGGTCGCCCAGTACCTGGTACAGGGGCTTGGAGCTCTCGAAGCTGGTGAACAGCACCGGCCCGTTTTGCAGCCCGCCGGTGTCCCGGTACCAGCGGGCGAATTCGGCCGCGGCGGCGGTCTTGCCGCTGCCGGCGTAGGCGTGCAGCAGCACCACCCGGTCCCGGTCGAAGGCCCGGTCCAGGGCGAGCAAGGTCTCGTCGCGGCCGATGAAGCCGATGTCCGGCGGCGGGGGAAGGGGGTCGGCACCGGTCTCCCGGCCGCGCCGCTCGCCGAGGCGCAGGTCCCAGCCCCCGGTCTCCAGGGGGCGGGGCAGCAGGCGGATGGGGGCGGCCTCGAACACGACCGGCACCGGCCAGTCCTGCAGCGGGATCTCCTGGAAGGCGATGCGCCGCCGCGGCTCGTCGTGCAGCCGGCGGCGGCCCTGGCTCACCGCGGCCCCCAAGCTCAGGCCCCGTACCAGGTTGCGGTACAGCTCATAGACGAAATGAGTGGCTGTGACTACCCAGAGGTTGTAGCGCATGGCCACCACCCCAGCCACGCCGGCATCCATCACCTCCTGGGCGAGGGAGCCGAAGGCGCGCTCGGCGCCGGCCCCGGCGCCCGATTGGCCGCCGAAGCCCTGGCCGGCAAAGCTGTCGGTCTGGCCGGAATCTGAATCGGCGAGGCTGGGCTCCTTCGGGCTCTGGTGCTGCTCGGCGTGGGCCGAGCGGCAGGCGTTGAGCACCAGCACCGGGACCCGGGTCTCCACCAGCAGTCTGCCGATCCGGGTGCCGCTGATGAAGTCGCTGTTGGTCTCGGAGGCGGGGTCCTCGAACAGCAGGAAGCCCTGGGGGCCCGTGCGGCCGGCGTCGAAGCGCAGGGCGTCGAGGGCGCCCAATCGGCTCTGGATCGCCTCGGCGTCGGCATAGAGCCCGTGGCCGTCGAAGTGGACCACGTGAAAGGGCTGCCGGTTCTCCTTAGCATCGTGCAGGGTGCGGCTGAGCTGCTCGTAGGTGGGCGGGCGCAGCACCCTCAGCTCCACCTGGCGGCGGGCGTCCTCGTTGAGCCCGCGCACCAGCTGGCTGGCCACCGAGCGGAAGGGGACGTCCCCGTCCTCCCGGGGGCGGCAGATGACCAGCAGGATGCGGATGCGCTCTGCGGTCTGGGGGATGTGGGGCTGGCGGTCGGCATCCCGGTGGCTGCGGACGAATTCGCCCGCATCCAGGGCGAGGGGCGTGTCGGTGACCGGGTCGCGCAGCAGCTCCCAGGGGATGGCGGTGGCCGCCGCCACGCTGGTGGAGACCTCGATACGCAGCTGATTGAGCTGGCCCTTGGCTCGGCCCCACCACTCGATCATATTGCGGCCGTCGAACAGCTTCTCGAACAGCTCCCGGCCGATCTCCCCCAGGCGCTGCTCGGTGCGGGCGGCGATCTTCGGATTGGGCTCGAAGGGCTTGTCCAGGTAGTCCTCCAGGTACCAGCGGATC
>CAYWTP010000222.1:0-2049 GCA_964461215.1 uncultured Ectothiorhodospiraceae bacterium | reverse complement strand
AACGTAGTCGAAATCCACCGAGTGCTGGAGGGTGAGATTGGGCAGGTCGCTGGAGACGCTGATCCGGTAGCGGTCCGGGCCCAGTTCCGATTGGTGCAGAGTGAGGGTTGGCATGGTGTCGTCCTTTTGGAGTCCACGGCTCGACGTGGACGTCAATCACCTCCGACCCTAGGGTCGGACTCCAGAGTCATTCTTTCGAGAGCTTCGTCAGCTGCGCCCACTGTCGGCGGGCGTCTATCGCGGCGGTCCGTTCCAGCTCCTCCATGAGCTGCCGGCTCGTAGCCTCGATCTCGTCCGGATTGAGGCCGTGAGCCTCGGCATTTCGGTCGATCCAATCCTCCACCCGGCGACGCTGCACCTCCGAGTATTTCCTGAGCGTGGCGAGCCAGGGCAGGCCGATCTCCGTCAGGACGAAGCGCACCAAGGGGAAAAGCAGCACCAGAGCCGCCATGTCGGTGGCCGCGCCGTAGCCCTTGGCGGGTGCGGCCCCGGAGGCGCGCTGCAAGGCGTCGCGCACCTCGTCGTGCCCGGTAAGGAATTCTTGAAATGCCTGCAATTGCATTTGTTGCCCCGACGTCAACCAACCCGTTTGTTCAGGATCCGTCCGCGGCGCGCCTGGCCATATGGCCGCGATGGGCGAAGGCGATGGCAATCAAGACCGCAGCCGGCACGAGAAGCGAGGCTGGACCGACCGCACCGGTCAGAAACGCCGCGCCGATGCAGCCCAAGACGAAGGAGAGGATAAGCACAGGCAGGCCGCGCTCGCCCGATCGGATGTCCTCGTCCTGGGGCAGGCGGGAGCTGGGCCGCGCCTGACGCGTGCGGTCGATAAAGAACTGGGCGATGTTGCCGGTCATAACGGTGGTCGCGGGACCGATCGAGGGATAGAGGCGGTGGGAGGCGTTCTGGCAGGCCATGGCGACGACGGCCGGGATGGAAATGGCGAGGGCTAGGCCGAAACCGATGGGTGTCCCGCCGCCGGTGGTGGCGGCGGCTAGCCCCCCGGCAAAGGCCAGGAACAGGGCTTCGATTACCAGTATCCAGGGCATCCGGCCCTCGCGTGACTTGGCGCGAACGAGATGCCGGTCGTGGATCAGAGTGAAGATGATTACCGCTACGAAGAATGTCGGAATGGCGATAAGCTTGATGAGATCCGTTTCGCCGAAGCCGTCCTCGAGGTCGGCGGCGAGCAGTACGATGTTGCCGGTGATGTGGGCCGCCATCAGGTGACCCAGTCCAACGAAGGTCGCGACATCGACCCAGCCTCCGATGAAGGCCAACATGATGACGAGGAGCGGCGGAACTTTCACGGGCGGGTTGCCGACTTCATTCGCTCATTGATAACGGCATGGTGTCAGCGACGCCGGAGGCCGCAGTGAAGTCGTTGCCGAACGCCAGCTCGCACCCATGACGCTGGATCCCGGCGTCCGAGCCGGGATAACGATGCCGTCGGTTATCTTCCGGGAGCTACTCGCGGCAAGCCCCTTCGCTACAGCCCGTGCCGCTGCCGGTTGCGGTCCTCCTGTTTCTTGAACTGCTGGAAACGGGGGATGAACTTGTCCCAATCGATGATGTGCGAGTCGATCTCCGGGCCGTCGATGCAGGCGTGCTTGCGCACCAGCTTGCCGTCGATGGACACGGGCACCATGCAGGCACCGCACATGCCGGTGGCGTCTACCATGATGGAGTTGAGGCTGGCGATGGTGCGCACGCCGTAGGGCTTGGTCAGGTCGCTGACCGCGCGCATCATCAGCGGCGGGCCGATGGCGACGACCTCGCCGACTAGGCGGCCGGATCCGGCCTTGGCGGCCTCCAGCATCTCTCCCAGGGGCCCGGTGACGAAGCCCTCTACCCCGAAGCTGCCGTCGTTGGTGGTATAGATCACATCGAGCAAATCCGGGTATTGGGCCTGCAATAGGCCGATGCGCTCATCCGGCTCGGCCCAGAACATCAGGCTCCGGCTTCTAAAGCCGGCGATCAGGGTAACGTGATTGCCCATCGCCAGGTGCTCGCGCATGATGGGGTAGACGGGCGGCAACCCGACCCCGC
>CAYWTP010000221.1:0-6151 GCA_964461215.1 uncultured Ectothiorhodospiraceae bacterium | reverse complement strand
GTGGGCCAGGAGCACTACGATACGGCCCGCGCCGTGCAGGGGACCCTGCAGCGCTACAAGGAACTCAAGGACATCATCGCGATTCTGGGCATGGACGAGCTGTCCGAGGAGGACAAGCTTGCCGTGGCACGGGCGCGCAAGATTCAGCGCTTCCTATCCCAGCCTTTCTTCGTGGCCGAGGTGTTCACGGGCACGCCGGGCAAGTACGTCTCGCTGAAGGACACCATCCGTGGCTTCCAGGCCATCGTCGCCGGTGAGATGGACAAGTATCCGGAGCAGGCCTTCTACATGGTGGGCTCCGTTGAAGAGGTGGCCGACAAGGCCAAGAGCCTTTAGGAAGGCCTGGGGCCTAAGGCCTAAGGTCGATATTTTCAGGCTGAAAGCCTTGAGCATTAAGCCCGAGGCCTATGGGCTCGGGGGCAGGATTTGGGACTAAACTAATGGCTATGACGTTACATGTGGACATCGTGAGTGCCGAGGCGTCCATCTTCTCGGGGACCGCGGAGATGGTATTTGCCCCCGCGGTCATGGGCGAAATCGGCATCGCGCCCCGCCATACCCAGTTGCTGACCCATCTCAAGCCCGGGGAGGTCCGGGTGAAGGTGGCAGGCGGCGAGGAGGAGTCCTTCTACGTGTCGGGCGGTATTCTGGAAGTCCAGCCCCACGTGGTCACCATCCTGTCTGACACGGGTCTGCGGGCCAAGGACATCGACGAGGCCAAGGCCCTGGAGGCCAAGGAACGGGCCGAGCAGGTCCTGGCGGACCGCAGTGCCGATATCGACTACGCCAAAGCGCAGGCGGAGCTAGCGGAGGCGGTGGCCCAGCTTCAAACCATCCAGCGTCTGCGCAAGAAGCTCGGACGTTAGATGGGTAGGGCCTGCGTCGACAAGCACAAGGTCGTCTTTCTGACCTACCGGATCCGCGACCTCGACGGTCAGCTCCACGAGCAGGTGGATCTGCCCATCGGCTACGTGCACGGTGCCAACAGCAACTTGTTCGAGCAGATCGAGCAGGCACTGGACGGGCATGTCGTGGGCGACACCATCGAGGTTCAGCTGAGCCCGAAGGAGGGCTTCGGCGAGCGCCGCCCGGACCTGACCTATACGGACGCCGTCGAGAACGTGCCTCCCGAGGTCCGTCGCCTGGGGGCGGAGGCTGAGTTTCAGAATGACCGGGGCGAAACCATCACCATGGTCGTCAGTCGCATCGAGGACGGCCAGATCACCCTGGACGGCAATCACCCTCTCGCGGGCAAAGCCGTCATCTTCGAGGTGACCATCACCGATATCCGCGATGCCACTGCCGAGGAGATCGCCAGGGGCATTCCCGAGGGCGGCCAGCTACTGCACTGATGCGGACTTACTCATGTCTGCTCTGAGCGTGATCATTCTGGCCGCCGGCCAGGGCAAGCGGATGTACTCCGATCTGCCCAAGGTGCTGCATCTTCTCGGTGGTCGGCCGCTTCTGGCCCACGTGGTGGATACCGCCCTGGCGTTGCGGCCACGGCAGACGGTGGTGGTCTACGGACACGGCGGCGAGCTGGTGACGCGGTGCCTGGCGGATCTGCCGGTGGTCTGGGTTGAGCAGGACCGCCAGCTCGGTACCGGGCACGCGGTGGCGCAAGCCATGCCCAAGGTGGCGGATAGCGACACCGTGCTGGTTCTCTACGGCGACGTACCCCTCATCAGTCCCGATACCGTGGCACCGCTGGTAGACCTGGCCGACGCCGGGCACCTGGCGCTGGTGACGGTGGAGCTGGCTAACCCCGCGGGCTACGGACGGATCATCCGGGATAAGCGTGGCCGGGTGCTGCGCAACGTGGAGGAGAAGGACGCCGAGGCCCCGGAGCTGGCCGTGCATGAGGTCAATACCGGCATGCTGGCGGCGCCGGCCGGGCGCTTGCGGCGCTGGCTCGAATCCTTGGATAACGACAATGCCCAGGGTGAGTTCTACCTCACTGACGTGATTGCGATGGCCGTGGCCGAAGCCATACCGGTGCAGACGGTCCACCCGGGCCGGGTGGAGGAGGTCATGGGCGTCAACAACCGGATGCAGCTGGCGGAGCTCGAGCGCTCCTACCAGCGCGCCCAGGCCGAGCGCCTCATGCTATCGGGCGTCACGGTGGCCGATCCGGCGCGACTGGACATCCGCGGCCAGGTGGAGGCCGGCCGGGACGTGCTGCTGGACGTGAACGTCGTGCTGGAGGGGAGGGTGGTGCTGGGCGACGGCGTCAGCGTGGGGCCCAACTGCTTCATCCGCGATGCCGAGATCGGCGCCGGCGTACAGATCCAGGCCAACTGCGTGATCGAGCAGGCCAGGATCGGCAGCCGCGGCCGCATCGGTCCCTTCTCACGCCTGCGCCCGGGCACTGTCCTGGACGAGCAGGTCCACGTGGGCAATTTCGTGGAGATCAAGAAGTCCCAAATAGGGTTTGGGACCAAGATCAATCACTTGAGCTATGTGGGCGACACCGAGATGGGTGCACGCGTCAACGTTGGCGCGGGGACCATCACCTGCAACTATGATGGCGCATGCAAGCACAGGACCGTAATAGGGGATGACGTCTTCATCGGCTCCGATACCCAGCTCGTGGCGCCGGTAAGAGTCGGCGACGGCGCTACCATCGGCGCCGGATCCACCATCACCCGGGACGCGCCTGCGAACCAGCTCACCCTCAGCCGGGTGAAGCAGAGCACCCGCGAAGGCTGGCGCCGCCCGCAGAAGAAGCCATAGCCTGCCGGCACTCCACCCTAAAGTATCGGTCGGGATCTGCCGATCCCGACATATGTCGGCGCCCTGATTCGTGCTAGATTCTGGCGCTTGTTCACTTACCTCTACTTCCCGGTCCCAGGCCATGTGCGGAATCGTAGGTGCAGTTGCCGAACGTGATGTCGTACCCATTCTTCTGGAGGGCCTGAGACGCCTGGAGTACCGCGGCTATGACTCGGCGGGCGTGGCGGTGATCGATGCCGCCGGCGCCATCGGGCGGGTACGCGTATCGGGGAAAGTGGCTCAGCTGGTCCATTCCCTGGACACGCGTCCTCTGAGCGCCAGGCTCGGTATCGCCCACACTCGCTGGGCCACACACGGTGCTCCCAGCGAGGCCAACGCCCATCCACACGTGTGTAATGACACCGTGGCCGTGGTGCACAACGGCATCATCGAGAACTTCGAGAGCCTGAAGCGGCAGCAGCAAGCGCTCGGCTTTCGTTTCACGTCACAGACCGATACCGAGGTGGTAGCGCACCAGATCTACCATTACCTCTCCCAGGGCAAGGACCTGCTGGCGGCGGTGCAGGCGGCGGTGGCTGATCTGGAGGGTGCGTACGGCCTGGGCGTCGTGAGCAAGACGGAGCCCGGCCGGCTGGTAGCGGCGCGCCGAGGTAGCCCGCTGGTGATTGGCATCGGCATCGGCGAGCATTTTATTGCCTCCGACGTGGCCGCCCTGGTTCCGGTCACGCAGCAGTTCATCTTCATGGAAGACGGCGACGTAGCGGACATCCGGCGCGACCGCCTGGCTCTGTACGATGCCTGCGGCGCGCCGGTGCAGCGCGAGATCAAGACCAGCGAGCTGACCGCCGACGCCGTGGAGCGCGGCCAGTTCCGCCATTACATGCTCAAGGAGATCTACGAGCAGCCGCGGGCCATCGCCGAGACTCTGGAGGGCCGCCTGGGCGGCGGACGGGTGTTGGAGGCGGGTTTCGGACCCGACGCTGGCGAGGTCCTTGACCGGGTCCGCTCGGTTCAGATTATCGCCTGCGGCACCAGCTTCCATGCCGGCCTGGTGGCCCGCTACTGGATGGAGGAGATCGCCGGGATCCCGTGCAGCGTGGAGGTGGCGAGCGAGTTCCGTTATCGCCGGCACATCGTCAGCCCCGATACGCTGGTGATCACCATCTCCCAATCTGGCGAGACCGCCGACACCTTGGCGGCCCTGCGCGTGACCCGGGAGCTGGGTTTCGGTCCGTCTCTTGCCATCTGCAACGTGCCGGAGAGCTCCCTGGTCAGGGAATCCGACCTGGTGTTGATGACCCGCGCCGGGCCGGAGATTGGTGTGGCTTCCACCAAGGCCTTCACGACCCAGCTTGCGGCTCTGCTCCTGCTGGTGATTGTTCTGGGCCGCCGCCATGGCCTCGACGCGGACACCGAGGCTCAGCTGGTACGGGAGCTGATCGCTCTTCCGGGGCTGATGGAACGGGTGCTGCGATTGGACCCGGCGGTGCAGGTGCTGGCCGAGCAGTTCGTCGAGAAGCACCACGCGCTGTTCCTGGGCCGCGGCTATCACTACCCGGTGGCCATGGAGGGTGCTCTGAAGCTGAAGGAGATCTCCTACATTCATGCCGAGGCGTATCCGGCCGGTGAGCTGAAGCACGGCCCGCTGGCGTTGGTGGATGCCGAGATGCCGGTGATCGCCGTCGCCCCCAACGACGCGCTGTTGGAGAAGCTCAAGTCCAATCTGCAGGAGGTGCGTGCCCGCGGCGGTCAGCTATACGTGTTCGCCGATGCGGACGCCGATCTGCAATCCACTCCGGAAGTCCACGTCACGGATATTCCCTCCGTGCGAGGGGTGACGGCCCCGATCGTATACACGGTGCCGTTACAGCTTCTGGCCTACCACGTCGCGGTGCAGAAGGGCACCGACGTGGATCAGCCCCGCAATCTGGCCAAGTCCGTTACGGTGGAGTAGCCACGACGGGCGGAGCCGCGGGCGCCGACATGCGTACTCGGGCGGTGGCGCTGGCGGCGGCAATGGCTGTGCTGGGCGGCTGTGACCACGGCCTGCCATCATCGCCACCTCCGCCTCGTGTCGCCTCTCAGGCGCTACCGGGCCCCGCCGGGGCTGGGCCTGTGACGGCAGGTCGTTTCGACGATCTTCGGCAGGCTATCCTGGAGGCCAGGGCGACCCCCGCCGAGGTGCGCGAGGCACTGGGGGATCCGGATCCGATGGGGCTGGCCAACACCTTGAATGCCCTGTATCTGATGGGTAACCGGGACTGGGTGTTGGCACTGCTGCACTCGCTCTGGCGCGGTGAGCATGGCGGCGATAGTGATCTGGACTGGGACAGGCTGCGCCAGCCCTCCGCGCGGGTAGCCGTGGCCCACACGCTGGCAAGGCTGGACGCAGGTACCCGCCAGGACTGCCTGCGTTATATACGCAAGATGCTGAATTACCCGGAGGATTTGGTGCAGGCGGAGGCGGCGATTGCCCTCGGGTTCGTCGGCACCGACGGCGACGTGCCGCGGCTGAGGGAGCTGGGTGCATCCGGGCGCGCTTACGCGGCCGAGAGTGCGATCAAGGCCCTGGCCATACGCGGGTCCGAGGAGGCAAGGCGGGCGCTGCTGACGCTGAAGGCACAATTTGCCGCTGATCGCAGGCGTTCGAAGGCTATCCGTCAGGCGCTGGTGGAAGGGTTTCCGGAAGAGGAGCCGGGTGCGGGCCGGGGACAGTTGATTCGGTGAAGTTGGAATCTGAGAGTTAACGTCGTTTGCCTTAGCGTAAACTATGTTCACGTCTATTGTGCGACAAGGCGCGGTGTCAATACCGGGACTCCTGGGTGCAGGTGTAAACTTCGGTTACGTCAGCGCGCTGACCCACAGATTAGCGTAGTCCGTCCAGCATACAGACTGCTCATAAAGATCAATTAGTTAACTCGCTTTCACGTGGGTGGTATGAATGTTGTATCACATTAGGTGTGAGGCTAGCCGGCCTCGATTTTCCATCTGCACGGAAGCCCCCACCCCGGCGCCGCGGACAAGCCGTCTCTGCCGGCCGTAGGAGGTTCCTCCTCATGAATACTTAAGTCTCCACCGACATCACCGACCGCCGGTGGCGGACCATTCTCGCCTCCGATGCCAGCCTGGCGGATCTGCAGACCCTGTTGGCTCATCACGTCAAAGTGCCGGTCGACCGGATCGTAGAATTTCTCGCCTGGACTCCCGGGGAGCTGGCGGAGGAAGCCCGAGTCATCGACCAGGTACGCCGGCGGTTTCAGGCGGCTCTTGACCGCTCTGGAAAGGAGGCGGGTAGTCTGGGCCGGTTTCTGCGTGACCTCGATCCCAAAGTGTTCTCGCGCGATCACTCGTGGCGGCTCATCCTGCACCGACTCGCTCTGCAGGGGGAGGACTTCGAGCCGCACCGGCAAATGGCTCT
>CAYWTP010000220.1:0-6157 GCA_964461215.1 uncultured Ectothiorhodospiraceae bacterium | reverse complement strand
GCCCGATCCCCACTTCTCCCAGCTATCGGCCAGCTGGCGTAGCATGTCGGTGCTGTAGTGGTTGCCCGCCGGGGGCTGTACGCGCAGGGTGTGGAATTCTTTGGACTTGGGGAAGGACTTTCCGACCTCGGAGAAGCGCGGAATGATGCCGCCGCCGTAGCCGTAGACGGAAACCGTGCCGCCCTTCCAGTAGCCCTTGCGGGTCTCGTAGGAATGCTCGAGCTGGCCCAGCAGGTCGTTGGCCACCTCGTTAATACGCTCCTCGGGGTGCTGGTCACGCAGGCGCTTGATGCCGGAAATGAAGCTGGGCCAGGGACCGCCCTCGAGCTGATCGAGCATCGGGGTGTCATGCTTCTTTGTTGCCATTGCGTTATCTCCTTCGATTGAACGTGGGCTCTAGGTCTCGCATTGGCCGACCTAACACCGCAACTTACCGCCTGACCGGCCGCACCCGGGAGCGAGCCCGCGCCGGATAATCGCGTCCGCAGCGCCTCGCAAGCCATAGTGCAGCACCCAGCCAGCATCGCGCAGTCTAATGACCAGGGCGCCGCCAAACTACCTCACCGATGGGGTGGCCCCAGCCACTCGCCCTATCCCTTTTGGGATATTCCAGCTCTGCCGGGAGGCCCGCCCCCCGATGCGGGAGCGCATTTAACCAGCTACCGTAACCGAATTGCAACCCAAGCGGCGGCTGCGACCCAGAGCCTGCAAACGGCACGCAATCATTTACCGTGGCAAATTAACATATTATTATCTTCTACCACTCAACCAGGAGTCAATGGAAAATTCATGGTCTTCCTTCAGCCCACCTCAACGGAGCCGGGCGCAGCGCAAAGCCCCTATTCCGTGACGGACGCCGCCGACTACGCACGCTGGCGAGCGTGCAAGCTGGCGGGCTATCCCCTGGAGGTACAATCACTGCTGGTGGAGATCCGGGATCCGCTGCGCCTGACGCGGGCGGAGATGGGGGCGCTGCTTGAGCGCTACCGCAAGACCAACATGGCCATCTACGCCGTCACCGGCCCCGCTGCCACCGACCCGAGGGCCGCCGTCAGGGCCATAGGGACGACCTTCGGCCTGACGAATCTGGATCACAATCTGTGTGCCGACGAGGATGGTATCGCCTCCCTGCAGGTGGTTCCCGAAGGCAGGCACCGGGAATACATCCCCTACAGCAACCGTCCCATCAACTGGCACACCGACGGCTATTACAATACCCCGGAGAACCGGATCCGCGCCTTCGTGCTGCACTGCGTATCACAGGCGGCCAGTGGTGGAGCGAACCGGCTGCTGGATCCCGAGATCGCTTATATGCTTCTGCGCGACGAGGATCCTGCATACGTGGCGGCCCTCATGCAGCCGGGGGCAATGACCATTCCGGCCAACGTCGAGGGCGGCGATATGCTCCGACAAGCACAGTCCGGCCCCGTGTTCTCGGTGGACCCCAACGACGGCAGCCTGCACATGCGCTACACGGCCCGCACCCGATCCATCCAATGGCGAGGGGACGAGATCACGCGCGAGGCGGTGGCCTTTCTGGCGGCGCTGCTGCGCAGCCGTATACCCTATATATACGAGCACCGGCTGGAGCCGGGGCAGGGCCTGCTGTGCAACAACGTCCTGCATACCCGAGAGGGCTTCCAGGACGCGCCGGAGCCGGATAGGCGGCGCCTCTACCTCAGAGCACGCTACCGCGACCGGCTCGCCCGGACCTCACCGGACCCGGTGTCCTCATGACGGGGAGCGCAACCCTTGAAATCGCCCCGCCCGCCCCAATTAGCGAGAACTAATATGCTGAATTTGAGCGAGATCCTGATCCAGAACCACGACCTCGATAAGTTCGAGGATCTCATAGCGCTGGTGCGCGAAGGGGCCAAGCGGGAGCGCTTTTTCCGGATGGACGTAAAGCCGCCCTTCGCCGACACACCGGAGAACTGGGAGGACATTCTGGAGAGCACCTTCAACGGGATGCTGTGAACGATGATGAAGCTCTATACCGGTAATACCCAGGACATCCCGCCAGCCGGCGTTGCAAGTACTGCGGTTCCCAAGGCGCTGTTGGAATCCCAGCTCACTGCTCTGCAGGACCGCCTGCGCGAGACCAGCGAAGGCGACACCGCGCACGGCGACGTGCTGGTGGAGGTGGGGCGAACACTCCTGCGCCTGGAACGGGAGGCGGAGGCCTGGAGCCCTGCCCGACGGGCCTTCGATATCTACATCGCCGCGCGCCAGTGGGAGAAGGCCGTCGAGGCAACCGAGGTGCTGTTCCTGAGCGGGCAGCCGGGCTCCCTTAGCGCCCTGGGGCAGGGCGTATGGCTGGCGGTGACCTTTCCCATCGATCCCAATATCACCGTCGAGATGCTGCGGCGCATTGTCGAGGAGACCCCGGATGACTCCGACGGCGCCGCGGTGGCTGCTGCCACCGCCCACTACGTGGCCGACCTGCGCAGCGAGGGCAAGGAAAAGGAGAATCTGCTGTTCTACACGGCGCAGATGCTGTCTTCGGTAGCCCGGCGCCACGGCCAGGTGGAGAAGCAGGAGGACTTCGACGCCTGGCGCGCGCGTCTCGAGCTCGATGATCCCGATAAGTTCCTGATTCGCCTGCGCAACGTGGTGGACGTCCTGGTGCAGGACGACTGGTGGGTGGATCGGGACGCCATCCATCAGCGGCTCCCGGTAAACTAATATGCTTTGGCAGGAAGACGACGAGAAAGAGCGGGATGTCATTGCCGATGACATCGTGGATCTGGCATTCAGCGTGGCCGGGCGCACCCTGCCGGTTGACCACGCCTACACCCTGTCGGCTGCCCTGCAAGCGGCGCTGCCGTGGCTCACCACGGAGCCCCTGGCCGGTATTCACCAGATCCATGTGGCGGAGTCCGGCAACGGCTGGTACCGGCCCGAGGACACCGAGGGCGCCGTGCTGCACCTCTCACGGCGCACCCGCATGACGTTGCGGCTGCCCGCGGGCCGCAACCCAGCGGCCCGGGCTCTCACCGGACGCACCCTGAATGTCGACGGACATGACCTGGAAGTGGGAAAATCCACGGTCAAGCCCCTCAACCCGCTTCCCACCCTGTTCTCTCGCTATGTGGTGGGCCGGCAAGAGGACGACGAGGAAGCCTTCGTCGCCGAGGCGGCACGCCGTCTCACGGACATGGGGATCCGCGTGAGAAAGCTTCTGTGTGGCCGCAGCCACCAGATTAGGACTCCGCAGGGACCCATCTTCACCCGTAGCATGATGGTCGCGGAGCTTGACAAGGTCGCATCGGCGAAGCTGCAGCGCACCGGCCTGGGGCCTGAGCGCGCGCTGGGCTGCGGGCTGTTCGTGCCCCATAAGGGCATCGGCCAGGTCAGGGATGCGAGCAACAAATAGCTTGATTCGGGGGGCTGGCACGCCACGCGTGGACCCGGCCATATTGGGTGTTTGTTTAAGTCAATCGTGTCAGGAGGAAGAGCAAGATGGCACTCGAAGTCGAAGGTAAGGTCGTCGAGACCGATGCCAACGGGTATCTTACGGATCACGCGGCCTGGAACGAGAAGGTGGCCGAGGCAATGGCCCAGGCAGAGGGGGTTACGCTGACCCAGGAGCACTGGGACATCCTCCACTACCTCCGGGACGAGTACATCAATAACGCAGGCAACCAGCCCAACGAGCGCACCATCCTCAAGGCCATGAGCGACAAGTGGGGCAGGAAGGCCACCAGCAAGGACATGTACACTTTGTTCCCCCACATGCCCAGCAAACAGGGGGCCAAGGTGGCCGGCCTGCCGGAGACGCGGCGCAAGGGGGGGTACTGAGGCCTTTGGCCTTCTGGGCTGTAGACCCTAGGCCTTAGGCTATAGGCTAAAGAAGAGGCGCCCTACGGGCGCCTTTCCTTTCGCGGTCCAGCCATCGTACCGAGACTCACTCTTCCTCTTCACCTACAGCCTACCGTCCAAGGCCTGCATTTCACTAGACTTCCGCCCACATGCGCACGAGGTTGACGTAGGCGGTGTCCACACCGGCGGTCTCCTCGGCGTCGGGACGCTCATGCAGCAGCTTTTCCCGGGCCACGTTCAGGCCGTGCAGGAGTTCGCGTCTGGCCGGATCGCGGACCATGCTCTGCAGCCAGGTTACCGCCACCAAGCGCTGACCACGGGTCACCTCGGCCACGTGGTGCACACTGGACGAGGGATACATCACGGCGTCGCCGGCCGGTAGCTTCACCGCGTGGCTACCGAAGGCGGTCCTGATCACCAGCTCGCCTCCATCGTAGTCCTCCGGCGGGTTGAGGAAGAGCGTGATGGAAACGTCGGACCGGTAGCGGCCTCCGCCGGGCCCCATGACGGGGTCATCCACGTGGTCGCCGTAACGCATTCCCGGCGTGTAGCGGGCGTAATAAGGCACCGCCACCCGGTGCGGCAGTGCACCGCTCTTGTACAGAGGATGGCGCACCAGGGTGCCCATGACGATGCTGTTGAGCCGCTCCACCTCCGGGCTGTCGGTGGGCACCTCCTCGTTGCTCTTCACCCGCCGCGCCGCCATCCCCGCGGAGAGCCTGCCGTCCACGAACCTGGCCAGGGAGAGAATCTCTCCAACCCGCTCAAGCTGTGCCCTGTCAAGGACTTGGGGTATTTGCAGCATCATGGCGTAACACTCCCGGGCTTGCGGCCTGCATTCGTCACTGATTCTGCCCCATCGGACCGGCTTCGCGCCTCCAAGGCCGGCTACTCAACCCGTGCCGGCAGGGTGCGGCTCGGTACGAGCACGCTCCAGGACTTGACGCAGAGCGGCCTGGTCAACGGGAAACGCCAGGGTGGCAAAGACCCGAAATCGGGCCAGTAGCTTGTCCAGGTGGGCGGCATGGTCCTGCTCGTAGAAGACGATGACCCTGGCAGACGGGCAACGCGTCTGGACAGTGGCCATGAGGGACTCCAGGGTGCTGGTACGGTCTCGGAAATCGGACTGGAAGTTGAACTCCGCGACAATCACCGCCGGCGCGTATCTCTTGACCGCGACCAGCGCCTTGCGGATACCGTGGGCCATAATCACCTCAAAGCCGGCCGCCTGATATAGAACGGAGAAATTGGGATATCCCCCAAGCTCCACCACCGCCAGGAGCGCCTCAGTCACGGCCCGCCAACCTGGCCCGCGCCGCTGCCGGGGCTCGCCGGCAAGGCAGCTCCTACACCCATCCCGCTAATCCCGCCGTCCACTCTCGCCACTCTCGCCGTTCGCCAGCAAGCTGGCTCCTGCATCAATCTCGCCGCTCACGCCTCGAGCCTCAGGCAAAGACGACCCAGGTGGTCGCGATGTACTTGAGCCCCTTCTCCAGGGTCACCCCCCGGTGCTCGTGAGTCCAGAAGGGCGGAAACAAGACCAGCTTGCCTTCTTCGGGCCTGACCTTGATTTGCTGGATCAGAAACTCTGTCTCCCCCCCCGGACCGGGTACGTCATTGAGGTACCACACGGCCACGAGCTGGCGGTGGCTGAACTCGTGGCTACCGCCATCGATGTGCCAGTGATAGTACTCGCCGGGACTCGTGCGCTGGATGGCATAGCCCACGTCTTTGAACCGGCCCTTGAAGAACGCGAAGCGTTCCCTCACCGCGCCCAGCGCCCGTCCCAGTGAGCCGAACAAGGCCTGGTCCAGATCCTTCCACTCCGGCTTGTCGCTCACCGTCAAGTCCGTCGAGCGCTTTATGCTCTGGTCCCTGGTCTGAAGCTGACCGATGCGGCCCTCGTATTGATGCTGCGGGCTGGCCTCGAAGCGGCTGATGATCTCACCGCAGATCTCCCGGCTCAGCGCGTTGTGGACCTCGAAGATGAAGCTCAGCGGCTTGATCTCCCTGAGTTCCAGGGAAGCACCTGCGGTTGCGCCGACTTCGGCCATCATTGCCCCTCTCTATGTTCGGTAATCGGCGCATTGAAAGCGCCCCGGCACGGGTATCCGCACCGGCGCCCAGGGCGGGTGCCCCGCGCTGTATGAAGGGTATAATACAAATCAACGAGGATGGATTGCATGTCCCGGATGCGCCGCGACCCAGTGGCACGGCGCCGGTCAACCACGAAGTGCTACTAGGAGACCTCCCATGTCACGGAACAAACGCGTGCTGACGGGTGTTGCGGCGCTGGTTCCTCTACTGTTCGCCGGCTGTGCATCGAAGCAGGCCC
>CAYWTP010000219.1:298-6181 GCA_964461215.1 uncultured Ectothiorhodospiraceae bacterium | reverse complement strand
CTGCGGCTCTGGGTCGCTGCCACCGACTACCGCGGCGAGATGAGTGTTTCGGACGAGATCCTCAAGCGCACGGCCGATACCTACCGGCGCCTGCGCAACACGGCGCGCTTCCTGCTGGCCAACCTCAACGGCTTTGCTCCCGGGGTGCATATGGTCGTGGCGGCGGACATGCTGCCCCTGGATCGCTGGGCCGTAGACCGTGCCTATAGCGTACAGCAGCGGGTCCGGGAGGCCTATGACGACAACCAGTTCCACCTCATCTACCAGATGCTGCACAACTTCTGTACCGTAGACATGGGCAGCTTCTACCTGGACGTCATCAAAGACCGCCAGTACACCACCCGGGCCGATAGCCTGGCGCGGCGTTCGGCCCAAACTGCCATGTACCACATCATCGAGGCCCTGGTGCGATGGCTGGCGCCCATCCTGAGCTTTACCGCCGAGGAGATCTGGAAGAACATTCCCGGCGATTGCCGGGACGAATCGGTCCTCCTCTCGACCTGGTACGAGGGCCTGTTTCCATTGACCGAAGGTGCCATGGGCAGGCAGCTCTGGGGGACCGTCATCGCCGTGCGCGATGTCGTCGGAAGGGCACTGGAGCCGCTGCGGGCTGCCCGCGGGATCGGCTCTTCCCTGGACGCCGAGGTTGATATCTACTGCGAGCCTGGCCTGCGCCAGGAGCTGGGCCGACTGGGGGAGGAGCTGCGCTTCGTGCTGATCACCTCCGGCGCGCACGTGCATCCGGTGCAGGAGAAGCCCGAGACCGCGGCGGTCCATACCTTGCCCGGGGCCGGAGAGGTGTGGGTGTCGGCTTACCGCTCGCCCCACGCCAAGTGCGCGCGCTGCTGGCACCACCGGGAGGAGGTGGGCAGCTACCCGGATCATCCGGACATCTGCGGTCGCTGCGTGGAGAACGTAGCGGGCGGGGGCGAGGTGCGGAGGTATGCCTGAGCTGCGCTATGGGCTGTGGGCTGTAGGGCCGAGCGGACAGCAGGCTTTGGGGATGGTCAATCCAAGGGCCAGGCCTCGGGCCGGGGGTCGGCCTTTAGGCCGACAAGTCGGGCTGAAGCCCGACCTGCCTAAGGGCCGCCGCCGTACCGCCATCCCTTGCCCGTGGTCTGCGGCGTGTCTGGCACGGCGTCCATGCTGAGGTGGTTGTGGGTGGCGGTAGTTGTCATTGTCCTGGATCAAGGGACCAAGTATGCGGCCAGCCACCTGCTGCAGTACCAGGTCCCGGTCGCCGTGGCGCCCGGACTATACCTGACGCTGACCCACAACGCGGGGGCCGCCTTCAGCTTTCTGCAAACGGCCGGCGGCTGGCAGCGCTGGCTGTTCGCCGGCCTGGCCGCAGTGGTGAGCGTGGGCATCGTGCTCTGGCTGCGGCGCTTGCCGCCGGGCGCCTGGTGGCTTGCCATGGCCCTGAGCCTGGTTCTCGGAGGGGCACTGGGCAACCTGTGGGACCGGCTGTTTCTCGGTCACGTGGTGGACTTCATCGAGGTCTACCTGCCCTTTCTGCCGTGGCGCTTGTTCAACCCGTGGCCGGCTTTCAACGTGGCCGACTCGGCGATCAGCGCAGGCGCCGTCATGTTGGTCGTGGATGCCCTTTTTCACCACCCGGAGCCTGGTCCCGGGTGAACGCGACCATACAAGCAGGCAGCACGGTGCGAATGCACTTCACGCTGTGCCTGGCCGACGGCACCGTGGTGGAATCGAGCCGCGGGGATGCGCCGTTCTTCTTCGTGGTGGGAGAGGGCCGGCTTGACGCCGGGCTGGAGCGGGTGCTCTATGGCCTGCGCGCGGGGGAGCGCCGCGACATTAGCATTGCTCCGGGCACGGCCTTCGGTAGGCCCGATCCGGAGGCGATTCAGCTCATGCCGCGCAGCGAATTTCCCGCGGAGATGACGCTGGAAGAAGGATCGATCATCCAATTCGGCACGCCGTCCGGCGATGAGGTGCCCGGCGCCGTTCTGGAGATCACGGAATCCACCGTGCTGGTCGACTTCAACCATCCCCTGGCAGGTCGCCAGCTCAGCTTCGAGGTGGAGATTGTCTCGGTGGAGGGGGAGAATGGGTAGTTATCAGCCATCAGCCATCAGCTGGCAGTTGACGGCTACCCGCGGTTAGTCTGCGAACGTCACGAGTCACGTCTCCCATGGAAGTCATCCTTGCCAATCCCAGAGGCTTCTGCGCCGGTGTGGACCGCGCCATCGAGATCGTCGAGCGGGCGCTGCATCAGTTCGGTGCCCCCATCTACGTGCGCCACGAGGTGGTGCACAATCGCTATGTGGTGGATTCCCTGCGGGCCAAGGGCGCGGTGTTCGTCGACGAGCTGGACGAGGTTCCCGACGGCGCCATCGTGATCTTCAGCGCTCACGGGGTGTCCAACGCCGTGCGTGCGGAGGCCGAGCAACGGGGGCTGCGGATATTCGACGCGACTTGCCCGCTGGTCACCAAGGTGCACATGGAGGTGGCCCGCTACCTCAGGGACGGCCGGGATTGTATCCTCATAGGCCATGCCGGCCATCCGGAGGTGGAGGGCACGCTGGGGCAGTACGATCCGACCGTCTCAGGCGCAGGCCGGATGCATCTGGTCGAGACTGCCCGGGACGTCGCGGCGTTGCAGGTGCGCGACCCACAGCGGGTGGCCTTCACTTCGCAGACGACGCTGTCAGTGGATGATACCGCCGAAGTAATCGCCGCCCTGCGCGAGCGTTTCCCGGTCATTGCCGGGCCCAAGACGGACGACATCTGCTATGCCACGCAGAATCGCCAGAACGCGGTGAAGCGCCTGGCCGTGGAGTGCGACGTGGTGCTGGTCGTGGGCTCACCCAACAGCTCCAACTCCAACCGCCTGCGGGAGCTTTCCGAGAAGCTGGGTACTCCGGCCCATCTGCTGGATGGCCCCGAAGGACTCAGGCGTGAATGGCTTCAGGATAAGACAAGGATCGGCGTGACCGCCGGCGCCTCGGCGCCCGAGGTGTTGGTACGCCGGATCACCGAGCGCCTGGTGGAATGGGGCGCGCAAGCCGTAGAAGAGGACGCCGGCCTGAAGGAGGGGGTCGTCTTTCCCATGCCCAAGGCGCTGAAGGGCTGACCCGATGCCGGCCGCAGTCACCGCGGCCGGTATGCCGGCTCATTGGTCCCAGGTGTTCTCGTCGCTGCCGATGCTGCCGTTGTTGTTCTTATCCCAGCGCTTCTGGCCGGCCGAGTTCAGCTCCAGGTAGCCGTCCGTCGCCATGAGCTGTCCCGTCACAGGCGTAGCCCGCAGGGTGTAATTGAAGGTGCTGGAGCTGGGGATGGTGATGTTGTAGACCCGGTCCGCGTATGCCTTGTCGGTAGGTGCCCAACTTGGATACAGCAGTGCACTACCGGCGGTACTCCCCAACACCTGGCTGCTACTGGGGTATACGTTGTTGTCGGAATAGTAACGCTCCATGATCTGCGCCAGCCCAAGCAGCGCGCCTTCGGCATCCGAGCGCCGGGCACGCTTGACATACTCCTGGTAGCCCGGTACGGCGATTGCCGTGAGAATGGCCACGATCGCCACCACGATCATCAGCTCGATAAGTGAGAATCCCCGGGCGTGGGAAGGGCCGGGCCGCTTGGGAAACGCAGTCATTATCTGGGCCATCAGTGTTGCCTCGATTTCTTGTGCTATGAGGGCTGCGCCGGACTGTCCGGGTGTGGTCCGCTCGTCATTATAGGACCGGCGCACCACCACGTCGAAAGCCGCCGCCCTGGGAAGCCCGGTAGCCGGGCGATTGAGCCGCGACTAATTCATCTCCTGATACCAGTAGGTCGTGGCGCGGGGCAAGGCGAGGTGCGGATCAATGGTCGTGGCACCGCCGCCTCCACCGATCAGCAGCGTGATTCCCTTCTGCTGGAAGATCGGCACCGCTCCGGACGGAATACCTGCTCCCAGGGCATAGGTCCGGGGGTCCGTGGTACCCGAGCTAGTCTGGTCCCAGTCAAGGAAAATGGGCTGCGCATTGACGACATTCAGGCCCCACAGCCGGCCGGCGCCCTCCGCCAGGGAGCAACTGCCTGTCGCCACACCCTCGGGAAGGTAGGTAGTGAACACCAGCTTGCCGGCAAGCACAATCGGTGCAGCAAGCCCTTTCTCGCCCTTGTCGGGGAAATCGATGTACCAGCCGGAGTCCGCCTTCAGAGCCGTCAGATCAGCTTCTGTCAGAGCCCCGGTCTTGCTCGTAGAGTCGAACAGGTCGGTGGCCACGCTGGTGTCACCATCCAGCGGACCCTGGATGGTCTCGTACTTGGCGCTGTCGGCCAAGCCCGTGGTGGCGCCTTCCGTCATGAAGCCGGTGACCTTGTCACGCAGGGCGTAGACCCGATCCTGCACCGTCTGGTTCAGGGGGTTCGCACGATTACCCGACACGATCGTCACCAAGTCATAACCCCCGGCATCGGAGAGTGTATTGCTGCGTACCTGCACCACGTCCGGGCGGTAGAAGAACTTCCGCCTGTCTTTGACGTCGACATCAGAGTTGCTGACGGTGAACGGAGAGATCGCCAGCTTGCGGGTGTCTGAAAGCTCCGCGAGCTTGCCCACCACGGCGACCACTCCGGGACTTGCAGTCAGATTAGGTTTGAGGTCCACTCGCCAGACCTGGCCGCCGGTGTCACCTACATACAGGCGGTCCGTGGTGCCATCCCCGTCCGAGTCCATGAGAGCAATGTCGGATGGTATCGGGAACTTCATGTCCGGTACCTTGATGTCGTTCGAGGTGGAGGTGGAGGTGTCGCCGCTGGTGATGGAGAGCACGCGCTCGCCGGTCTCGGCATCCGCTATGTAGATGGCGTTGCCGTTCTCGACGGTGCCGAAGCCGCTGTCCTGTTGCTCGTCGTAGCCGCCGCCGAAGATCAACACGGTCTCGGTCGTGCTCCCGTTGGCAGTGGACGTGCCCACGCGTATGTTGGTCAGCGACGGCTTGGACCAAGTCTGGGCCAGCCGCGGATAGTCACTGCCGCCACCGTCGATGCGCCAGAGCAGCTTCGGATCAACGGAGCTTACGCTATCGGCCGCACCGGTGCCTGTCTGCGCTGTCTTGGGCGTTACGTCAAGCGCATAGATGTGACTTCCACCGCGGCGCATGCCGGTGAACAGGCGTACGAAGTCGTCCGATGGCTCGATGACGCCGTCGCCATTTACGTCCTGGACCCAGAGGGTCGGCGTGCCGTCGACACCATACTCGTGCAGGCCGTTGGCGTTCGTGCGCAGATCTCTTTGCTTAAGCAGCATCGCCTGCGGGTAGAAGATCCACTCTTCCTTGCCGTTGTACGCATTGATCATGCGCACACCGCCGTCGTTGGTGCCGACGAAGAGCTTGACCACCGGCGTCGTGTCGGGATGGCTCGTATCCTCGGTGCCGTAGGTGACTGCCACGGGACTGCTGTGCAGTGGGTCGGCCAAAGCGTAGCGGTTCTCCGTGGTGTCGGAATTGCCGTCTTCGTCATCCACGTCCTGGCCTCCGATCCATTTGATCAGATCGCTTCGCTCATTCGTGGCCTCACCGGTGAGCCCGCTGGTCATGTAGTTCGAGTCCGTCGACGTGGTGCTGCCGTTGAGCAAGGCCACGGTCAGCTTGGCATTGGCAGGGTCAACGGCGTTGTCCGCGGTGTACAGCTCTCCGCTGGTCCCCGTCGGCACGTGCAGGCCCGATGTTATGTCGGCGGCTGGTGTGGCGGCCGTATAGGTGTACACCTTGCGAACGCCCGTCGAGTACTCGGGTATCTGATTGCCGGAGCCACCCAGCTTGATCTCCGCGCCGTCCGCGGTAGTGGTCCAGTAGCTGACCGCATCGCTCCTGATGCGCTCATCGGTGCCGATCGCCGCATGTCCGTTCTTATCCAGGACCTCACCGA
>CAYWTP010000219.1:0-288 GCA_964461215.1 uncultured Ectothiorhodospiraceae bacterium | reverse complement strand
GAGCAGCGCCTTACCACCGTCGCACGTCGTGTCCTCGCATAGCTGGTACTTCTTCACGTTGCCGTCCCAACGCACGGTGGCAGCCGGCTTGAACAGCGAGAAGTACACCTCGTTGCGGTGGAACAGCTTGTTGAAGGCGTTGACCGACAGCGACGGTGTGGCGAACGACGTGGTCCGATTGAGGATATTGACGAAGATGGCCTTGATCTTGTCGGCAAGGTCCGCCGCCGTGGAAGCCGTGTAGAATTCACCGCCGCCCAGCGTCGCCATGCTCTTGAGATAATTCAT
>CAYWTP010000218.1:0-6187 GCA_964461215.1 uncultured Ectothiorhodospiraceae bacterium | reverse complement strand
TAGCGCCCGAGACCAAGACCGAGGCCGAGGCGCAGATCCTCGGGCTGCTGGACAACCAGGCCGAGCTGATCGTGCTGGCCCGCTACATGCAGATCCTCAGCCCGGAATTCGTCGGGTACTACCCCAACCGCATCATCAACATCCACCACTCGTTCCTGCCTGCATTCGCCGGCGCCGATCCTTACCGGCAGGCCTGCGAGCGGGGCGTGAAGCTGGTCGGGGCCACAGCCCACTTCGTCACCAGCCGGCTCGACGAAGGTCCGATCATCGAGCAGGACGTGGCCAGGGTCTCCCACCGGCACAGCGTGAGCGACCTGCGCGAGCTGGGCCGGGACATCGAGCGCACCGTACTGGCCCGGGCGGTGAAATGGTACCTGGAGGACCGGGTCATCGTGCACGGCAACAAGACCGTGGTGTTCGTGTAGGCGGCGTATCCAGGCATCCCTGGTCGGTTGAGGACATCAGGCGATGGTCTGAGCGGAACTCGCTCACCGCACGCCCACCAGCACCATAAACTGGTAAGGCTCGAGCACCAGCTTCTGGGTGGCGGTGATGGTACGTCCGGCCACGATATCGGTAAAGGTCTTGCGCAGCCCGAGCAGCCGCAGGTGGCTGGCGGCCAGCGTCTGCTCGTGCTCGGAGAAGTTGGCCAGCACCATGACGCTCTGGCCGGCGTGGTGCCGAAAATAGCCGAACACATGGTCATTGCCCGTGTCGGTGATCTCGGTCTCGGCTCTGGTAAAGGCCAGGTTCTGCTGGCGGATCTGCACCAGTCGCAGCAGGCCTTCGTAGATCCGTCCCGGTACGCTCTCACGGTCCCGGCGCAGCTCGGCCCGCTCCCAATCGAACGCCGGACGGTGGGCCCAGCGCGTGTCACCGTCCTTCTCCGGGTCGGCCCGATAGCCATAGTCGTTGAGGGTGCCCAGCTCGTCGCCGAGATGGACGAGGGGGATCCCGCCGATGGTGAAAATCACCCCGTGGAGCAGGAGAATGCGCCGAATCGCCAGCTCGATCTCCTTCGCGTCGCTGCTCTCCAGCGCCTGCTCCAGCCCCGCCAGGGAAGCGGCCGTGCCGGAGATGCGGGCGTCTCCGCTCTGGGGATCTTCCTGGAACGGCAGACCGCGGGCGAAGGTCCCCTCGTACCGGCCGGTGTAGAACTGGGCGAGAAAGCGGCGGTGGGCCGCCGGATCGAGATTCAGCTCCCGCACGTCGTCGTCGGAGAAGGCCCAGCCGATGTCGTCGTGACAGCGGATGTAGTTGACCCAGGCACAGCTAGGGGGGATGGCGAAGCGCTTGCGCATGGCGTGCCGCAGGATGCGCACCTTGCGGGTGGCCAGGGAATTCCACAGCAGGGCCATGAGCTGGGGATTATAGGAGAGCTGGCACTCCTGCTCGCCAATATACTTGCCGACCTCGTCCGGATGGACGATGGCCTCCGACTTGAAGACGAGTGCCGGCGCCACGATCTGCATCACCGCGTTGAAGGCCTGAATGATGATATGGGCCTCGGGCTGATTCTCGCAGCTCGTTCCCAGCCGTTTCCACAGGAAAGCGACCGCGTCCAGGCGCAGCACCTCGACACCCTGGTTGGCGAGGAACAGCATCTCCTCCACCATCCGATTGAAGACCACGGGGTTCTCGTAGTTCAGGTCCCATTGGTAATTGTGGAACGTGGTCCAGACCCACTTGCGGATCTGGTTGCGGTAGGTAAAGCAGCCCGGGTGCTCTTCCGGGAACACGGCCTTGATGCTGCGCTCGAAGGCGTCGGGCCGGCTGCGATCGGGGTACATCCGGTAGTACTCTTGGTACTCCGGATCGCCGGCCAGGGCCCGCCGCGCCCAGTCGTGCTCGTCGGAGGTATGGTTGAACACGAAGTCCAGCACCAGGCTGATTCCGTGGTGGCGCAGCTCCGAGGCCAGGGCCGCCAGCTCCTCCATGGTTCCCAGCTCCGCATCGACCTCACGGTAGCTGCTGACCGCATAGCCGCCGTCATTGTCCCCGGCCGGGGTCTTGAACACCGGCATCAGGTGCAGGTAGGTCACCCCCAACTCGGTGAAATAGGGAATGCGGCCGCGGATGCCCTCCAGAGTCCCCCCAAGTAGATCCACATAGCACATGGCTCCCACCATGCGGTGGGATTGAAACCACTGTGGGTCGGTCTCGCGGATGGCGTCCAGGGCCTTGAGCTCGTCGGGCCGGGACAGCCACATGTGGGTGGCGGTAGCGAGAATACCCTCCAGATGGTAGAAGAAGTCGTACTGCTGGCCGTAGAGCTGAAACAGCAGGCCGAACAGTCGCGGAAAATGGTGCTGCAGGCGCAGGACGTAGCCCTGCCATTCGCCCGCATCCACATCGCGGCCGAAGCGTTCTTTGAGTCGTGGCATCAGGCGCGCAAGCGACGCACTGCTCTGTCTGGCTGACCAGGCGGAATCGATCATGAACGGCTCCGGAATCTATGGGGGGTTGAAGAACCGGACGGTCTTGGAATTGTCAGACTTTTGCTCGCCGGTTGCCACCCACCCAGGATGATGGGCCCCGGTGACCGTTGCGCATCCGCGACAACCGTAACACTTGCGCATCTTGCCGTAATGCCTTGAAATGGGGCGGTGTGCCTGCGACGGGCTAACCGCGCTCGGTCAGCGGTCTTGGCGCTGGCGGCCCCACCGAACACCAATGCGCCATGGGGCATGTACTTAGATCTCGTCGCGGTCCCTCGCCGCCGGTCAGCGGTAGGGACGCGCTGAATCAGGGACCTGGCTATGCAACATGAAAAGTCCAATACGCTGGCACTTCCCAGGGCCGCCCGCAGCCTGCCGCGGGAGCCGGAAGACGACGGCAAGCCGGCGCTCGACGGCAACGTCAGAGTGCTGGACCGGTGGCTCGTCAGAAAGCTCATGGAGGCGGTGGGCTCTCCGCCTTTCTCCATGGTCCTGTGGGACGGCGAAGAGGTGTGGACCCCGTCCGGCAAGCCCGCGGCCCGTATCGTGATCCACAATCGTGCGGCCCTGCAAAGCATGGTGATGTCCCCCGAGATGGGCTTCGGGGACGGCTACAGCCTGGGTGAGGTGGAGGTGCAAGGAGATCTGGTCCGGTTCCTCGAGACCGTCTACCGGACCCAGCAGAGCGTACGCCAGGGCCCGTTACGGCGACGCGGAATGCGCTGGATATACCAGCCCCGCAAGAACACTCTTTTCGGCGCCCGCGAGAACATACAGCACCACTACGACATCGGTAACGATTTCTACCGCTTGTGGCTGGACGCGCGCATGGTCTACACGTGTGCTTACTATGCTGCGCCGGATGCCACCCTGGAACAGGCGCAGCTGGCGAAGATGGATCACATCGCCCACAAGCTCGAGCTGCGCCCGGGCCTGACGGTCGTGGAGGCCGGCTGCGGCTGGGGTGCCCTGGCCATACATTTGGCACGCCACTACGGAGTGAAGGTCCGTGCCTACAACATCTCACGGGCGCAGATCACGTTTGCCAGGGAACGGGCCGCGGCCGAGGAGCTGAACGAGCTGGTCGAGTTCGTTGAAGACGACTACAGAAACATCACCGGGCAATTCGACCGCTTCGTGTCCGTGGGCATGCTGGAGCACGTGGGCCAGAACCACTACGGTGAGCTGGGAGCAATCATTCACCGCAGCCTCAAGGCCGATGGCCGCGCGCTCATCCACAGTATCGGCCGGAATCGGCCGGCCCCCAACAACGTCTGGATTGAACGGCGGATCTTTCCAGGAAGCTGCCCGCCGAGCCTGTCCGAGATGATGGCTATCTTCGAGCCGTGGGAGCTCTCCGTACTGGACGTCGAGAACCTGCGGCTGCACTACGCGCGCACCTGCGAGGAGTGGCTGAGCCGCTTCGAAGCCGTCTCCGACCAGGTGCAGGTCATGTTCGACCAGGATTTCGTACGCGCCTGGAGGCTGTACCTGGCCGGCTCCGCCGCCGCCTTCAGCGTCGGCACCCTGCAGCTCTTCCAGGTGGTGGTCGCACCTCCCCACGACAACTCCGTGCCCCGGACGCGCCGGCACATGTATGCGTAAGAAGCCACCGGATTGACGCGCGGTCACCTCAGAACGCCAGCGGCGCCCCACCGGGGCGCCGCTTATGGTCAAGAATGCAGAGGATTAGGAAACGGAACGGACTCGGGGCGCTCGCCGCCGGCGGCGCAGCAGGCCCAGGCCGGCCAGGGCGGTTCCGAACAGCGGCAGTGCTGCCGGCAGAGGAACGACCGAAACCGCTCCCAGACGCACAGCCCCTATGCCACTCGTGCCGAAGGTTCCCGCGTAGCTGCCGGAAGCGCCTTCGAAGGCGAAGTAAATCTTTCCGCCCGTCAGGCTTCCCTGAAGACTTCCACCGGTGTAGGTCAGAGTCGCCTCGACTACGCCGGCACCCGGGCTCAGGTCCTCTAGAACCAAGTAGCTGCCCGATGCCGTCAGCATGGCGCCGCCATCCACCGATACCAGAACGTTGTCGAAGACGTAGTTGCTGCCGATGGTTTGATCGTACTGGGCCGTCACCATGATGGGCACCGGGCCGAATGGCGCGGGTACCGCATCGGCCCCCGTAATATTGAGGGTAGTGACGGTCGCAACCAGGGTCAGGTCGCCGCCAACCGCCGACAGCCCACTATCTCCACTGAGCTGTTCCGCCGCCAGGAAAGGTGCGTCCACCGATACGGTCGCTGCCCGCGCCGCCTGGGCCAGGCCCACCGCCGCGAGCAACACCGCCATCGCACGCCACACACGGGATCGAAACACAGTTCGCATGTTACCCAGCCTCCTCGGTACTACTTATAGTATTTTACTCGTTGCGGCCCGCCGGACCGTTCCGGTCAGCCCTGGGGACCCACCACAGGCGCTCGACCGTATTGGCGCCGGCCGCCGTACGGCAACGAGCGCCAACAAGCCGGCCCACATCAGCAGCCAGACGGGGGGCTCTGGGGCCGCGGTCATCTTTCCATCGATCAACCCGTCGAAATCCGAAGCGAACATGGCCGGCCCGAAGGCTGTGGTCAGATTCAGCTCGAGCGCGAACACATCCGGCAAACCGGCAAACTGCCCGGTCAAAGACCCCCCGGTCAACTGAACCACGCCGCTCAGAATCCCGCTAGTTCCGGAGGTCAAGGGATCGGTTATCCCGGGCAGATAGAGCGGCTCCGTCCCTCTCATGAACAAGCTGACAAACTCACCCTGCAGCAGCACGCCGCCCAGGCCGCCGGTCACCGAGAAGTCCGGGCTACCGGGCGCCGAGTCGAAGCCGGCGCCGGTTACGCCGCCGGAGGAACTCACCGAGCCGGGGTTCAGCTGGGCGGAAAATATGAGGCTGCTGCCCGCAAGCGTCGGCGCTGGCACGACGTCCACCGCGCCAGTGAGCGTAGTATTGACGCTGAGGATGTTGCTTGTGGAGTTGAACGACAGGCCGCCATCGAAGTACAGCGTAGGGACGGCCAAGGCCGGCGCAGCCGCGCAAAGCGGCAACGCAAGCAAGATCCCGGCTTGCAGAATTCTCCTCATCACCTGTCCTCCAGGACCCGACGCGTACCGACACCGTGACGAGCCCACACGCCCTTTTGCCACACCCCTCGAATGTTTGCTCATTGACCTGCGCGACTCGAGGCTATGGTCGGGGGCTAGTTCTTGTTAGTCGCCCTGGTAAAACACGTAAGCAATATATGCGCCACCTGCTGCCAAACCCGGCGGCGACGATATGGTAAGCCCTTGTGTTAGAAGGTTTTTTATAGATGATGAATGTCCTACGAACCAGCAAGGAGGTCGTCCTTGGGGGGAACGGACTGGAGGATTTGTAAAGATTTCCGACAAGTCGGGCCGCGCACTTCACGGCGCCAACCTGTACCAACGGGTAGCGCCCACATAGCCGGCAGGGCCCGCGAACCGGCTAGCAAATTGAAAACGTTAACTTATTTCTATTCGTTGCCGAACAGCGAACGCGCGCGGAAGCGGTCCTGACTTTCGGTCGTCGCTGTAAGACATCCTGACACCCGCCAGCGGCCTGGACCGAAAGCGGCACGCCGGTCCGGAGCAACCGGACCGGCGCAGCTCCAGCGCTTACTTCAGCTTCTCGATCCCCAGGGCCGAGAGAATGTACTTCTCGTACAGGGGCTCGCTGGTGCCCTTCTTCATCTTGCGGATGAAGTACTTCTCAAAGGCAATCTTGGCCAGGTGCA
>CAYWTP010000217.1:0-6221 GCA_964461215.1 uncultured Ectothiorhodospiraceae bacterium | reverse complement strand
ACGGCGTGTCCTGCAGGCCTCACATGGACGCCACGGCCTAAAGATCCAACCTATGGGGCTGTGTTATGCGCGTGACCGGGGGTTGAGCAGGCGCACAACCGAGGCCGTGCACGTCGGCCGAGCACCGCCAGCGCCGCGAGCAGCATCCCGCCGCTGGCTGGCAGCGGCACGGTCTGCAGGGTAACCCGCCCGAGGACCGCGTCCGTGGCGCCGCTTCCGGTGTCGTCACCGAGAAACAGGAAGTTCTCGAGGCTGTACGGCAACCCGCCGAACGCGGTGTAATCACGCACCGCGCCCTGCAGCAGCGGATTGCCATCCGCGCGGAGTGTATAGGTGTCGCCGGACACCGTCAGCGCGTACTGGACCTCGGCCGCCGTGGTATTGAACGGTGCCTCCTCGGCATGCGTGAACAGCGGGTCGTCCGCCTGCGCCCAGACCCGGTCGCCCCAGAACCCGAGCTCGATGCCTTTCTTGTCGGCGCCGAGCAGGATCACCGAAAAGCCGGCGCGGCTCGCGTTCGCGTGGGACTCGGCGTTCACGGTCAATTGGAAGCCGAGCGTGAAGCCCGCGTCCCGGTCCAGCGCCGGGAAGGCCAGGTTCTTGACGTACGCGACCGGCGGAAACCCGGGTGGGGCGAACAGCCAGTTGCTGTAGCCGGCGGCGCCCGCCTGGTCGCTGACCAGCGACACACCGGCGCCGACGGCTGTCTGGGTCGCGGTGCCGCCGGCGTGCCCGTAGAGCAGCCAGGGCTGGTCGGCCGGCAGGTTGCCGGCCCCGTCGTCGTACAGCGTCACGATCGCCGCGCCGGCCGCCGCGGACTGCACCAGCAGTACGGCCAGGAAGAATATGCGAAGGAACGTCACGGCTGCACCTCCTGCTGGCGGCTGGTCGTAACCGACGGTCGGGACTCGGGCCAGCATAGCGTATGCGTCGCCGCGGGATCCAACCGAACACTGAATCACCCCGACTCCGGCCGACGACGGCGGCGGCGTCTCCTCCTGCCGCTCCCTCGGAGTCTTGCGCCCCCGCCCAACGGCGAAACCCGTCGACGGCCAACCGCGTCAACGTGGCGGGCGCTGGGGCAGCTATCTACAGGATGTCGAGCCAAATCCCAGCAAAATCTCTGCCACTCAAACGACCGCGTTGTGTTTTCATCATATAGATCCATACTTTACGACTCAAATCCGAGTAGAGGTCCGGCGATTCTCGACACAATATGTAAACAAGGCCGACACCCACCCAGCATCTAACGTCGGCCGACAGGGGCGTCCCGGGAGGGCCACACGCAGAAAGGAGGTAAAGCACGGGAAAGCGTGGAAAGCGAGGACCCCCACCGCTCCGTGCCTTACTCTTGGCTCCAGACGCGACCTGCCTGGACAGGCTCAGGAGTGCATAAATGATGGGTACTCTTACTTCGTTTGGCCTCCTTCGCACGTCCCGCAGCGATCGAGGTAGAACGTTCCCGCGTGTCAGGATTCTTTACACTTTCAAAGGGGCCCGCCTTCCGAGGTAAGATCGCGTCTTCGTGTTCCAAACCCCCCACTATCTCAAGTGCCTGAACTAACCGGACTGCCTTTTGACGCACCGCTCTGCCGGGAACTTGTGGCACGCTCTGTGCTGCATTGCGGGCGACGTCCAAATATGGGGCCAAGCAGGCCCGTGCCACCCAGGGCCAGAGGTGATTACCATGCGGTTCATCGCCGCCGTGCGCCTTGGGTGGCGTTTGCTGTTGGAGGTCGGCGTATCGGACGGGCATTTAACGAAGAGAATAAGAGGAACTGATATGAACCTTAGACAGCTGCCACGCTACCTGGTCGGTGCGGCCGGGCTGATTGTCTTTGCCCCCGCGCAAGCGTCGCTGCAGGCGCGTGACCTTACTGGCAACAACATAGCCGACGCTTACTACGACACGGCGCTCGGCATCACTTGGCTGAAGGACGCCAACCTAATCAAGAGCAATAACTTTGGCGTACCCTACAGCACGTATTTGGGAACGCATCCGTTAGACGGATACTATGCCCCAAACAACGAAATCAACGGCACCTACGGTTTCGGCGACTGGGGTGCGGTGATGTATTGGCTCGATGCCATGAACGACGGTGGCTACCTAGGCTATAGCGGCTGGCGCCTGCCTACGACGATCGACACCGGCAGCGTCGGCTGCAACTGGAGCTTCGGCGGCACGGACTGCGGCTACAACGTCCAGACCGCCGATGGCAGCGGAAGCTACAGTGAGTTGGCGTACATGTTCTACGTCAACCTCGGCAACAAGGGCGCCTACGACACCAGCGGAACACCCCAAGCGGGGGCCGGTCTGGTGGACGACCCCGCTGACCCCAACGACGATAACCTGTTCCCCACGCTTGTCTGGGGCCAGTACTGGTCCAGCTCTCTCACGTATCCCGACGCCGGCAAGGCCTGGGTATTTGACATGGGCAGCGGGCGCCAGGACGTGCACGGCAAAGCGAATGATTTCTATGCGTGGGTCGTACATTCTGGAGACATTGGAACGCCCATTTCGAGCGTTCCACTCCCCTCCGCATGGACGCTGCTGCTGGCAGCAATGGCGCCGCTTGGCTCCGCCGTACGACGGCAACATGGAGGCTCCGCACGCGCGCAGCGCTGAAGCCTGCTCTGCCGCCACTCCGGCCTGGACCGCCGAAGGGGTGGCAGCTGCCTGCCCCGATCACGGCTGAGCACCGGTCGAGTGCAGAACAAGGTGAGGGATCTATTTCATGTCCTCTTAGAGGCAAGCTTAACGGACACGACGACTATCCTGACGGACGGGGAGGCTGACGGCCTCTACCCGTGGCTCCAGGCGTGTCCTGCCTGGACATACTCTGCGCGTACAAGAAATTGGTGTCCTTACTCTGCTGTCCGCGGAAGGCTACGCCCGGAGGAGGCAAAAGACAAGGCCTGACCCTTTGGCCCATCGCTCATTCCAGCGGGCGTCCACGGTCGAGTTCGGCATACCGTCCACCGAACTCGAACGCCCTCGCGAGCCGGTCGACAGCCTGCCACCGGCGGTCCATACTTCGAGGCGGGGGCGGTGCCGGCCAGCAGCTCCCCTGGACGGCCGTCCGCGCCACTAGTCTCCCGCTCGACTTCTGTCTTCGAGATACGCCGTGCCGAGTGATTGGACGCCCAAAGACTACGCCGTGATGATGACCGTTGGCACGGCCTGCCTGTGCCTGCTGATCCTGGTGCTGGGAGCGGTCATCGGGGTCATGAACCACGCCATCTCGCCTGAGGCGCTGGGGACCATCCAGGGTGCCGGGGTCGGCGGAGGTCTCCTGGGTCTGGGCATCATCCTGTATTGGATCATCAAGACAGCGCTGGGAGGATCTTCCGGTGACCATCACTGACCGAGCATCGGATTGCGCTCACAGCCGCGGCAGGACGCTCCCGCCCTTCGTGCTGGTCCAGCTGGTCATCGCCATCGTGGCGCTGGCCGTAATGGTGTATGTGGGCGCCAGGATTGGTCCGCTGCTGCACGAGAAGGCACGGCTCGAGGCCGGTATCACCGAGTTCAAGCAGGAGATCACCGGATACCAGCAGCAGGTGACCACATTGCAGAGCGAGCTTCGAAGCACCGAGGCAGCGCTCGCGGACACCAAGACCCAGCTAAAGAACACCGAGAGCGAGCTGGAGCGGACCCGTGAACGTCTGCGAGAAACCGTGGAGATGGCTCGCTACATGCACCGGATCGACCTGGTCGACCTCAAGGCCATATTCAGCCGCCATCCCAAGCCGGCACGGGCTCTGGAGCGCATCCTCGACCTGAAGGAGCGGGGCGTGGGCTGGCACCTGGGCGGCACAGACCCGAGCGTGGGATTCGACTCCCCGAGCTTTGCGGCTTTCATACTGAAGGAGCTCGGCCTGCCCGGAGGCAGCGTCCAGCCCGGCGACACCCTCCTGGCAACGAGCCGCAGGCTGTTCGACAGCCTACCGCCGACCAGCCGCCCCAAGGTCGGTGACTTGGCGTTCTATCCGGCCGGCTATGTGCTCTTCTACTTCGAGGATCAGGACAGAAAGCCCTTTGTCATCGGCATGACCCCGGCCGGCATCGCCGCCCTGGAGCCGGACTTCGCCCGCGCGATCGGCTATCGCAAGTCGGGGCTCGGGGAGTAACCCGCCCACGGGATTGTCGAGCAGTGGCGCACACGCCTGACAGACATCTTCTGGCTCATGGGGGTCCTCTCTACACACGACCCCGTGCCCTAGACAGAATGAGGGCTCTGCTGTGAATTGGACACCTTGTCCGCCCGGAACCCAACGGTGGTAGGTGTACTTTCCTCCGAACTCCCGCCGGGACTTCCACCACTCTTTGACCAACCACCACCACCCGGGCCTTACACCACTGCTTGGGCTCTAACCCGGGCACGAATGAGGAGGGAGTTCACGACATGAAGATGACCAGTGATTGCGCGCGTGCCCGAGACCAATGGGCCCACCTGGACGATGGGGTTCGCCGGCGAATGGAGGCCCTGTTCGGGGCAGACTTCTCCGACGTCCGCATTCATGTTGGGGGCTGCGCCCGCGACCTCGGCGCGGAGGCCTTCGCCTGCGGCTCTGATCTGTACTTCGCGCCCGGTTGCTACGATCCTGCGACGGCCGGTGGATTGGCCAGGTTGGCGCACGAGCTGACCCACGTTGTTCAGCAACGAGAGTGCAGGGTCCCGAGGCCGGATGGAGGCGGGCTGTGGATCGTGCAGGCCCCGCACCTGGAGGGGGAAGCCGATCGGATGGGTGCCATCGCGGCGCGCATGGCCTGCGACGGTTGGTGGCCCGTAGCCCCGCACGATGGTTACCCAAGCTCACCAAGCGCGGCTCCTGCCGGCGAGGGCGGAGTGATTCAGTGTCGTATGGAACAAGACGGCTCCATCAGTGGCGAAGGACGCAACCGGCCCGGTGAGCCGCAGGACTGGGAAAAGACCGACACGACGAAGCTGAAATGGAAGGACCGGCCGGTACCCAGCAACGTGAAGGTCGATATGACCTACCACCACATCATGCCCTGGGGGCACATCTGGAAGTTCTGGAATGTCTTTCTCGACCTGCAGGCCTGGGACGTCTTCAGGGAATGGGCCTACCTGCTCCGGATTGAGGAAGGCATCGAAGACTTCATCACGCGCGCGAGCCCCGACGGCGGTGGGGTCGCGGCCGGTGTTGGGGGTAAGAGCAGAGATGATGTGGAGATGAATATCTGCTGGTCCCCATGGAATCTGGTGGAGGGACCCACGCACCGGACGAAGGGCAAGGGAACGCTGGAGGACCCTGGCGAGGACCTGGACCTGCACCGCAAGGTGTCCGGGAACCTGAGGAAGCGACAGCACGACATCAGCACCCTCGACGGATTGATGGCTAATTGCCAGCGCAGCGTAGCGGCGCTGCCACGGCCCTGGACCAAGGCGCAGCATCAGGCGCTGATGAAGGACACCGACCCCATTGTGCGCCAGCTCCACAGGATGCGCTACGGGCGCAACCAGGCGCTCACTCAGTTTGACCCTCGGATGTGGCGTCTGGCGAAACCGAACACCACCGACAGCAGCGGCAACCTTGTCTCCGCGCCCCGCTACACAAACACGGGCGCCGTTCAACGCGCCGCGGTTTGGGAGAAGATGCCCATCCTCTGAGTTCTCCGGTGCTATCTCACATCCCTGAGGCCCGGGCCGACCTGCCTAGGCTCAGCCCCGCCGGGACCCGTCATAGGGTGCGTTGCTGGCCTTACCTTGGGAGCACTTGGGCTTTGACCTGCCGCTCCACCCTCACTGGCGAGAGGCACCGATGGACAGGGAAATCCTTGCCCAAAACAACAAAGGGATTAGGCGAACCGCCTAATCCCTTGCTTTGGTGGGCCGTCGGCGACTCGAACGCCGGACCTACTGATTAAGAGTCAGCTGCTCTACCAACTGAGCTAACGGCCCCGAACTGTTTACAACTGCCCCGAAAGGCTGGCGAATTGGGGTGAGCGAAGGGACTTGAACCCTCGACCGCTGGAGCCACAATCCAGAGCTCTACCAACTGAGCTACGCCCACCATTAACCTGTCGCTTTCCTCGCCCTCCCTGGCCGAGCGGCGTAGCTTCTTGAAGTCCCGGCCCGGACCTCCTGTCCGGGCGCTCGCCGGACTGCGAAGGTTCACTGGACCTTCGGTCCCGGCTCGCCCAACTGAGCTACGCCCACCATTAACCTGTCGCTTTCCTCGCCCTCCCTGGCCGA
>CAYWTP010000216.1:0-6242 GCA_964461215.1 uncultured Ectothiorhodospiraceae bacterium | reverse complement strand
GATCATTGATTACACCTGGTCCCGAGGCCATACCTTCTTCGAGGATGGGCTCACCCACGTGGTTCACGTGGATTTCACCGAGCCTTACTGCGCGGACCTGCGGGCATTGCTGATCAAGGGGTCGGTCGCAGCGGGGCTGGGTGCAGCGGAGGACGCGACCTATGGGGCGACTCAGGGCCCGCGACTGGAAACCGCGGCGGAAGTGGATCGCGTGGAACGCGACGGCTGCGACATCGTAGGCATGACCGGCATGCCCGAGGCGGCCTTGGCGCGCGAGCTTGAGCTTTGCTATGCGGCCTGCGCCGTCGTGGCCAACGCCGCGGCCGGCCGGGGGCAGGGTCCCATCACCGTGGAGGAGATCGAGGGACACCTGCTGGCCGGCATGGCCAAGGTGCGCACCCTGCTGGAGCACGTGATCCCGCTGATCTGACTACCGAGCCCCCCTCTCCGGGCTGGGCACCGCGCAGTGGCGGCGAAATTCCTCGTGCTGTCCGTGAGTTACGATGGGTACTTGCTGACGAAATTTAAAGGTCGCGCGTAAGCCGCCGCTAGAAAAGCTGTGTGCCCTTGCCAGGGCGGACACCTCGGGTGCTTGGCGGGCGACGGCTGGCCTGTGCATCGGGTGTGTCGATAGCGTACCGCGGCGGAGTGACTCCGCGCCGGGGCAGCGAGTTCCGATCCATTCAGCCACGAGGATGGCCATGATGAAGATGCACAAACACTACGCAAGCCTTCTTGCGGCAGGTTTAACGCTCGGTTTGCCCGGCGTTGCCACGGCGGGAAACACCGCCCAGCAGACCGTGACCTTCGAGGTCACGGCCATCGATGAGATCTCGGTGAGCGGCAATCCGGCTGCGCTGACCATAAACTCCGCGACCGCCGGCTCAGCGCCCACGGCCGTTCAAGATACGAGTACCAGCTACGCCATCACGACGAACGGCGGCGCCGACGCCAGGAAAATCACGGCAGCCATCGACAGCGACATGCCTGCCGGCACGACCCTGCAGATCACGCTGGCGACGCCGACCGGCGGCAGCAGTGCCGGTGCGTCGAGCCTGTCCACTACGGCGGCCGACGTGGTGACGGCGATTGATTCGGTGGCCGAGTCGGGGCTCCAGATCACCTACGACTTTGCCGCGACGGCGGCAGCGGGTGTAGTAGCCTCGGATACCAGAACGGTTACCCTGACGCTGACGACGCCCTGATTTTGACGCGGAGCCCGCGGCTGGTTTAGCTTAACCCCAGTTTGAGGGCGACGGCGTCTGCCGTGGCCCTGTGCATAACAACGAGTAGCAAGCGGACGGGGGGTGATGGGTCACGGTGGGGAAAAGAACGGCTCTCGCCCTGATCGGGGCAGGCCTGGCAGCCGTCAGTCAGGCGCCGGCCCAGGTGGGCATCACGAGCACCGGGGGCTGGTCGACGACCGTAGGCACGGCTGATCTCCAGGCAGGTGCCGGCAGCGACCTCCAGGCGAGCTACGACAGCAGTAGCGGCGTCGCCTCGATCAGCATCTCGGGCACGGTCGATGCATCCGATAACTGGCGCGTCGACGTCCAAAAGCTGGACAGCAGCTGGCCTGGGAGCGCCGGGATCTGGGTGCGGCGCTCCTCGGACGGAACGGGCGGCGGCTCGGTTTCCGGCGGCTCTTCTTTTCTCCAGATCCTGGACACCTCCCGCACCTTCTTCAGTGGTAGCGGCGACCGCAGTAACATCGATCTTCAGCTCCGGCTGGACGGGATATCGGTTCAGATCGCCCCGGGTGTCTACTCGACTACCGTGCAGTACACGGTGGTGGACACGGCGTGATCCGGACGCTCGGAAACTCCTGGCTGCAAAAGGCGCCGCTGCTGTGGCTGCTGGCCGTATCGCTGGCTCCGACCCCTGGGGCGGCGGAGATCGCACTCCCCGGTGGCTTGACTCACGAGCTCGTCGTCAGCCAGGGCGGCAGCTATCAAGGCAGCATTACGGTCTTGAATCCCGCGCCCACCTCCCAAGAGGTCAAGATCTATCAGACCGATTACAGCTTTCAGGCCGATGGTACTAATCAGTATGGCGAGCCGGGTACCTTGCCCCGCTCCAACGCCCGCTGGATAAGCTTCACGCCGAAGCGATTCACCGTGCCCGCCCGCGGCCGGGTGGACGTGGCGTACCGGATCCGCGTTCCGGATGATGCCTCACTCGTGGGTACCACCTGGAGCATGCTCATGGTGGAAGGGATCCCCAGGACTTCGCCGGAGGCGGCGGGCGCAGGCAAGGATCAGATCCGCCTGGGTCTGCAGCAGGTGCTGCGCTATGGGATCCAGATGGTGACGGACCTCGGCGATACCGGAGTGCGCGCAATTCAGTTCCTGGATGCCAGACTCCTGCGCGAGAAGAAGGGGCGGGTGCTCCGGGTGGATCTCGGCAACCGCGGGCAGCGGTGGCTCAAAGCGAAGCTGTGGGCGGAGCTCTACGATCCTGCGGGACGGTCCATGGGCCGGCGCGAGGCAGGCCGGATGCGTACGTATCCGGGCACATCGGTGCGGTTTCGGGTGGATCTGGGCGAGGTGCCCCCGGGAACCTATAAGGCACTGGTGGTGGCCGACTGCGGAGGCGACAACGTGTTCGGCTCCACTTACACGCTCAAGGTGGAGCCGTGAGCCGTGCCCTTGCTCTGTTGCTGTGTCTGCTGGCGACTCCCGCCCTGCTGGCCGCGAATCGTGGCGTCGAGGTGCGTACGGCCCGGGAGCAGCTGCTGGAGAGTGAGCCCGGACGCGTAGTCATTGCGGCGTTTCTGGTAAGGAACCCGACGTCGCAGAAGCAGGAATTCCAGGCGCGGCTCGAGCTTCCCCCGGGGTGGGTGCCGGTCACGCAGGAATTTCCGTTCGTCCTCGGCGCGGGAATTTCGGATCTGCGGCTGGCGAGCTTCCTGGTGCCCGAATCGGCACCCGCCGGCGGCTACAGGGTCGCCTACTCGGTGTTCTCCCGGCGCGCACCGGCCATTAGCGACAGGTCCGACGTGGACGTCGTCGTTCTGCCCTTGAAGAAGCTGGAAACACGCGTGCTCACGGCCCCACGGCAGGTGCTGGCCGGCGAGGACTACGAGGTCACCTTCTTGGTGGTCAACGCCGGCAACTCGCCAAGTCGCGTCGCGGTTCGCATCAGCAGTGCCGATGGCTTGCCCGTGAGCGCGGAGTCGGACCATCTGGACCTGGCCGCGGGTGAATCGCGACCGCTGCGCGTGACCGTGCGGACCCGCCAGGGAGACAACTCTCCGTACCGGCACCACCTGCGCCTGAAGGCCTGGGTCGAAGACCAGCCGGCGATGACGGCCACGGTCGCCTCGGCGGTCGACGTGCTGCCGGTGGTGCACAGCGTCGGGGATCTTTATCACCGGATCGCATCCACGCTGACCCTGCGCTACAGCGGCGAACGGCGCCAGGCGGGATTCCGGCAGGGATTCCAGACCGAGGTCGCCGGCTCCGGAACGCTGGACGAGGCGGGAAAGCTGCATCTGGACTACCTTTTGCGCGGTCCCGACACGCAGGACCGGACTATCTACGGCGAGCCGGACGAGTACCGGCTGAGTCACTGGACCGACACCTATGCCATACATCTGGGTGACAGGGTATATGCCCTGTCACCCCTGACCGAGGTCGGTGTCTCCGGTCGCGGGACCGAGGGCACCATCAGAGTCGGGGACCTTTCCATGGGACTGTATTCCATGCATACCCGGGGGCTCGCGCCCGAGGAGCACCAGGTGGCGGCGTTTGCTGACTACAGTGCCGATGCGCGCACCGGCCTGCGCGTGAACATGCTAAAAAAAAAGACCGGGATGACAGTCTGCTCCTGACTCTGGAGGGGCGTATCGGACTGACGCCTGGCACCCGACTGGAGGCGGAGATCGGGCGCGCCACCGGTACCCGGAGCAGCGATCGCGCATACCGGCTCGAGATCTCCGGTGATCTGGCCGGTACCACCTTATCCGCCCGCCACATCTACGCCGGCCCGGACTTCCCGGGGTCTTACCAGGACCGGCGGTTCACTTCCCTGGGGATCGCGCACGCGCTCACCGAGCACCTGCGCGCCGATGCTGACGTGCGGCGCGAGGAGCAGAACCTGCGCCGGATCCCCGCTCAGGGCAGCGCGCCCCTGGACCTGCTGGCGCGCCTGGGACTGTCCTACCGGCTCGGCGACACCACGACCCTGCGGCTTGCCTATCGTCTGCAGGACCGCCGGGACCTCCTGCCAGCCCCCAGCTTCAGCGCCCGGGAACAGACGCTGGCACTGTCTTTGAGCTATGGCGCCCCCCGCCTGGCTGTGACCGTGACCAGCGAGGCCGGACGCACGCGTGACCGACTCACCGGCGACCGATCCCCCGTCCGGGCCGTTACGGTCAGCGGCTTCTACGCGCCCACACCGGGGCAATCCCACAACGCCTTCGCTCAGTACCGGCGGGGGGGCCTGTTTACCGGGGCCGGGGAGCGCGAGATCAGCTTCGGCCTGGGCAGCTCTATCGAGCTGGGAAGCCGTACCGCGTTGACCCTGGGCATCCGCCGGGACCAGGTCGGCGATACCCCCAGCCGGACGGCCGACTACGTTGAGCTGGGCCTGCGCCGCAGGCTGCCCCATGATCAGACGCTGGCTCTGGTGGCCTTCAGGCGCCACGGCGCCGATCAGGACGACCGGGCCATACTGGTCCGATACGTCATTCCCTTCGGGCTCCCGGTGGCCAGAAAGAGCACCGTGGGGGCCGTCACGGGTCGGACCTACGACAGCGAGACGGGCCAGCCGCTGAAAGGGGCCGTGTTCCGCATCGGCGATGCGATCGCCGTGAGTGATGCCAGTGGCCGCTTCGTTTTCGCCGCCGAGCCCACGGGCGCTGTCTACCTGATGGCGGACACCGCCTCACTGGGGGCGGACCGGGTCACGCTCCAGCCGACGCCGCTGAAGCTGGAGGTGCGGGGCGGCGAGATAACCGACCTGTCGGTGGCCGTCACCCGCAGCGTGGGGGTAGCCGGGGAGCTGCGTATGTATGGAGAGCAGGCCAGCTTCGCCGTACCGGGGGAGCAAGACCAGTTGCCGGGCCCCGGTCAGCCTGGGACCAAGGGACGTGCCTTGTCGGGGGTTGTGGTGCAGATGCAGTCCGGGGATCAGGTTGAGCGGCGCCTGACCGACGCCTGGGGGCGGTTCGAGTTCGAGCACCTGCGCCCGGGACCCTGGACTCTGGCTGTTCCGCCCGGGCAATTGCCCAAGAGCCACCAGCTTGCGGAGCAGAGCCGCACGCTGGACCTCGAGCCTGGGGAGCAGCGCCGGTTGATCCTCAAGGTGGTACCGCGCGTACGCCGGGTACGGATCATCCACGAGGGTGGCGTCCTGCACGAGGAGCCGCACTGATTCCGCAAGTCGCGGCGGTGTGCTCTGCTTATTTCGTCGTCGGGACCGGCTCCGGGATCGGCCGCAGCTTCAGCTCTTCGGGGGAGGCTTTCACGAAGCCGTACCTGGCATAGAGTTACCGAGTGGTGGCGGAGGAATCGGGTGGCTGCGGCGCGGGCTCTGCCGCGGGGCTTGCGGGTTCGGCCTGGGGTGGGGCGGGCGGCTCGGGCTTCGGCGGCTCGTAGGGAAGGATCTGTGCGATGACGCCGAACAGTGGGTGGTCCAGATAGTGGATCTCCTGGGAGCGCATACGCCGCAGCTCGGTGAGCCGGAAGCGCACCGGCTGGGCCTGCTCGTACACCTGCACGCCGGTAATGGGCCCGGGCTGCGGCCCCGTGTCGGCCGGACTCTGGACCAGTGCCGCCAGCTCGGGCCGGTAATCGACCAGATCCACCTCCAGATGCAGGTAGCGGCGCAGGCTCAGGCGCACGGTCCCATCGATGGCCGGGATCCCGTCCGGGGGCAGGCCGGCCGGGGTAGCGGCATCGGGCTGGAGGGACGGGAACGCGTCCGGCGAGGCGGGGGGCGCTAGCAGGGCGTCGCTGTGTATGTGCACCGCGCGGGCGTTGGCCGGGGAGAAACCGGGCTGGTGCCAGGCCAGGTGCAACACGGGCCGGTAGCCTTTGGACAGGCGTAGCCGGTGCTCGAGCGTGTTGAGAGCAAAGTGCGCCGGGTCGAGCATGCGGAAGGCCCAGCCACCGGAGTCGGGGGCCTCATCGGTCGGCGTATCGGCAGAGGTGAGTTCGACGGCGCCGGTCAGGTCCGGGCTGCCCGGGTCGTCGGGCCAGTACTCCGACCCCACGGCGGCCGGATCAAGGTTCTCGAAC
>CAYWTP010000215.1:0-6251 GCA_964461215.1 uncultured Ectothiorhodospiraceae bacterium | reverse complement strand
ATCCCGGCGAACGCGCCGCGATCGAGCGGGCGGTGGCCGCCCAGCCCGGCGTGGGATTCAGATCAGCCGATACGTGCACGATGACATTGGCATACTGAGTGCTCATCACAGTCTCTCCTCTTGGTCCTAATTGGTGGTAGTCGTCGCGCCGCCGGCTGGTGAACTTGCAGGTGCGCTTGATTAAGAGACTATGCCGGCGACGTATCGGAACGATTTCCGAACGCCATCGCTTTGTAGCGTGATTGTTTCTGGGGCGTTGGCCGGGAGCCGGCGGTGCATCGCCGTGCGGCGCACTGCCCTTCGGCTACCGGAGGAGCGGGCTTGCTCGCGAAGATCTTTGCCGGCATCGGATGTTCACCGGCCTCCGGCCTGCCGGTTCGCCAGCAAGCTGGCTCCTACGACGCGGGCCTCTCCCCCCGTAGGAGCGAGCTTGCTCGCGAATGAGCGTACGCATGCACCGTTTGCCAGCAAGCAGGCTGTCTCACACCGTCCCCGGCGTTCGCCCTTCGGGCGCACCATGTGCGACCCGTTCTTGCTCCCATCGGAACGGTCCTACGGGAAACCTCGGGACTTTCTTGGCCCCCATGGTCTTGGGACCAGGGGTGGGGGAAGAGACGGGCCGGCCAGCGTCTCAGGATCGCGCAGGCAGCAGCTCCTCCAGCGTTTCGCGGAAAGCGGGGACATCCAGCGGCTTTCGCACCAGGGCACGTATGCCGGCGGCGCTCACGCGTCCCTCGGTCAGATGCTCGCTGTGGCCCGTATAGATAAAAACGGGAACACCCGGACGCAGCGTCAGCAGCTGCTCGGCGGCCTCCAGACCGGTCATGCGGGGCATGGTCTGGTCGAGCACGACGAGGTCGAAGGCGTCCGGTGTGGCGGCAAACCGCTCCCACGCCTCCACCCCGTTGTGCACCACCGTCACGCTCAACCCCCAGCTCTCCAGCAGATCCTGCATGAACTCGCGCACCGAGGGCTCGTCATCGGCCAGCAGGATCCGGCCGGTCAGTGCATCCGCAGCGCTGCCGGCGACGGCTGGGTCAGAAGAGGTCCCGTCGCTCCCGAGCGCGTCCGCCCGCACCGGGAACCAGGCGGGGAACCACACGCGCACGGTCGCGCCCTGGCCGGGCTTGGAATCCACCCGGATGTGGCCGCCGTACTCATGGATCAGGCCGTGCGCCATCGCCAGGCCCATGCCGCTGCCCTTGCCCACCTCCTTGGTGGAGAAGAACGGCTCGAACATGCGTTCCATCTCCTCGGGGGCGAGTCCCGGACCGGTATCGGTGACCGCCAGCTCGACGAATTCGCCCTCCACCGGCTGGTGACAGGAGGTACAGATGCAGCCCCCGCAGCTTGCCGTACGCAGAGCGATCCCGAGTGTCCCCTTCGCGTGCATGGCGTCCCTGGCGTTGATGCAGAGGTTCATCAATACCTGCTCGACGTGCAGGGGATCCAGCAGCACGCAGGGAACGTCGGCGGAGAAATCCGTGTGGATCTCCACGCTCGAGGGAAGGGTCGAGTGCATCAGCTTGATCGCTTCCGCGATCTGCGGCCCGAGCTGGAGCGATCGGGGCACGCCGTGCTGGCCGCGACTGAATGTCAGCATCTGCTGAATCAGCTCCTTGGCACGCTGGCCCGAACTCTCGGCGCGTTCCAGATACTTGGCGAGCCTGGCATCGCCGAAATCCTGCGTCCGTTCCCGGGCCATGGCCAGATAGCCCATGGTGCTGGTCAGGATGTTGTTGAAGTCGTGGGCGATGCCTCCGGTAAGCTGGCCGATGGCCTCCATCTTCTGGGCCTGGCGCAGCTGGGATTCCAGCCGGACGCGCTCGGCCTCGGCACGCCGGCGCTCGGCAATGTCGCGCAGATAGCCGATGAAGATTCGTCCGTCGGCCCCGTGGGCCACGTCGATGGCAAGCTCGGCGGGAAACTCGCTGCCGTCCGCGCGCATGGCGGTCACCTCGACCTGTCGGCCCAGGTACGGCCCGACTCCGGACTCCAGGTAGCGGCGCATTCCCGCCAAATGGGCCTCGCGATAGCGTTGGGGAATCATCAGCTCGGCCAGCGGCCGGCCCAATGCGGCGCTCTTCGGATAGCCGAAGGCCCTTTCCGCGGCCGGATTGATCTCGATGATCCGCCCCTGCTCGTCCATCGCGATGATGCAATCCAGCGCCAGATCCACGGTCGCCCGCAGCCGATCCTCGCTCTTGCGCCGTTCCAGCTCCACGGCCGCCCGCACCGAAAAGATCTTGAGAATGCACTCGTTGAGCGCCCGGTCGCGCAGCGGCTTGCGGTCCACCACCGCCATCAGTCCCATGGACCCGCCCTGGGAATCGAACAGGGGGATCGCCGAGTAGCCGACACCGCCGATCGCCTTCACGTGCGGGTCCGGGAAGATCTCCTGGATCCCTTCGGCATAGTAGCGGAAATGCTTCCCGACGACGTTTTCGCACGGGGTGCCCTTGAGCAGGTATTCGAAATCCGGCTGGATCCGGCCGCCGTCGCACACGGCAATGGTGCGGATCCTGTCCGTGTAGCCGTCCGCCAACACCCCGATGAAGGCCAGGTCGACATCCAGTGCCTGCGAGGCGCCCCGAACCAGAACGTGGAAGATGTCCTCGTCGCCGCTGCTGGCCACCGCCTGCGCCGCGCAGACGAAGGCGCCGCGCAGCGCCTCCAGGGTATCAGCGGCGGCCGGATGTTCGAGCTGGGTCGGGTCGGGGGCATGCACGGCGTTTCACTCCACTACCAATGGAGTCTAACAGCTCGGCCGCCGGGGGATGCACGTTGAAACAAGCCGGCTGCAATTGAAACGAATCAGAAACAAAACGGTCCGCGGGCCTGTCGCCGTTCCGCTCAATCCCGCGCGGGCACGTACATGTAGCCCACCCCCCGCACCGTACGGATGCACTGCGGCTTGTCCGCATCGCACTCGATCTTGCGGCGAAGCCGGGCAATGCGGATGTCCACGCTGCGATCGAAGGGATCCCAGTCCCGGTTCTGTGTCAGGTTGAGAAGCTGGTCGCGCGTCAGTGGCCGATTGGGACGCAGGACCAGGACCTCCAGAAGCTCGAACTCCATGCGGGTCAGCGGGACCTCCTGGTCGTCAGGATCGAATAGCTGGTGGCTGTCCAGATCCAGCACACACTGACCAACCGCGATCCGGCGGCTCTGCGTCGCATCCGGCGATTCGGCCGCCGCTGGCGGCGGGCGCTGATAGCGCCGCAGCACGCTCTTGAGCCGCGCGCGCAGCTCACGCAGATCGAAGGGCTTGGCCAGATAGTCGTCCGCGCCGATCTCCAGCCCGACGATCCGGTCCACCGTCTCGCCGGCCCCGGACACCATGATGATCCCGATATCGAAGTGCTCCCGGATGTAGCGCGCCAGGCTCAGGCCGTCCTCGCCCGGCAGCCCCACGTCGAGCAGAGCCACGCCTGGCGCCTGCTCGTCCATCAGGGCGCGGGCGGCGGCCGCGCCCTCCGCTGCCACGACCTCATAACCTTGGCCGGCCAGATAGTCGTTCAGCAGATCCCGAATGTCCGGATCGTCGTCAACCACCAGTACGCGCACCGATTCGGCCACTGCAACTTCCTCATCGCCGGATGCCTGCGAGTATAGCCGCAGGTTTTCGGTCACGGTACCGGACATCGGACCGCTCAGCTGGCGTCCAGAATGCTGCCGCGCACGGGCGGGCGAAGAAAGGTCCGCAACACCAGCCGCAGCGTCAGAGGTGAACGCCGGTTCCATGGCATCAGCGACATCAGTCTGGCCATCGGGCAATAGTCCACCAGGACCGCCGCCGTCGTGCCGGCGAGCTGAATCCAGTGAAAGAAGCCCAGGGGGCCCCACAGGCCCGCCCACATCCATGCCAGGTAGCCGATCCGGACCTGTACCGGAAAAGCGTTCACTGAGCCTTCGCGCACGAGATAGTGCAATGTATGCACCGCCGTGAACGCGAGTACTGGCGCAAACCCGAACGAGCCCTGAAACATCGCCTGGGCAAGCATTACTCCGGTGACCAGCCAGTACCACCACGACATCTCGTTCAGTCGGTTCATGCCAGTAGCCTCTTGTTGTGGATCGCGCGCGCTTGCGCTGCCCCTTTCACGTGCGGTGGGGCGCCTTGGGCGCCCCACCTGCTTTGCCGGGTGTCAGGCCGCTTCGCCCGCCGGCTGGCTGCGACCCCAGCGGGCCTTGAGCAGAGGGATCAGCATCGGCACCCGCTTGCGGTAGCCCGCGTACTCGGGATGGATCCTGACCAGGTCACGCTCTTCGAGCTGTATGGCAACCAGGATGTATCCGGTGGCCAGCAGCGCAAACACCAGGTGCGCGATCGTCATGGTCGGCGTTGCCCAGAAGGCGAAGAACCAGCCGACGTACAGCGGGTGGCGCACCCACTTGTAAGGTCCGGGGGTACCGAACGTGAGCTGCGTGTACTCCTTTCCGATCAGGTACAGCCAGACCTGACGCAGGCCGAACAGGTCGAAGTGATTGATGAGGAACGTAGAGACCAGGACCAACGCCCAGCCGAAACCGGACAGGCCATACAATGCGGTCCGGGCCACCGGATCTTCCACGCTCCAGATCTCGCCCCCGATCGGCTGCCAGTACGCGAACAGCACGATCAGCAGCACGCTGGCGGCCAAAGTATAGGTGCTGCGCTCGGCAGGCTCTGGAATGAAGCGCGTGATCCAGCGCTTGAAGCCCTGCCGCGCCATGACGCTGTGCTGAACCGCAAACACCCCGAGCAGCACGCTGTCGATCAGCAGCGCCAGGGCCAGCGACACCTGAGGAGCCGAGTCGATGGACTTGGGCACCCAGACATTGTCGACAAAGCCGATGGCGTACAGGTAAGTGCCGAAGAAGATGGCGTAGCTGACCACGCCGTAGATGAACACCGATATGCGCTTGAACATGGTACTGCCTCCTGTGAACGAACGATGACGGGACACGTTGCGGATCAGCCTAACCAGGCCAGATTGGCCAGGACCGCGAGGACGCCCTCGCCGACCAGGCTTGCCAGTACACGCCGGGCTGTGCGGGTCCGGTTGTGAGTAACGGGTAGGTTCATGGCGTACCTCCTGACTTTCGGTCCGGCGGATGAGCTGTGCCGCCTCAGCTTCGGGAATCTCCCGGGAGCGGGATTTCCCGCGCCGGTTGATGAATAGTCTGGAGGCTGCTTGTAACGGGCAGGCTGCCGTTATGTTTGCGCTTTGTAGCCCAAAGGTATCGGCTCAGCGCACGGTACCCACCACGCCTCGCCGGCCGCTCGAAGCCATCGGTGTTCGGTCAGGGCCGGAGGGGCAGGCGGCGCAGGGTCCCTTGGTCGCAGCGATCGCGCCCGGCGAGCCTGCAGGGACGTATTCACGGCGTGTCCCCGAGGCGCGTGCCCCTCTGGCCTGGGCCCAACATGCTGATCCGAACACCAATGCGGCCGGCGGCGCCCAGCCTCGATCGAACAGGCGGGAGCGGGCGATCCGGGCGCGGCCACAGCTCCCATACGTGCCGGTAACACTTCGGAGGATGTCTCGAAACGGAGCAGAAACCTGCCGCTCCTAGGCTTCAGATCAGGACGACCCGACAAAGCCGCAAGACGAGGAGCAAAGCCATGAGCACACATGACCTGCAAATCAAGGCCCGGGATGAATGGTATGGCTCGCGCGATCTGCGCCGGCAGTATGCGACGCCTGAATACTACTGGTCGGAGCGCTACCAGCGGGTCTACTGTCCCAACTGCCGCGCCGACACGAGGCTGCTGCATGCCGTTGAAACGGTCCCCCGGGCGATGTGAATCGCGCGTCTCCTCGAGGAGTCGGAGAGCTTCGACGTCATGTGGTCGCAGAACGCCGCCATAAACATCGACGACGGCGGGCACCTCTGCCGGGGTATGTATGCACGGCGCGCTTCGCCCGGGCGGGCGGCTGGCCATCAACGATGCGGCGAAATCGCCCGCTCTCGACGCCTCTCCAGCCGCCAGACGGCCGCGGCCGGTACTCCACCAGCGCAGACGCCGGTATGGCCGGGCGGTAGAGAGTAAGAGAGTAAGGACCTCATGGCCGAGCTCGGCACATTTCCGACCCCAGTAATGCGCTGTCGCGCAGGCCTCCATGCGATCACCGTTTGCGGCAGTTGGCGGATCTCAGGCATCAGTCGTGCCCGCGTAACGCTGCGATTGAAGATCACCTTGTTGGCCCGGTCTAGGGCGCAGATCTGAAACACGTTCTTTGCTAGGTCGATACCGACGATCTTAGTAT
>CAYWTP010000214.1:4594-6297 GCA_964461215.1 uncultured Ectothiorhodospiraceae bacterium | reverse complement strand
GCCCTGGGAGTACCGGTTACCACTGCGCCCAACCAGGAAGCCGCCTACGGCGCCGCCCTGCTGGCCAGACAGGGAAGTCTGCGCTGACTGCGAATCGATAATCCTGAAGTCATCATTCTTAACCAGCAGTTGGGTCGACCCGAAATCCGGTCCACGGCCTCCGCCCCTGCCTCTTCATTCGCCAGCAAGCTGGCTCCTACGTCAATCCCGCCACCCTGGCCACCCTGGCCTACATGCACTAACATTTGCGCTCTTTTCAGCGCTGCCATCCGCCATGCCCAGTCCCGGAAAACGTCGCAACAATCCCGTCAGTGGCGCCGCGTATTTCCTGCGCGGCCTCGGTCTGATTACGCGCAAAGGCGTCAAGCGTTACGTGGCGGCGCCTCTGCTCATCAATACCGTGCTGTTTGCCGGTGCCATCTGGTGGGGATGGAACGAGCTGCCTGCTCTGCGGCACTGGGTCGACGGCCACCTCCCGACCTGGCTTCAGTGGCTGGACTGGCTTCTGATCCCGTTGTTCGTGCTGACGGCGATGCTGGTGATGTACTTCGGCTTCGCCGTGGTAGGCAACGTGGTCGCGGCACCGTTCAACGGCCTGCTGGCCGAGGCCGTGGAGCGCCAGCTAAGCGGCAAGCAGATGGACCCCGGCGGCGGCTGGAGTCGGATCCTCACCGATCTGATCAAGAGCCTCTACTCGGAGCTGCGCAAGCTGCTGTATTTCGCCCTGCGGGCCATCCCCGTGCTCATCCTCTCACTGCTGGTGGCGCCCGCCGCCCCGATCCTGTGGTTCCTATTCGGTGCCTGGATGCTGGCCATCGAGTACGCCGATTACCCCATGGGCAACCACGGCATGACCTTTCCCCGGCAACGCGCGGTACTCAGGCGCAAGCGGCTGCTGGGCCTGGGATTCGGCGGCATGGCCACCCTGGCCCTGATGATCCCGGGTCGGAATTTCCTGGTCATTCCCGCGGGCGTAGCCGGCGCGACGGCCATGTGGGTGGAGCAGCTAAGTGAACAGTAGGCAGCAGCTCTGTAGCGATCCAACGAGGGCCCACGTGACCGCGACTACACCCGACACCGAGCGGTTCCTCACCAGCCTGCGCCAGAGCCACCGTGGTACGAGCCCCTACCGGCACTGGCTGCTCTCGAACGTGTTGGGAAAGGACGTGGCGGCAGGGATCGCTGCCCTGCCCTTCGCGCCTCCCGTGATCGAGGACACCCAGGGCAAGCGCGAGACCCACAACGCCAGCCGGGTGTATTTCGACCCCGAGAACCAGCAGCGCTTTCCCGTCTGCGCCACGGTAGCGCAGACCCTGCAAGATCCGCGGGCCATCCGCGCCATCGAGCGCACCTGCCGAACCGATTTGAGCGGCACCTACCTGCGCATCGAGTACTGCCAGGACACCGGCAGATTCTGGCTCGAGCCCCACACCGACATCGGCGTAAAGAAGTTCACCATGCTGATCTACCTCTCAAGGGAGCCGGGCTCGGAGAATTACGGCACGGACATCTATGACGGCCCCGAGCACTGCGTTGCGCGCGCGCCCTGCCAATTCAACGGCGGCTTGATCTTCGTCCCCGCCGACAACACCTGGCACGGCTTCCGGCCCCGCACCATTACCGGGATACGCAAGACCGTGATCGTCAACTACGTAACCGACGAGTGGCGCAGCCGCCACGAGCTGGCCTTCCCGGACCAGCCG
>CAYWTP010000214.1:0-4494 GCA_964461215.1 uncultured Ectothiorhodospiraceae bacterium | reverse complement strand
TGAGGCGTAAGGCTTGGGGCTTGAGGCAGAAGACTCCAAAGCTGGATCTTGGACCTCACGCCTTAAGCCTTAGGCTTCAAGCCTGAAGCGCCAGGCCTTACGCCTGAGACCTGACCCAGAAACCTCCGCAGGCGCTCCACGCCGTCCTCCAGCTTCTCCAGCGACGTGGTATAGGCAAACCGCACGTGACGCTCCGGGCTGTTGCGCCCGAAGTCCCGTCCGGGCGTGATCGCCACCCCGGCCTGCTCCAGGATCTCCAGACAGAAGCCGAAGCTGTCGTCGGTGAAGCGGCTGCAGTCGGCATATAGATAGAAGGCCCCGTGCGGCTCGGCCGCCACGGTGAAGCCCAGTTCGCGGACCGCGGGAAGCAGGAAGTCCCGCCGGGCCTGAAACTCCCGCCGCCGCTGCTCCAGTATCGCCTGGGTCTGCGGCTCGAAGGCCGCCAGGGCCGCGTGCTGAGCGGGGGTGGGCGCAGCCAGAAAGATGTTTTGCGCCAGCTTGTCCAGCTCCGGCACCAGCGCCTCGGGGGCGACGATCCAGCCCAGCCGCCAGCCCGTCATGCCGAAATACTTGGAGAAGCTGTTGACCACCAGGACGTCGTCCGCAATCGACAGGGCCGTGGCCGCATCGTCCCCGTAGACCAGACCATGGTAGATCTCGTCCACCAGCAGGTGGGCACCCAGGGCCGCGCTGGCACGATGGAGATCCCTCAGGCTCGTAGGGTCCACCAGGGTACCGGTGGGATTAGAAGGAGATCCGAGCATCACCGCGCGGGTGTGGGACGAGCCGAACCGGCGCACAAGGTCGGCGGTAAGCTGGTAGGCCGTTTCCGCCGTCACCGGCACATCCACCACTCGGCCCTCGGCCAGCCGCACGAAGTGGCGGTTGCACGGGTAGCCAGGATCCGCCAGGATGACCTCGCTGCCTGGGTCCACCAGGGTCTCCATCGCCAATTGCAAGGCGCCCGAGGCACCCGGGGTCACAATGATACGCCCCGGATTGACGTTCACGCCGTAGCGCCGGCCATAGAACCCGGCGATGGCCTCCCGGAGCTGGGGAAGCCCCGCCGCCGCCGTGTAGTGAGTCAGGCCCTGGTCCAGGGCCTGGATACCCGCCTCAATGATGGGACGCGGCGTGGGAAAATCCGGCTCCCCCACCTCCATATGCACGATGCTGCGGCCTTGCGCCTCCAGCGCCTTGGCCCGTGCCAGCAGCTCCATGACGTAGAAAGGCGCAATGTCCTTCATGCGCGCCGCCGGTCCGGGGTGTCGTAGCGGCGTCACTTGGCGCTCCCTGCGCCCCAAGAATAGCCCTTGGAGCTGAGAGAAGAAGGGGAAGACCTCGCTACGGAATCCACGGAAAGAGCGGAAGAAGGAACGCCTAAGAACCCGGTCTGCCGGCGATCGAGCCTACAGGGGCGAACCGGGACCGAAGGGCCGGTGGGCGAGCAACGGGACAGGAGTTGCGAGCGGGCATTCCAGGGACGGAATGCACTGGTACCCTGGCGGAGCAGGATTGCGCAGCACCGGGGTCGCAGCCCGGTGAGCGCCCATGCCGGAATGGCATGGGCCGGTCCCACAAGCCCAGCACGGATTGCGCAGCGCCGTGGGCATTCACGGTGTGTCCCGGAAAGACTCTCCGAACCGCCAGCCCCGAATGTGACAAGGCCAAACTAGGGACCCCGACAGTGGATTCGGCGCACTAGGTCCATATCCACGTAGGTGCTGCCATCGACCTCACCGGCCTGCACCGTGAAGGGCCGGTCGGGCTCGCCCAGATGGTCCAGAACCAGGGCCGCACCCGTGAAGTCGTGATCCCGGGTGAAGTCGTTGCACGTCACGATGGTCTGAAGTCCGGCCCCGCAGGCCGCCTCCACGCCCCCCCGTGAATCCTCGAAGGCGATGCACTCTTGCGGCATCACGCCCAGGCGTTCCATCACGTAAAGATAGATGTCCGGGGCCGGCTTCTTGCGGGGAACCGCATCTCCCGCGCCGATGAGCTCAAACCAGCTTAGAGCCTCCGCCCCCAGGGTGCTCTCCAGCAGCGCGGTTACGTTGGCCGGGGTCGTGGTCGTCGCGATGGCCAGGCGCACGCCGGCTGCCCGGGCTTCCCCGAACAGGCGCTGCACGCCGGGACGCAAGCCGATGGCACCGTGGCTCAGCATGCCCACGTAGATGCGGGTCTTCTGTGCGTGCAGCCCGGAGATAAATACATCGACATCGCCGGACGGCCTAAATCCCGTCAGGTAACGGTCGATAAAGTAGCGAATGCGCTCTTTGCCGCCGGTGACGCTCAGCAGCTCGGTATACAAGGGCACCGACCAGTGCCAGTCGAGCCCGGCGTCGGCAAAGGCCTTGTTGAATGCATCCAGGTGCGCCCGCTCGGTGTCGGCGAGCGTTCCGTCTACATCGAACAGCAGCGCGGATAGCCGGGACATGGGACTTCACTCGTTAGCTTCGGACATGGAACGGCGGGCAATCTACCACGAGGTTTGCAGGATGTCGCGCCCAGGCCGCTTGGTTGCGCCCGATCAGTCTTTCTGGTATTAAAGCGCGTCTATTATTGGCCGGGAAGGAGCCACAGAATGTCCGATACGACTTCAACGCTGAAGTTCACGCCCTACCAGGAGAGGCCGGGCGAAGCGTACATGAACGAGGAGCAGTCCGAGCATTTCCGCCGGATCTTGCTGGACTGGAAACGGCAGCTCATGGAAGAAGTAGACCGGACGGTCCACCACATGCAGGACGACGCCGGCAATTTCCCCGATCCCAACGACCGTGCTACCCAGGAATCGGACTTTGCGATGGAATTGCGTACCCGAGACCGCGAGCGCAAGCTGATCAAGAAGATCGATGAGGCAATCAAGGACATTGAGAACGGAGAGTACGGCTATTGCGAGGCCTGCGGCGTGGAGATCGGCATCAAGCGCCTGGAGGCCCGGCCTACGGCCACCCTGTGCATAGACTGCAAGCAGCTCGAAGAAATCCGCGAGAAGCAGCGGGCCTGACGGCGGATAACGCCGGGTCGGGCCGCCTGACACGGCCCTGAATGTTCCCGCCTTCGCCGCTCCTCACCCCCGTGTATCGGGGCCGCTTCGCACCCTCCCCTACTGGTCCTCTGCACTTCGGCTCGCTCGTCGCCGCCGTCGGGAGCTTTCTTCAGGCCCGTCACGCCGGCGGCCAGTGGCTGGTGCGCATGGAAGACGTCGACATTCCCCGTAGCGCGCCCGGTGCCGGGCAGGCGATCCTGGAGACGCTAGAGGCACTGGGCCTGCGCGGAGACGGCCCGGTACTCGTGCAGAGCGCGCGCGGATCGGCCTATCAAGAAGCCGTGGAGGCATTACAGGAGATGGGCTGGGCTTACCCCTGCGGCTGCAGCCGCAAGGAGGTGGGCGGTCCCATCTACCCCGGCACCTGCCGGCGGGGACTCCGACCCGGCCACCGCCCGCGGGCCGTGCGGCTGCGCACGCCCGAAGGGATCGTCACCCTGCACGACGCCCTGCAGGGCGCCTACAGCCAGTACCTGGAGGCCGAGGTAGGCGACTTCGTGATTCAACGGGCCGACGGTGTATTCGCCTACCAGCTTGCCGTCGTGGTTGACGACGCTGCCCAGGGCGTCACCGAGGTGGTGCGCGGCAGCGATCTGCTGGACTCCGCCCCCCGCCAGATCCATCTACAACGCCTGCTGGGCCTGCCTACGCCGCGCTACGCGCATCTGCCGGTGGCCGTGGACAATCGCGGCGACAAGCTGAGCAAACAGACCCGCGCCACCCCGGTGGACGCCGCGGATCCCATCCCGAACCTGCTGCGGGTGCTGAACTTCCTGGGCCAGCAGCCACCCCGGGACCTGTGCGACGCCACCCTGCCCCAGCTCTGGGAGTGGGCGATTGGGCACTGGCGCCTGGACACGGTACCCGCCGTCCGCGCCATACGGGAGCCGGACCGATAGGCTCAAGGCTTGAGGTATGAGGCTGGAAGAGCTTGACCACGAAGGCATGAAGACACAAAGAGAACGCTTAGCCCTCAAGCCTCACGCCTTAGGTCTCAGGCCTGCGGCCTGAACCGCCGCGACGCGGCGCTCGTAGGCTTCGCGGGCGATTCTGACGTCCTCCACGAACAGCGGCAGCTCGGACAGCAGCAGGGCCTGGGGGCCGTCCACCAGGGCCATGGAGGGTCGGGGATGGAAGTCCACCAGGATCATGTTGGCCCCGGCGACGACGCCCTGGGCCGTGACGTGAAACACGTCCAGCAGCCCATCCGGCGCGACCTCCCTGGTACCGACGGAATGGGACGGATCGATGCACACCGGCATACGGGTCAGGCGCTTGACCACCGGTACATGGGCGAAGTCCACGAAGTTGCGGTGGGGATCACCCATGTTGGTCTTCATGCCTCGCAGGCCGAAGACCACGTTGCGGTTGCCCTCGCTGGCCAGATATTCGGCCGCGTTGAGCGATTCCTCCAGAGTGATGCCGAAGCCGCGCTTGAGCAGCAC
>CAYWTP010000213.1:3407-6347 GCA_964461215.1 uncultured Ectothiorhodospiraceae bacterium | reverse complement strand
CACCAGCAGCAGCACCGAGTCCACCATGGACAGCACCCGCTCCACCTCCCCTCCGAAGTCGGCATGGCCGGGGGTATCCACGATATTGATCCGGTAGTTCTCCCACATCAGCGCCGTGTTCTTGGCCAGAATGGTGATACCCCGCTCGCGCTCGAGCACATTGGAGTCCATCACCCGCTCCTGGACCTCGCCGCGCGTGACCAGGGTGCCGGACTGACGCAGAAGCTGGTCGACCAGCGTGGTCTTGCCGTGGTCTACGTGGGCGATGATGGCGATGTTGCGAAGATAACGAATCAAGCGGGCGATACTCCAACGGTTCAGGGGCGCGGATTATACCGGAAATGGCGCCTCCACGCCCGTACCGGCTCTGCGGCAAGAGTCGTGGCTGCTTCCTCGTGCATCCTCTCAGAGATTTTCGGCGAAGGGACCAAGCCGATGGCCCGTTCAGCGACCCCGCCTCAGCGCACCCCATGGAGCCGGGTCAGGACGAAACGGTATACCCCCGGGTCGATGCCGGCGCCCAGGCGCTCGAATTCCAGCGCCACCGCGGCGAGGTCGGCGATGCCGTCGGCCACCGCGATCGGCGAGGCCTTCTTCCACGGCCTGGCTTCGCCGTCGTCGATGCCCGTCTGTCTGAAGCCCGCACCGCTGCCCCAGCGCAAGGACCGCTCGCCGTGTGGCTTGCCGTAGCAGAGTTCGAAACCGTGGATGCGGCCATCTGCGTCCTGCCACGTGTACAGATCGGCCTCGGGGCAGGTGAACCAGCGCCGCCGCAGCTCCTGCTCCGGCTCCTGGCTGGCGTTAATTTCTCTGAGCAGCCCCATCGCTGGGCCGGGCCCGCAGCGCGAGCACTCTTAACCGACCAAGGATCGGACCGCCGTCGGACAGCCCACCTACGGCTTGCGGGTGACCTTGAGCACCACGCCCTCAGCCCCGGTGACCAGCACCTGGCTGCCGGCCTCACAGTCTTCCCCCGTGACCCGCCAGGTGCTGTCGTCAACGTGGATCTTGCCACGCCCATTGACGATGGGCTCGGTCAGGGTGAAGGTGCGTCCGATGTACTGCTCACCCCGGCGGTTCAGCAGGGGCTGCTCGCTGTGTATGGGGTGGCTCTTCAGGTAGCGCCGGGACAGTGCAATGCTGGCCAGGGAGAACAGTGCGAAAAACAGGATTTGATATTCCAGCGCCAGCTGGGGGACCACCCAGACCACCAGCCCGACCACCACTGACGAGACCCCCAGCCACAGGAAGAACGTGCCCGGGGCGAGGGCCTCGATGATGGCAAGCACCAGCCCCAGCACCAGCCAGTGCCAGAAGTCGGGCTGCATGCTCAAGCTATCCACTGACGGGGCCGTCGCCCTTGGCGAACGCCTCCCGCGCGATCTCGGCAATTCCGCCCAGGGCGCCGATCACGCTCGATGCCTCCAGGGGCATGAACAGAATCTTCTGGTTGGGGGCGACGGAGATCTCCTTGATGGCTTCCACGTACTTCTGGGCCACGAAGTAGTTCAGGGCCTGAACACTGCCCTTGGCGATAGCCTGGGACACCATGTGGGTCGCCTTGGCCTCGGCCTCGGCCAGGCGCTCACGCGCCTCGGCGTCACGGAAGGCCGCCTCCTTGCGCCCTTCGGCCTCCAGGATGGCGGACTGCTTCTCACCCTCGGCGCGAAGGATCTGGGCCTGCCTCTCGCCCTCGGCCTCCAGGATGGACGCGCGCTTCTCGCGCTCAGCCTTCATCTGTCTGGCCATGGCGTCCACCAGATCCCGCGGCGGCGCGATGTCCTTGATCTCGATGCGGGTGACCTTGATGCCCCAGGGGGTGGTGGCATCGTCCACGATGGACAGCAGGCGGCTATTGATCTCGTCGCGCCGGGACAGCAGCTCGTCCAGATCCATGGAGCCCATTACGGTGCGAATATTCGTCAAGGTCAAATTGATGATGGCCAGCTGGAGCTGGTTCACCTCGTAGGCCGCCTTGGCGGCATCCACCACCTGATAGAACACCACCCCGTCCACTTTGACCATGGCGTTATCCTTGGTGATGACCTCCTGGGAGGGCACGTCCAGAACCGTCTCCATCATGCTCAGCTTGGCCCCGATCCGATCCACCAGGGGCATGATGAGATGCAGGCCCGGGCTCAGGGTCAGGGTATAACGCCCGAACCGCTCAACCGTGAATTCCATTCCCTGGGGCACCGACTTGACCCCGAGGAAGACCACCACCACCGCCAGCGCCAGCAGCACGAAAACGAAAAGGGTGAAGCCGCCCATGCTATTCTCCTTGGTTGAATCGGTAGGGCACGCGAGCCCCGGGGCAGTATAGCGGCAGATCCCCGGGCCACCTACACTTGTCAGCCAGCGTGCCGGCCCTCGCATCGGGGATCCATCTAGGCCTGGCACATAGATTAGTCCTTGAGCCGCCGAGCCACTCCATGCGGCATTGCGGGGGGGTTGCAGGACCGTCGGCGGCAGGGATAGACGCCGACGAGCCTACAGGGGCGAACCGGGACCGAAGGGCCGGTGAGCGCCCATGCCGGGATGGCATGGGCTGGTCCCACAAGCGCAGCACGGATTGCGCAGCGCCAGGGGTATTCACGGCGTGTCCCGCAAGACCTTCCGCAATGCCGCGCCGTCAGTTGGCCCTTAAGGACTGGCCTATGAGGCCTCGCAAGCACGCGCCGCCGGGATGGGTATGAAGGCAGACCTGCAAGCGCGAGCATTGAGCCGAGGAAATCCGCCGTGACGCTTCCTCCTTTTCAGCCGGCCCCACCCCCTAAGTCACTCCTGCGCCCGGTGGGCCGGGCAATAGCAGACTACGCGATGATCCGCGACGGGGACCGCATCCTGCTAGGGGTCTCCGGAGGTAAGGACTCACTGTCGCTGCTGCAGGTGCTGCTGCACCTGCGCCGATATGCTCCGGTGTCGTTTCATGTGGCGGCG
>CAYWTP010000213.1:0-3397 GCA_964461215.1 uncultured Ectothiorhodospiraceae bacterium | reverse complement strand
TGGACTTCGGGGCCATCTTCAAGGGTTTCCAGGGGGACGCGGCGCTGACGGTGGACCCCTGCATCGAGGGCTTCGACCCCTCGCCCCTGAAGGGCTATATGCGGGAGCTGGGGGTGGAGTACTTCTATGAGTCCCAGGCCATCGCCCGGCAGGCCGAGAAGCACATGAACAACCCCTCGTTCTGCGCCTTCTGTGCGCGGATGAAGCGCGGCGTGATGTACCGGGTGGCGCGGGAGAACGGCTTTGGCGTGCTGGCTCTTGCCCAGCACCTGGACGATCTGGCCGAGAGCTTCCTCATGTCCGCCTTCAACGAAGGGCGCCTGAACACCATGAAGGCCCATTACCTCATCGATGCCGGCGGGCTGCGGGTGATCCGGCCGCTGGTCTACGCCCGCGAGCGCCAGCTCGCGGACTTCGCCCGGGAGGCCGGCCTGCCTGTGGTCCCGGACAGTTGCCCCGCCTGCTTCCGTATGCCGACCCAGCGCGAGCATATGAAGGCCCTGCTGGCGGCCGAGGAGCGGGGCAACCCGGTCCTGTACCGCAACTTGCTCGCGGCCATGCGGCAGCTCATGGGCGGGGACAGCAATCAGGGTGATGCCGACGGAACCGCCTCCCCGTAGGAGCGAGCTTGCTCGCGAACAAGGCTTCCCTGTGCGCCATCGCGAGCAAGCTCGCTCCTACAATCTGGGCCGCTCACGTCGTCAGCCGCCGGTAGATCTCCGAGACCTTGTAGGGCAGCTTCTCCACGGCGTCCACTACCGTGTAGTTGACCGGCCCGTACATGTGGGGCAGGTAATCCTGGCCTTCCCTGTCGATGGTGATGCAGAAGGGATGGATGCCGTCGCGCTTGGCCTCGATCAGCGCTCGGCGGGTGTCTTCGATGCCGTACGTGCCCCGATACTCGCCGCCGTAGTCATCCGGTTTGCCGTCGGACAAGGTGATGAGCACCCGGGTCCTCGCCTCTACCTGGCCGAGCAGCTTGGCCAGATGCCGGATGGCCACGCCCATGCGCGTATAGTCCTGCGGCTCGATACCGGCGATGCGCGCTCGCACCTCATCCCCGTAGGCCTCGTTGAAGCGCTTTATCCGATACACCTCGCAGCGCTTGCGGGTCATGCCGGAGAAGCCGTAAATGGCGTAGCGATCGCCCAGGCTCTCCAAGGCCTCGCACAGCAGTACCAGGGATTCACGCTCGGCGTCATTGATCCAGCCTTTGGTGGAGCCGCTCATGTCGACCATGAACATCACCGCGATGTTGCGTTCCACCTTGTGCATGCGGCTGAACACCCGCTCGCTCATCTCCAGGCCGGTCAGGGCGTCGGCGCGGGCCTCCACCAGCGCGTCGATGTCCACCTCGTCGCCGTAGGGCTCCTTCTTCAGGCGCTTGTCCTGCCCCCGCAGGGCTTCGAAGGTCTTGCGCAGGTGAAGCAGGTGCTGGCCGTACCTGAGCCGGGTGCGTTCGACGAATGAAGGTTGGCCGGGGGTGACGTCGAGTTCCCGCAGCACGCACCACTCCTTGCGGTAGTGCTGGCGCTGGAAGTCCCACTCGTTGTACAGGTGCGCGCCCTTCTCGTGGTAGGTGCCCTTCCATACGTCGGCGGCCGGATCGGACTCGCCGGGGTGGCTGCCGGCATAGTAAGCACCCTCACCGGCGGGCACTAGATACTCGTCCGGGATGTTCCCCAGGTCTTGCAGGATGGACTCCATGGTGCCCACGACGTCCTCGGGCGGGGCCATCGGCTTGCCCTCGAACTCAAGCTGGAAGGCGTGCCCTTCGGTCACGTCATCGGACGGCACACGGCGGACCGAGAACGGCGAGGCGCCCTCCTGCTCATTCGCCGCAGCCGGTCCGACCAGCTCGTTGTGCAAGCGGGCCAGTGCCGCCCGAAAGGCCTGCTTCTCCCGTGCCAGGCGCAGGGCCATGATCTCCGCGACCCGGTCCGGCCGCAGGCTGCCGTGAAAGCACAACGATGGTGGGACATGGGGGGCCGTGTCGTACAGCCGGCCCAGCAGCTCCAGAGTGTCCTGTACCGTGGCTTCCGTGCGGCGCAGGATTCGTGCGTGCTGCTCCCATCCCGGAGGATATGCCGCCTCGCCGAGCTGCGCCGCAAGCGCCATCATGTCCCGGTGTGCGCCCGGCAGCTCACGGGCGATGCGCGCGTCCAGGCGCAAGGACTCCAGGGCCTGGAACAGGGTCAGGGCACGCCCTTGATCGCGAAAGTGGGCGAAGGCTTGCACCGGCTCCATCTGCCAGGTTCCGAAGCGCGTCTGGGCCCACAAGTACACCGCGGTCGCCTTGTACAGCCGGAAGTTTTGGTCTCTGCTCGCAAAGCGCCCGGCCAGCTCGGGCAGGAAGATGGTCTCGGTGTCGGTATAGGTGTCCTGCCCCGCCTCCAGGCGCAGTCGCCGCCCGCTCAATCCCAGTACGAATCGCTCCAGCACTCGCGCCACGTCCTCCAGCGGCACTCCCACCTCCCGGGCGCGGGCGCGTTCGGTGAACCGCTCGACGTGGTTGAACACGTCCATGGCCGCGTACAGGCCCGAGCGGTCATACACGTCCATGGCCAGGATTATCCAGGCCTCGACCCCGGGGCGGTCCAGGCGTTCGACGGCCGATCGGGCGTTGCTGGCGAACTGGTAGGCGCATTCGGCGTTGGACTTCTCCAGCACCCTGACCCAGTGCAGCACAAACTCCTGCCACTCCCGATCCAGCCCAGCGATGGCGCGCGCCGCTGGCGTGGCACTGCGCCGTGAAGACAGCGCCGCCCACAGCAGCTCATCCAGCCGCTCCTCCAGCTCCAGTGCGTCTAACGCCGGTCGGGGCATCGGATTGGAAATTTCACCACGGGGAACACGGGGGGACACAGGCGTTAGCGATTTAAGAGCGACAACCGGGTTAGGCAATAGTGATTGTGATAGATGGCCCACGCCCCCGCGGGCAGCTTCCGTCTGCCGGCGAAAGACCGGGACTCAGTCCGTATTCCGTGCTCCGTGGCGCGGCCGCCCGAACGCATCTTCCCAGTGCTCTCCGTGTGCCCCGTGGTGCATCTTCCCGTTCAAAATAAGCTCGCGCTCAGCTCATTGACGGCCGAGAGCATCTCCGGGTCGTCGGTGATGGACTCGGCGATCGCGGCGCGGCAGGCGCTGACCGGATCGATGCCCTTGGCGATGAGCTTGGAGGCGTGGACCAGCAGCCGGGTGCTGGCGCCCTCCTCCAGGCCGTTGCCCTTGAGGTTGCGCGTCATCCCGGCGAACTTCACCAGGCGTGCGGCCAGCTCCGGCTCGACGCCGGACTCGCGCACGATAATCTTCTGCTCCACCTCGGGCCTGGGGTAGCTGAACTCCAGCGCCACGAAACGCTGGCGGGTGCTCTGCTTCAGATCCTTGAGCACGCTCT
>CAYWTP010000212.1:0-6369 GCA_964461215.1 uncultured Ectothiorhodospiraceae bacterium | reverse complement strand
CGTTGCCGGTCCAGGACGGACAACTGAAGGCTTCAGGCCTGAGGCCTGAGGCCTGAGGCCTGAGGCTTGAGCAAAACGGTGCTGGCAACCGCTGTCAACCGCCGCGGGCTACGAGAACTCCCCGCTCCCTACCCCCCCAAGCCTTAGGCCTCAGGCCGAATACGATCACCTCAACACCAGGTACACCGAGCTATTGCCCCGGCGCATGTTCAGGACCAGGCTCTGGGCGTTGTCCTGTACCAGCTTGGCGAAGTCCTCCAGCCTGGCCACCCGGGTGCGGTTGACGCTGACGATGACGTCGCCCTTGCGCAGACCCGTCAGCCACGCGGCGGCGCCGGCGTCCACGTCCGCCACGACCACACCATCGGCCCGTCCATTGGTCACAGCGTCCAGCGGCACGAAGCTCGCCCCCGCCAGTCGTGGATCCAGGTCGGCCCCGGACAGCACCTGAGAAACCGGCTCGGCGATGCGTGTCACCAGTGTCTTGGGCTCGCCGGCGCGCACGATCTCCATGCGCACCTCCTGCCCGATCCGAAGCAGGCCCACCGAGTTGCGCATGTCGGCGGCACTGCGCACCTCCCTATCGTTGAGCTTGACCACGATATCCCCGGGCCGCAGCCCGACGCCGGCCGCAGGTGAATCCTTGGCCACTTCCACCACCACGGCACCCTCGCGGGCCGGGATATCGAAGGCTGCCGCAAGTGCGGGGGTCAGGTCCTGCACGACCACCCCGAGCTGCCCGCGGCGGACGGCACCGTAGGCAACGATCTGGGACAGCACCTCGCGGACCATGTTCGCGGGAATGGCAAAGCCGATGCCCACGTTGCCACCGCTGGGGGCCAGGATGGCAGTGTTTATCCCCACCAGCTCCCCGCGCAGGTTCACCAGTGCGCCGCCGGAGTTGCCGGGATTAATGGAGGCGTCTGTCTGGATGAAATCCTCATAGCCTTCGATTCCCAGCCCGGTGCGGCCCAGGGCGCTGACGATCCCGGAGGTTACGGTCTGCCCCAGGCCGAAGGGATTACCGATGGCGACCACGAAGTCCCCCACCCGCAGCTTGTCCGAGTCGGCCATGGGCAGCGCGCTCAGATGCTCGGGCGGGATCTTGATTACGGCGACGTCGGTCTCCGGATCCGTGCCCACCAGGATCGCCTCCAGCTTGCGGCCGTCGCGCAGCGTGACGGTGATCTCGTGAGCGTTGTCCACCACATGATGGTTGGTCAACACGTAGCCGCGCTCGGCATCCACCACCACGCCGGAGCCCAGGCTCTCGGTCCGGCGCTCTTCGGGCTGATCGGGAATGTTGAAGAAGCGCCTGAAGAAGGGGTCGCTCAGCAGCGGGCTGCGCCGCGTGCGCACCGTGCTGCGGGTGGAGATGTTCACCACCGCGGGAGTGGTCTTCTCCAGCATAGGCGCCAGGCTGGGCAGCGGCTCGGTGCCTACGGCCGCTGGCAGTGCACCCCAGGCGGCAGGGGTGCCCCCCAGGCAAAGCAGAACGATGGTCAGACGAAGCCATTGAGCCATGGGATTTTCCTTCTGTGGGTATCCGTCCGCGGGGGGCGGCATCAGTCCAGCAGGCTCTCCAGCGCCCGCACTCGGGCCCGGAGGGCGCGGACCTCGTCCAACAGATCCAGAGCCAGCGCCGCGCCGGAGACGTTGAGCTGCAGATCCCGCTGCAGACGGACCGCGGTATTCAAGCGGGCCAGGGCAGTTGCCGGGAACCGCCAGCTTCGCGGCGAATCGCCGCGCGGCTCGATCAAGCCCTCCTCCACCATGGCGATGAGCGCCTCGGCATGCAGCCCGGTGGCCCGGCACAAGTCGCTCAGGGTCAGCCGCACCTCGTCGTCCAGCAGTATGCCGTCCACGATGATGGTTCGGGCTACCCTCGCCATCCTATGCCTCCATATGTGCCCGTGGATTGTACGGCATCTCTCGCTCCATCCGCCGGTAAAGCTCCCGCGCGGCCTCGGTGTCCGCCGCGGGTGTGACGATCTGGACCACGACGTACTGGTCTCCGGCATGGGCCCCGCCGAGCCCCCTGCCCTTCAGGCGCAGCCGGCGTCCCGACTGGGAGCCGGCGGGAATCCTCAGGTCGACCTTCCCCGCCAGGGTCGGGACCGAGACCTTGGCCCCCAGGGCCGCCTCCCAGGGTGTTATGGGAAGATTGAGATAGACGTCCTTGTCCTGCGCCCGAAACAGGGGGTGGGGCTGGAACTCGATTTCCAGATACAGATCGCCGCTGGCGCCGTCGCCGTGGCCGCCTCCCCCCTGACCTGCCAGGCGAATCTGCTGGCCCGGGGTGACCCCGGCCGGGATCTTGAGCTTCAGCGCCCGCCTCTTCGCGGCCACCCGGCCATGACGGTCCACCTCCGGCGTCTGAAGCTGGATGGTACGCGTGGCGCCGTGGTAGGCGTCCTCCAGGCTCACTTGAATCTTCGCCCGCTCGTCGCTTCCGCGCATGCTGAAGCCCCGGCCGCCGCGAGTCCCGCGCGGGCCCGCGCCCATGCCGCCGAAGAGGGACTCGAAGAAGTCACTGAAACGGCTGGCGTCGGCGCCGGTGAATCCACCGCCACCGAAATCGAAGCCACCCTCCCAGCCCGGTGGTGGCCTGAAGTCCTGGCCCGCTTTCCAATTGGCACCCAGGCGATCGTAGGCCTCACGCTTCTCGGGGTCCTTGAGCACCTCGTAGGCCTCGCCGACCTCCTTGAAGCGTTCCTCCGCATTGGGCTCCTTGCTGACGTCGGGGTGAAACTTGCGCGCCAGCTTGCGATACGCACGCTTGACCTCGTCCTGCGAGGCCCCGCGCGACAAGCCGAGAATCCTGTAGTAGTCCTTGTATTCCATACCCCTCGCCTGAAACCCGCCGCTGCCGGGCGGGGCTTACGCCCCGCCCGCGCCATCAACTCTCCACACTGATCTTTCTGGGCTGCAGCTTCTCATGCTTGGGAATCGTGATCTCCAGAACCCCATTCCTGCCCTTGGCTGAGATCCGCTCGGGATCGGCCGTGTCGGGCAGACTGAAGCGGCGGTAGAAGGTGCCGCGGGCGCGCTCCACGCGCTTGAAGGCCTGACGTTCCTCCTCGTTCTCCGTGGCCCGCTCGCCCCGGATGGTGAGGACCCCGTGCTCCATCGTGATCTCAATATCCTTGGGCTCGACGCCCGGGACGTCGGCCAGCAGCAGGAAGCGGTCAGCCTCCTCCTTGATGTCCACTGCCGGACTCCAGTGGCTGGTAACCACGCTGGAGTTGTCGTCTTCCGACACTGGCCCCAGGCGGGATTGGAACACTTTGTTGATCTCGTCCTGAAGCTGGTTGTAGAGATTCCAGGGTTCGTAACGCACGACTGTCATGTCTTTGCCCTCCTGAATGGAATGCGTATGGCGCAAGGCCACCTTGGTACTCGACATGGGGCGCGCCCGACGCGATTTCAAGGCCCGAAGGCCTTTCGGCTTTCTTCACATAAACCAATGAAATCCAACAGCATCACCGGATTTCGCGGCGCCGACGGCAACCGTCCGGGTCCGGCACCCGTTGAACCTTGATCAGCACTCGAGTAGGTGGCAAACTGCGCGCCGAAAGTGCGAATCACAACGCATTTTCGCCATCAGGTGCAAATCCAAACTCCTGGAGAACGACACATGAAGCATATCGCGAAAGTAGCTGCGGTTGCGGCTATCGTCGGTGCCTCCGTGCTGCCGGCGCAGTCCGCGCACGCTTGGTGGGGTGGGCCCGGCGGTTGGGGCGGCGGGCCGTGGAGTGGGCTGACTGACATGTTTGGCGACGTCGACGCCAACTTCTCCAGCCGCGGCTGGGGTCGTGGTCACGGCTACGGCTATCCCTACTACGGCTATGGCTACCCCGGCTGGGGCGGCTATCCGTACGGGGGCTGGGGCGGCTATCCGTACGGGGGCTGGGGCGGCTACCCAGGCTGGGGCGGCATGCCATACTACGGCGTACCTGCCGCACCTGCCGCCTCCTCCGAGAAGAAGTAAGCGCTTTCCCAATAGCAACAAGGCGGGGCACAAGGAAGTGCCCCCGCGCGCCCGGAACCCCTCCCGTGTCCAAGGCCGATTGCTCCTTCACCCCTGTTACCAGCGGGGTATAATCAGCACTGGTTGTCAACGGAATCCGGACCTTGCCAAGCAAACGCGTCTATAAGGTCGTCTTTCACAATCAGGGTAAGATCTACGAGCTGCACGCCCGCCATGTGGGGCAAAGCGACATGTACGGCTTCATCGAGGTGGGTGAGCTGATCTTCGGGGAACGTTCGGCGGTGCTGGTGGATCCTGCGGAAGAGCGGCTCAAAGCCGAGTTCTCCGGCGTAAAACGCACTTACATCCCCATGCATGCGGTGGTAAGGGTCGACGAGGTGGAGAAGGAGGGCAGCAACAAGATCCTGCCCATCACCGAGGGCGACAAGGTCACCCCATTCCCCATGCCGGCCTATCCTGCGGGCGGCGACGGCTCCGGCAAGTCCTGAGCGGCGGCGTTGCTCACGGCATCGTACAAGGCACAATAATCCCCGTCGGCCAGCCCCCGCTCCACTGCGCTGTGTAAGGTCTGGCGCACACCTTCGAGGCTCCGCGTGTCCAGCCCGAGTCCTGACGCCTCGGCGAGGAAGAGACTCACGTCCTTGACCAGATGCCGCGTGGGAAAGTTGGGCTTGCCGTAGTCGCCATCGAGCATGCGCTGGAGCTTCTTGTCGAAGGTTGGCGCATACAGCGCACTGCCGCGCAGGATCTGCATGAAGGTCTCCACGGCAACGCCTTCCTTACGCACCAGGGCCAGACTCAGGGCGAAGGCAGTGGTCAGCGAGGCGATGAGCTGATTCAGGGCCAGCTTCAGTCCGGCCGCCTGGCCCACGGGTCCGATGTGCAGCGGCTCGGGTCCGAAGACCCTGAACAGATCCCGGTGACGGGAGAACTGGTCCGCGCTGCCACCTACCATAACGATCAAACGCCCCTCACGGGCTTCGGGGATGCTGCCCAGCACCGGCGCTTCCAGATACTCCCCCCCCAGCCCCTGGATCTCGCGCGCCAGGGCCCGGCTTGCGGCCGGGGCGATGGTGCCCATCTGCACCAGCGCACACCCGCGCACGGCTCCGGCGTGCTCGGCGTCCAGCAGCACGCTACGGATGGCCGCCTCGTCGGACAGCATAAGCACCACCACCTGGGCTTCCCGCAAAACCTCGGAAGGCGATTCCGCGACCGTGGCTCCCCTGGAGGCCAGATCCCGGGTCTTGTCCCGGCTGCGGTTGAATACCGTGAGTCCATAGCCGGCCTCCAGCAACCTCGCCGCCATGGGCCGGCCCATCAGACCCGTACCGATAAATCCTAGCCTCATTTAGGTACCTCGCAGCACTCAGAGCCGTTGCAGGATCCAGTCAACCGCAGCCGAGATGTCTTCAAGCACTGGTGCCCGCCCTTCGACCTTCTGCTCGTCGCCCGGACGAAACTTGCCGGTACGCACCAGAATAGCGGGCAGGCCGGCGTCCAGGGCGCCGATCACATCGGCGTCCACGTCGTCACCGACCATGACCGTGGCCCCGGGGGCACAGCCCAGACTGGCTACGGCGGCGTGAAAGAAGGCTGCCGCCGGCTTGCCGATGATCGTGGCCCGCACGCCCGCTGCATATTCCAGGGCGGCGACAAACGGCCCTGCGTCCAGGCTCAGGCCATCGGCCTCCTTGAAGTAGCGGTTGCTGCCCATGGCCAGCAAAGGGGCTCCCTCCAGCAACAGCCGGAAGGCGCTGTTCATGTGCTGGTAGGTGAAGCCCTCGCCCGCATCGCCGATCAGCACGGCATCGGGCGCGGGGCTCGACACACCGGCCAGCTCCTCGATGAGGTTCGAGTGCACGACCAGGTAGGGTGTAAGCCCCCGGGCCTGGAGGTAATCCAGCGCTGCCAGCGGCGCGGTATAGACGTCGCCCTCGGGAAAGGAGAATCCCATCGCCCGGAGCTGCTCCATGATCATGCGCCGCGGGCTGCGCGTGGTGTTGGTTATGTAACGAATGGGAATCCCGCTCTGGCCCAGGCGAGCCACCGCATCCAGGGCACCGGGCAGAGCCTGGCGTCCCACGTAGAGCACGCCACTGAGATCCAGGAGAACGCCTCGAATCAAGGCTCACCGGCTCCACCGCCCCGGCTCTTAACCGCATCGCCGAAAGCGTTCAGCATCTCGATGGGCAGGGGGAACAGGATCGTGGAGTTACGCTCGCTGGAGATGTCGATCATGGTCTGCAGGTAGCGCAAGGTGATGGCGTTCTTCTCGCGGGACAGCACGGCAGCAGCCTGGGCCAGCTTCTCCGAGGCCTGGAGCTCGCCTTCGGCGTTGATCACCTTGGCCCGGCGCATCCGCTCAGCCTCGGCCT
>CAYWTP010000211.1:0-6383 GCA_964461215.1 uncultured Ectothiorhodospiraceae bacterium | reverse complement strand
ACCTTGGCCCCCACGTGCTCCTTTACGGTCTCGAACTGCTCGTCGAACAGCTCGTCGGGCACGCCCAGAGCAACCTTGCCGAAGAGCTGGATGAAGCGGCGGTACGCGTCATAGCCGAAGCGCTCGTTGTTGGTGTGCTTGATCAGTCCCGCCAGGGTCGCCTTGTTCAGGCCCAGATTCAGGATGGTGTCCATCATGCCCGGCATGGACATGGCCGAGCCGGAGCGCACCGACACGAGCAGCGGATCGCCCGCGTCGCCGAACTTCCTGCCGCTGGCCTTCTCCACTGCCGCCATCTGGGTCCTGACCTGCTCCATCACGCCGTCAGGCAGCGCACGGTTGGGCGTATCCAGGTAAGCCAGGCAGGCGTCGGTGCTGATCACGAAGCCGGGCGGAACGTTCAGGCCAATCTGCGTCATTTCACACAGGTTGGCACCCTTGCCGCCCAGCAGCTTCTTGTTCTTGCCGTCCCCTTCTTGGAACGAAAATACCCACTTCTCACTCATGTCGATCACCCCTGCTCTATATCGGTTAAGGAATCAGCGAACGAACTCTGTCGAAAAAACCTGCGTGCGCAGCGCGGCGGCGATCGCGAAGACACGCCCCCGGCGTGACACGACGGCCGCGTGCTGCGGCTGCTCCGCGATCCACCACGGGTGGAATCAGGCAACGCTTACTTCGTCGGAAAGGTACACATCCTGAATGGCGTGAAGCAGCTCCACGCCCTCGCCCATCGGCTTCTGAAACGCCTTACGCCCGGAGATCAAGCCCATCCCGCCCGCGCGCTTGTTGATTACGGCGGTCCGTACGGCCTGCCCCAGATCGTTCTCGCCGGAGCCGCCACCCGAATTGATGAGCCCGGAGCGGCCCATGTAGCAGTTGGCCACCTGGTAACGTACCAGGTCGATGGGGTGGTCGGTCGTGAGCTCGGAGTACACCTTGGAATGCGTCTTGCCGAACTTGATGGCAGTATAGCCGCCATTGTTCTCGGCCTGCTTCTGCTTGACGATATCCGCGTCGATGGTTGCGGCCAGATGATTGGCCTGGCCGGTCAGATCCGAGGCGACGTGATAGTCGGTGCCGTCCTTCTTAAAGGCGGGGTTACGCAGGTAGGCCCAGAGAATCGTTCCCATGCCCAGCTCGTGCGCGTACTCGAAGGCCTCGCTAACCTCCTGGATCTGGCGCCTCGACTCGGCGGAGCCGTAGTAGATGGTGGCACCCACGGCTACCGCGCCCATCTCGAAGGCCTGATCCACACTGGCGAACGGCGTCTGATCGTAGATGGCCGGATAGGTAAGCATCTCGTTGTGGTTGAGCTTGAGGATGAACGGGATCTTGTGAGCATAGCGGCGTGCCACCGAGCTCAGCACCCCCAGGGTGGAGGCCACGGCATTGCAGCCTCCCTCGATCGCCAGGCCCACGATATTCGCAGGATCGAAGTAGATGGGATTGGGTGCGAAGGAGGCGCCGCCGGAGTGCTCTACTCCTTGATCCACCGGCAGAATGGAAAGATACCCGCTCCCGCCCAGGCGTCCGTGATCGAACAAGGCCTGCAGACTGCGCAGAGCGCGAGCATTGCGATTCTTCAGCGAGGCCACCCGGTCTACATAATCCGGACCCGGCAGGTGCAGAAGATCGCGGCTGATGGTCTTGCACGCGTGGGTCAGCAGCGACTCGGCCTCACCGCCGAGCAGTTGTTCGATACTCGACATACGCATCCTCTCTTGGTTATCAGTGGCAACGCGCCGGCACGCTTACGGCCGGGGGACGGGACCGCCTTCCCCGGTGGCCCGGCGGGCCCTGCGCAACGATAGGGCCGCCCAGCCCGATAGCCGGCTTGAGCCGCCTCAGCAGAACACACCCGGCCGCTTCGGGCAACGGTGCAAATGCACCCGTGCATGTTACAGTGTCGTGACCACCGCTCAGCCCCACGGTCCCCGCTCGCGCAGATGGTTGATCAACCCCGTGGTGGAACCGTCGTGGCCCGTCACCGCAGCCTCGCCGCGCAGCTCCGGCTCTATTACCTTGGCGAGCTGCTTGCCGAGCTCCACGCCCCATTGATCAAAGGCGTTGATCTCCCAGCACGCGCTCTGCACGAACACCTTATGCTCGTAGAGCGCCACCAGCGAGCCCAGCAGCTCCGGCGTCAGCCGAGAATACATGATGGTGGTCGTGGGCTGGTTGCCAGGCAGCACGCGATGCGGTATTGCGGCCTCCAGCGCACTTCCTTTCAATCCGCTGCGCTCCAGCTCCGCCTTGGCCTGCTCGAAAGTGCGGCCCCGCATCAGCGCCTCGGTCTGAGCCAGGGCGTTGGACAGCACCGCCGCCTGGTGTCCGGGCCGCTCATGCTGACCGTGCACCGCGACGATGAAATCGGCGGGAATCAGCCGCGTTCCCTGGTGCATGAGCTGGTAGAAGGCATGCTGGCCATTGTTGCCGGGTGCCCCCCAGATCACAGGGCAGGTCAGATGGCCCACCGGCTCACCCAGCCGGGTGACCCGCTTGCCGTTGCTCTCCATCTCAAGCTGCTGCAGATAAGCCGGCAGCAGGCGCAGAGCGTAGTCATAGGGCAGCACGGCGTGGGTGGGCGCCTGAAAGCAGTCGATGTACCACACTCCCAGCAGGCCCAACAGCACCGGCAGATTCCGCTCCCAGGGTGCAGTGCGGAAATGCTCGTCCATGACGTGAGCCCCGTAGAGGAGCTCCTCGAAGTGATCCATGCCGATCATCAGGGCAATCGGAAGGCCGATGGCGGACCACATGGAGTACCGCCCCCCCACCCAGTCCCAGAACCCGAACATGTTGGCCGTGTCGATTCCGAATTCGCGCACCTTCTTCGTGTTGGTGGACACCGCCACGAAGTGCCGCGCCACCGCCTTCTCATCCCCCAGCCGGGTCACCAGCCAGCCCCGCGCCGTACGGGCGTCGGTGAGCGTCTCCTGCGTCGTGAAGGTCTTTGAGGCAACGATGAACAAGGTGGTCTCCGGATCCACGATGTCCAGCACCTCGCTGATCTGGGTCGAATCCAGATTCGACACGAAATGTGCACTCAGGTCCGGGTCGGCAAAGGCCTTCAAGGCGGTCACGGCCATGGCCGGACCGAGGTCGGAGCCACCGATCCCGAGGTTCACGATGGCCCGGATGCGCTTGCCTGTATGACCCCGCCACTCGCCGGTGCGCACGGCGTCGGTAAACGTGCGGATGCGGCGCAGCACTTCATTCACCTCAGGCATCACGTCCTGACCATCCACCAGAATGGGACGATTCGAGCGGTTTCTCAGGGCCACGTGCAGCGCCGCGCGGCCTTCGGTGCTATTGATCTTCTCCCCGGAGAACATGCGCTCTATCCAGGCACGCAGCTCCACTGCATCGGCCAGGTTGCGCAGCAGCGTCATGGTCTCCGCGGTCAAGCGGTGCTTGGAGTAGTCCATCAACAGCCCGCACGCCTGCGTGGAGAAGCTCTGGAAACGCTGGGGATCCTGGGCAAACAGGTCCCGCATGTGCACGTCCGCCAGGGATCGATGGTGAGTATAGAGCGCCTCCCAGGCCTGGGATTTCAATGGGGAATTAGTCATGAGTGGTCGTCGTGCCATTACCCAAGTGTCCGCTTCACGGACACCTTAATATTATTTGGCTATCAATAAATTAAAAATATATATTCAAGTTCATTCTAACATCAAGCGCCGCTCGCCCGAGCGGCGTTGTCCACAGGCAGCGCCAGCAGGGCAGCCCCGATCATGCCGGCTTGATCGCCGCTGCGGGACGGGCTTACCCGGGCCGTCGCCCGCAGCACGGGAATGAGGTCCGCCTCCAGCCGGATGGAGAAGGCCGGCTGCATCAGGTCCCAGGAAGCGCTCAGGCCGCCGCCGATCACCACGTGCTGCACGTCCAGCACCTTCAATAGGTGAGAGGTGGCCCGGCCCAGGCTCTCGCCTGCCAGCTCGAAGGCCGCTCGGGCAGCCTCGTCACCATCCCGTGCCCGCTGCGCAACCTCCCGGGCATCCAGCCGCTGGCCGCCAGTCTGCTCGTAGGAAACCGTCACGCCGCTGGCCGACGCGTAGCGCTCCAGGCAGCCGCGGTTGCCACAGCCGCAGGCTCTACCGCCAGGTTCTAGAATCAGATGTCCCACTTCCATGGCGGTTCCATGCCGGCCGCGGTACGGCTGGCCATCCAGGATCAGGCCGCCGCCCACGCCGGTGCCAAGCCCCATGTAGATCAAGCTTCGCGGGCACTCCGGATGCAGGAGATACTCGCCCCAGGCCGCAGCCAGGGCATCGTTCTCGGCGACCACCGGGCGCTCCAGAGCCAGCGCCAGGGGCGCCGCCAGATCCACGTCCACCACGCCGGGAATGTTGGGAGAGCTCGCCAGCCGGCCCGAGACGGGATCCAGGAATCCCGGCACTGCCAACCCCACGCCCTCGACGTCCGGATACTCGGCAATGGCCTCGGCGATGGATTCGGACAGGGTGGAGAACACGATTCCGCGGGCCTCCTCCGGTGCCTCGGGGCGGCATCGGCGGGAGAAGTATGCGGCGAAGCGCTTCTCCCACACCACGCGGCGCTCCGCCACCACGCCGACGCGTACGTGAGTACCGCCCACGTCCACGCCCACCAGCGGCGGCTCGCGGGTGTTGGTCTCAGGGGCTTGAGCCATACCGGTGCTTACTCCCTGCCGTAGGTGCCGATCAGATGGCGGTAATGCTCTTCGATCTCCGGAGATACCTGGTCCCAGGAAAAGCGCCACCGCCAGTTGGCCCGGCCGCTGGTTCCAGGCATGTTCATACGCTGCTCGGCGCCCAAGCGCAGCAGATCCTGCATCGGCAGCACCGCCAGGAGCGCCACCGAGGCCAGGGCCGCCCGGCACAGGGCCACCGGCATGGCATCCAGCGGACAGCCCAGGTAGTCCAGCACGTGCTGGCGCACGCGCCCGTCCAGCTCGTGGAACCAGCCCAGGGAGGTGTTGTTGTCGTGGGTGCCGGTGTAGACCACCGAATTCTGGGTATGGTTGTGGGGCAGATAGGGGTTATCCGCGCCCCCGCCAAAGGCGAATTGCAGGATCTTCATTCCCGGCAGGCCGAAGTCGTCCCGCAACGCCTCCACCTCGGGCGTAATGATGCCCAGATCCTCGGCCACCAGAGGCAGACGGTCATAGGTGTCACGCAGGGTCTGGAGCAGCTCCGAGCCCGGCGCCTTGACCCAGTGGCCATGGATGGCGGTCTTCTCCGAGGCCGGGATCTCCCAGAACGATTCCAAGCCGCGGAAGTGGTCGACCCGCAGCAGGTCGAACTGCTCAAGCTGGGTACGCAGGCGCTCCACCCACCAGCGGAACCCATCCACACCCATGCGCTCCCAGTCATACTGCGGGTTACCCCAGCGCTGTCCGGTCTCGGAGAAGTAGTCGGGCGGCACGCCGGCCACCACCTCCGGGCGCCCCTCGGCGTCCAGGCGGAAGTACTGGCGCTGTGCCCATACCTCGGCACTGTCCTCGGCCACGAACAGCGGCAGATCCCCGAACACCAGCACGCCCTTCTTGTTGCTGTACTGCCTCAGGGCACACCACTGGTGGAAGAACGCAAACTGCTCAAACCTACACTGATTGATGCGCTCGCCGTAGGATTCCCACACCTGCTCCATGGCAGCCGGCTGACGATCACGCAGCTTGGCCGGCCAACGCCACCAGGGAAGCCCGCGCTGAGCCTCGCGCAGAGCTTGAAACACGGCGTAGTCGTCCAGCCAGTAGCCGTGTCGGTTCACGAAATCGGAGTAAGCGGTACGCTCCTCGGGAGCGGCCGAGCGCGTGAAGCCCTCATGGGCCTGGGCCAGTCGGCGGCGCCGGTAGACCCAGGGATCTTCGGCGGCCGCCATACCCGTGTCGGGCTCCAGCCAGCCTGCCGTCACCAAGGCGTCCAGGCTGATCAGATACTCGTTGCCCGCGTGCACCGACTGGCTGCCGTAGGGGGAGAGATCCGCATGGGTCGGGGTGAGCGGCAGTGTCTGCCAGACGGTGAAGCCGCAGGCTGCCAGAAAATCGACGAAGCGATAAGCATCCGGACCCAGGTCGCCGTTGCCGGGTCCGCCGGGAAGCGAGGTCGGGTGGAGCAGCAGGCCGGCGCGGCGCCGGTCCAGGGGCGAGTCCAGGTGCCCGGGGCGATCACTCATGTTGTGGCCTTTCCATTCGGTCTGTGCCGAGGATGCGGGAGCGGCGCGGATGCAGTCGTCAAGAGGACTCCTGACCCCCCCGGCGCATCACGCCACCCATGGTCGGGGCGCCGTGGCCATGAGTGAAACGGGTAGAGAGATACTCCGGCGGCTCCAGCCCCAGGATCTGGTAGAGGTTCGCGAGATGCAGCCGATACAGACGTTCGAAGTCACTCACGGTCTCG
>CAYWTP010000210.1:0-6435 GCA_964461215.1 uncultured Ectothiorhodospiraceae bacterium | reverse complement strand
ACCCACGATACCATCCTGTGCTTCTCCAGCCGCGGCCGGGTGTATTGGATGAAGGTCTACGAGCTGCCCCAGGCCGGGCGTACCTCCCGGGGCAAGCCCATCGTGAACCTGCTGCCGCTGGAGGAAGACGAGCGTATCAACGCCATCCTGCCGGTGCGTGACTTCGGCAGCGGCGGCAACGTATTCATGGCCATGGCCAGCGGGACGGTGAAGAAGACGCCGTTGATCGACTTCTCGCGGCCGCGCTCCACGGGCATCATCGCCATGGACCTGCAGGACGACGACCAGCTCGTGGGGGTCGACATTACCGACGGGCAGCGAGATGTGCTGCTGTTCACCAGCAACGGCAAAGTCATCCGCTTCAACGAAAGACAGGTGCGCCCCATGGGACGTGGCGCGCGCGGCGTGCGCGGCGTGCACTTGCCCGCCGGGCATCGGGTCATCTCTTTGATCATTCCAGGCGAAGAGGGCTTCGTGCTCACCGCCACCGAACGGGGCTACGGCAAACGCACCGCACTGACGGAGTTCCGCTCCCAGGGGCGGGGCGGCTCCGGCGTCATCGCCATGCAGACCAGTCCGCGCAACGGGCCGCTGGTCGGTGCGGTGCTGACCCAGGAAGACGACGACATCATGCTGATCACCGACCGTGGTACCCTCGTGCGCACGCGGGTGGCGGAGGTCTCGGTCCTGGGCCGCAACACTCAGGGGGTGAAGCTGATCACGCCGGCCGAAGACGAGAAGCTGGTGGCGGTGGAGCCCATTCTGGACGAAGGGGGCGACGAGGAGGAGTGAGGCACGGCCCCGGGCTGTAGACCGTAGGCTGTAGGCTTTGGGAAGCGAGGCGTAGGGTGGGCGATGCCCGCCATTCCGGGCCTTGGCACGGTTCGCCAGCGGGCCGGCTCCTATCGGGGAATCGAGGTCCGGCCGCCGACGTTGCTGTCGTAGGAGCGAGCTTGCTCGCGAAGGGCCCGCCATGGCGGACCGGGTGCAGTACGACTCGCCAACAAGCTGGCTCATACGGCGATTGGGGGAGATAGACGGATTTCGGACAGGGCGGTTCGGAATCTCTCCCGCCCCACGTATCATGGGCGGTATTTGAAGAATCCGGATGGTCCGGCATTCCTTCGCCGGCGTACATGCACACATCACGAGAGCAGCTATGGCGCGCGTTTACAACTTCAGTGCGGGACCCGCGATGCTACCCGAGGCGGTTCTGGCCAGGGCCCGGGAAGAGATCCTGGACTGGCATGGCAGCGGCATGTCGGTGATGGAGATGAGTCACCGAGGCAAGGAGTTTGTCTCCATCGCCCGGAAGGCCGAAGCCGATCTGCGCCGGCTCATGGGGATCCCCGACGGCTACAAGGTCCTGTTTCTCCAGGGCGGCGCCAGCAGCCAGTTTGCCATGGTGCCGCTGAACCTGCTTGGTGCCGCCGGCACGGCCGACTACGTCAACACCGGCCAGTGGTCCAAGAAGGCCATCGCCGAGGCCAAGCGCTACGGTGGTGTCAACGTGGCAGCGGACACCAGTGCCACCGGCTTCAATAGCGTCCCGCCCCAGCCGGAGTGGAAGCTGGACCCCGATGCAGCCTACGTGCATTACACGCCCAATGAGACCATCGGCGGGGTAGAGTTCCACTGGATTCCGGACACCGGCGCGGTGCCGCTGGTGGCGGACATGTCTTCCGCGATCCTGTCCCGCCCGGTGGACGTGTCGCGCTATGGGATTATCTACGCCGGCGCCCAGAAGAATGTGGGCCCCGCCGGTCTGACGCTGGTTATCGTCCGCGAGGATCTGCTGGGGCGGGCCGGAGCGGCGACGCCGGCCATGTTCGACTACAAGATCCACGCGGACAACGAGTCCATGTACAACACCCCGCCCACCTATGCGTGGTACCTGGCGGGGCTCGTATTCGAGTGGCTCCTCGAGCAGGGGGGGCTGGAGGCCATGGCCTTGGTGAACCAGCGCAAGGCCCGGAAGCTCTACGCCGCGATCGACGCCAGCGACTTCTATGCCAACCCGGTGGAGGTCACGGCCCGCTCATGGATGAATGTGCCATTCACGCTGGCCGATCCGGAGCTGGACGCCACCTTCCTGTCCGAAGCCAAGGCCGCAGGCCTGGTGACCCTGAAGGGTCATCGCTCCGTGGGCGGAATGCGCGCCAGTATCTACAACGCCATGCCCGAGGAGGGCGTTGATGCCCTGCTCGCCTTCATGCAGGAGTTTGAGCGGCGGCGCGGCTGAGCCGCTCCGCCTTTATGGTGACTGAAAGGTGAGAAGCTCTGGCGCCGGGGAACACCCGGTTCCGCGCGTGCCCCTGAACGCATCGTGACCCGCCGTTTCACGTCGTGCGCTTCACGCTTCACCCTTTACGCTTCACGAATCCCGGCCCAAGCAAATGTTCAAGATCCTCACCCTCAACAACATCTCCGTGGCCGGCCTCGATCGACTGCCGCGGGAGAACTATGAGATTGCTTCCGAGATCCAGCATCCCGACGCCATTCTGCTGCGCTCGTTCAATATGCACGAGATGCTCATTCCGGAGACCGTCAAGGCGGTGGGCCGGGCCGGTGCCGGGGTTAACAACATTCCGGTAGCCGAGCTCAGCGAGCGGGGGATCCCGGTGTTCAACGCCCCCGGGGCCAACGCCAATGCAGTCAAGGAGCTGGTGCTCGCCGGCATGTTTCTGGCTGCCCGCAACATCTGCCAGGCCTGGGTCTATGCGCGCTCCCGGCAGGGCACCGATGAAGAGATCCACAAGCAGGCCGAAGCCGGAAAGAAGCAGTTCGTCGGCCTCGAGCTGCCAGGACGCACCCTGGGGGTGGTCGGACTGGGAGCGATCGGGGTGAGGGTGGCCAATGCGGCACGTGCCCTGGGAATGCGGGTGCTGGGCCACGATCCGGACATCACCGTAGCCAGGGCCTGGCAGCTCTCGTCAGACATCGAGCAAGCGGTCAGCATCGACGATCTGCTCGCGCGCTCCGACTTCGTGACCTTCCATGTGCCCCTGGTGGACGCTACTCGCGGGCTGATCAACGAGCAGCGCCTACGGACCATGCGCGACGGTGTGGTCATCCTGAACTTTGCCCGGGATGGGGTGGTGGACGAGAGGGCGGTGGCCGACGCCATCGACGCGGCAAAAGTGCGCGCATATGTCTGCGACTTCCCCAGCAATCTTCTCAAGGACCACGACCGGGTGATCACGCTGCCCCACATAGGCGCTTCCACGCGCGAGGCGGAGGAGAACTGCGCCGTCATGGTGGCCGAGCAGGTGCGCGACTATTTGGAGGACGGCAATGTGAAGAACTCGGTGAACTTCCCTGCGGTGGAGATGCCGCGCTCGGGTGGCTACCGCGTCGCCGTGGTCAATGCCAACGTGCCCAACATGCTTGGCCAGATCTCCTCGGCGCTGGCGCGGGCCGGGCTGAACATCAACGATATGCTGAACAAGTCCAGGGGCGGGCTGGCCTACACGCTGGCGGACGTGGAGGGGCCGGTACCGGGCCGCGTGGTCGCCGAGATTGCCGCGATCGAGGGCGTGCTGGCGGTGCGCACTCTGTAAGGCCGGTGTCCGTGGCGCAGTCCCGCATCATTCCCCCGCCGCTCGATTGTCCCATGTGTGCCGGGGGACCGCGGCGGTGAAGGATGCACCCGCCAAGCCGACGGCTGCCACGCCGGAGCTCGAGGCGATCCGTGAGCGTATCGACGAGCTGGACGCGCAGATCCAGACCGCCATCAACCGGCGCGCCGAGCTTGCCCGCCAGGTGGCCCAGGCCAAGCGCGAGAGCGGGGACGACGGGGATTTCTACCGCCCCGAGCGAGAGGCGGAGATCTTGCGCCGGGTGCTGGCGCGCAACCGGGGTCCTTTGTCGGATGATGAGATGGGGCGCCTGTTCCGGGAGATCATCTCCGCCTGCCTGGCGCTGCAGAAACCCCTGATTATCGCCTATCTCGGGCCGGCGGGCACCTTCACCCAGGCGGCGGTGCGGAAGCATTTCGGGCACTCGGTGCATACCCTGCCCCTGGACGGTATCGACGCCGTGTTCCGGGAGGTTGCAGCGGGGGCAGCCAAGTACGGCGTGGTGCCGGTGGAGAATTCCACGGAAGGAGTTGTCAGCCACACCCTGGACATGTTCATGCAGTCGTCGCTGAAGATCTGCGGTGAAGTGGGTCTGCCCATCCACCACTTCCTGCTTTCCCGGGAGCCTGACATGGCCGCCGTCCGGCGTATCTACTCCCACCAGCAGTCCCTGGCCCAGTGCCGCAAGTGGCTGGACCTGCACCTGCCGGGAGTGGAGCGAATGAGTGTAAGCAGCAACGCCGAAGCGGCCCGCCAGGCTGCTCACGAGCCGGGCAGCGGGGCCATTGCGGGACAGGTGGCCGGCGAGATCTACGGCTTGCCGGTGCTGGCGGCCAATATCGAAGACGAGCCCGAGAACACCACGCGCTTTCTGGTCATCGGCTGCCGACCGGTGCCGCGCACCGGCAAGGACAAGACTTCGGTGCTGCTGTCGGCCCGCAACCAGCCGGGTGCCCTGCACGCGCTGCTTGAGCCGTTTGCCCGCAACGGGATCAGTATGACCCGTATCGAGTCGCGGCCGTCGCGGCGCGGCAAATGGGACTATGTTTTCTTTGTTGACATTGAGGGTCACGCCGAGGATCCGAACGTGGAGGCGGCGCTGCGCGAGATCGGCGAGCAGTCGTCCATGCTGAAGATCCTCGGCTCCTATCCGGCGATGATCCTCTGAAGGACGAATCTATTTGATGAATCGTAAGAGCGAAGCCGCAATCCGGCCTCTGGATCTGGCCACGCCGGGGGTCCAGGGACTTCGGCCCTACCAGCCGGGAAAACCTATCTCCGAGCTGGAGCGCGAGCTCGGCGTTCGCGCGGCCATCAAGCTGGCCTCCAACGAGAACCCGCTGGGGGCCGGCGCCCAGGCCAAGGAGGCGGCTCTGGCCGCCCTCAACGAGATGGGGCGTTACCCCGACGGCAACGGCTATGCGCTCAAGCAGGCGTTGGCCGAGCGGCTGGACGTGCTGTCCGAGCAGGTCACTTTGGGCAACGGCTCCAACGACGTCCTGGAGCTGGTCGCTCGGGCGTTTGCCGGCGGCGAGCAGGAGGTCATCTACTCCCAGTATGCCTTTGCGGTCTATCCCATCGTCACCCAGGCTGTGGGGGCCAGGGCCGTGGTGGTCCCGGCCCTGGACTGGGGCCACGATCTTCAGGCCATGAGCAAGGCGGTCACGCAGCGTACACGGCTGGTGTTCATCGCCAACCCCAACAACCCCACCGGAACCTGGGTCGAGGGCAAGGCGCTGGAGAAATTCATCCAGGGTCTGCCCCCTCAAGTGATCTTGGTGATGGACGAGGCGTACTTCGAGTACGTGGAGCTGCCGGGCTACTCCAACTGCGTGCCCTGGGTCAGCCGCTATCCGAACCTGATCGTGACCCGCACCTTTTCCAAGGTGCATGGCCTGGCGGGGTTGCGGGTGGGCTACGGGATCTCCACGCCGGAGGTGGCAGAAGTTCTGAATCGGGTACGTCAGCCCTTCAACGTTAACACCGTGGCGTTGGCCGCCGCCCGTGCCGCCCTGTACGACGAGGAGCACCTGTACCGCTCCCTGGAGGTCAACCGCCAGGGCATGAAGCAGCTTGTGGACGCCTTCGAGCGCATGAATTTGGCCTACATTCCGTCGGCAGGCAACTTCGTGTGCGTGGACATCGGGCGGCCCGCGGCCTCCGTCCACGACGAGCTGCTGCAGCAGGGCGTCATCGTCCGTCCGGTGGCCGGCTACGGGATGCCGAACCACCTGCGGGTAACGGTGGGTCTGGAGCGCGAGAACCGCCGATTCCTCAGCGTGCTGCAGCGAATCATGAAGCGCGGCGAAGGCGGATGATCCGGCGCCTCGCCGTCATCGGCGTGGGGCTCATCGGGGGGTCGCTCGCCCGGGCATTGCGTGCGGCCGGTGCCTGCGGTGAGGTGGTGGGCGCCGGGCGCGGCATCGAAAATCTGGCACGGGCCGTTGAGCTGGGCGTCATCGACCGCTACACCACGGAGATTGGCGAGGCGGTGGAGGATGCCGACCTGGTCTTCCTGGCCGTGCCGCTGGGCGCCATGGGTCAGGCCTTCCAGGCCATGGGCTCTCACCTGGCTGCTGACGCGGTAGTCACCGACGGCGGCAGTGCCAAGTCCAGCGTGGTGGAAGACGCCAGATCGGCCTTCGGCGGCGTGCCGCCGTTCCTGGTTCCCGGCCATCCCATCGCCGGCACGGAGAAGAACGGCGTGGAGGCCTCCTTCGCCACCCTCTACCGGGGCCGCCGGGTGATCCTGACACCGTTGCCGGAGACGGACCCGGTGGCGGTGGACAAGGTGGAGGCCATGTGGCGTGCCTGCGGTGCTCAGGTCACCCGCATGAGCGTGGAGCACCACGACGAA
>CAYWTP010000209.1:0-6476 GCA_964461215.1 uncultured Ectothiorhodospiraceae bacterium | reverse complement strand
TGGATCCCAAACAGAAGGTGATGAAGAAGTGCACCCTGTGCGTGGATCGGATTTACGACCAGGCGCTGCCGGAGGCCGAGCGCAAGCCCGCCTGCGTGCTGGCCTGTCCCACGAGCGCCCGCCTGTTCGGCGACGTGCATGATCCCGACTCCGAGGTCTCCGTCGCCATCCGTGAGAACGGCGGCTATCAGCTCATGCCCGAGTGGGGCACCAAGCCCGCCAACCACTACCTGCCCAGGCGCAAAATCCGCATCCGACTGCACCAGGACGAGCTGGTGCGCGCCGACAACCCGCTCAAGAAGGAAGGCCCGCTGCCGGCACCGCCTGCCGACAAGCCGACGCTGGATGATATTGCGAGCTGGTAACCGCGATGCGCCCCGCCTTCTCCGTCATCTTCCTCACTACCTTGATCGGCGTCGGCCAGGGGTTGTTCCTGGCCTTGTACACGGGAGAGGTCTACTCGTTGGCCAATATTCTGCCGGCTCAGGACAGCCGAAGCTTCTATGGCACCGGTAGTGCCGTGGCCGTGGCTTTTCTGTTGGCCGGGCTCGTCGCCTCGATATTCCACCTGGGCCGGCCCGAGCGGGCCTGGCGCTCGGCCACGCGCTGGCGCACCTCGTGGCTGTCCCGCGAGGTTATCGCCCTGCCGGCGGTGATCGTCTTGGTGCTCCTTTACGGAGCGGCTCACTGGCTCGGTTGGACCCAGCCGCTATTCACCGTGGCCGGCGGCTACGCGGTGGATCTCACCCTGCTCATCGGCGCGTTGGCGACCGTGGCCACCTTCGCCCTGTTCGTGTGCACGGGAATGATCTACGCCGGCGTGAAATTCCTGCGCGAGTGGCACAGCCCGCTGACGGTGCTCAACTACATCCTGATGGGCGGCGCCTCTGGCTTCACCCTGGCCGCCGCCTTCTCCGCCTATGTGGGGGCCGACCTGGTGGTGTTCTATGGTGTCTGGGCGGTGACACTGACCACGGCGGCACTCATCACGCGCGGCGCCTCCCTGCTGCGCAGTCGCCGCCTGCAGCCCGGCTCTACCGTGCAGAGCGCCATCGGTGTGCGCCATACGCGCATCACCCAGAAAGCCCAGGGCGCCATGGGCGGAACCTTCAATACCCGCGAATTCTTCCACGGCCGCAGCAGCGCCTTCGTGGGGACTGTCAGGAACCTGTTCCTGATCCTTACCTTCCCGCTTCCCATCCTGGTGCTGGGGATCGCCTACGGAATTTCGTCGCCTACCCTGCCCTTGCTGGCCTTCGTCGTGCAATACCTCGGCCTGATGGCCGAGCGCTGGTACTTCTTTGCCGAGGCCCGCCATCCCCAGAACCTGTACTACCAGTCCATCGCCTGAGGCGGCGGGCTGCGCCAGCCACCTTATGCTCGGGAGTCCGGCGCCGGCCACCTTCGGACCGTGCTATTCCCATGGTTAAGTGGCCCGGACGGAACGCAGTGCAATCCGGGTAGCCACTCTGCCGATTGCGCCAGGACGCCCGGCCCCCCGTACCCCTCGCCCGGGCTGCCTTGGCTATACCGGCAGCAGAGCCGTAGGATGGCCAATCTACGCTCATGATCAATCAGGCTTTGTGGCGCGGTGCGAAACCGTACTGCGCCCCTGTCGATTCCTCCGAATAGCGTTACGCCGTGACCCACCCAACCGCCCTGAAAAGAACTCCAACGCACTTGTGTGGCGGCGGTCCCTGGCCTACCTTTGGTAGCCGGCAGTACCCCGGTCGCAACCAAACCAACAATAATCGAGGAGATAACCAGATGGCAGAGCTCTTTTCCGACGAGTGGATGAACCAGCTCAAGGATGCATGGAACGCCGAGCCGGAGGTCAGCGGCAAGCTGGCGGAGATCAACTTTTCGTCCGTGATCACCTGCGGATTCAAGGACGAGTCGGAGCCCCGCGGGGTGTTCGTGGTGGAGAACGGGCAGTGCGTGAGTGCGGGCACCTATGGCGGCGAGACGCCGAGCTGGGATATGCGGGCCGACAAGAAGGATTGGCTAAAGTGGATTGAGAAGGGGCTCGGGATGGCGGGTATGGGTATGGCCTTCACCACCGGCAAGCTGAAGTTCCTCAAGGGAGATTTCAAGGCCATGGTCAAGGACCCGCGGATGGCGGGTCCCTTCGTGAAGAGCTTTGCGTTGATGGGCAAGATCGGCGGAGAGTAGGCCGCGAAGCCCGGCGGGTCGCGGGCGGGGATGCTGTCCCAGCCTGCGATCCGCCCGCGGGGAACGGGGCTCGCATACGCGGTTCCGATGTCGTTGGGTATGACCGGCCGCAGCGGATCGCCTCAGCAACCCTGCGCGCCTTCCGCAGCCGGCTGCTGATTGGCCAGGCCCTGACGCAGGTTATGCCCGATGGCCCAGGCAATAGCCACGGCCGTCACGACGACCATCACGCCCATGGCCGACAATATAACGAGGTTGATCACGGCAGCTCTCCTAAATAGGTGTCTGGATTTTGGCAAGGACGGGGATTCTGCCAGGAAGGCCGTCGGCACGCCCTAACATGAATTAGCTTATAACTATATTCTTATACTATTGAAAGCGCAAGAATTGCTCGCACCAAGTCGCAGAGAAGTGCAGGTTCTTCGGCGCCGGCTTGCGCTCGGGTTGGCAATGGGTGTGAAAACTGAGGAAGCAGCCTGTGGCCTGCCCGGAGACGGCCCGGCTGCCGGCGGCCGCTGATGACTTGAGAGTCAAGTGAGTGGAGCGGTCCTGCTTATCCCTTCGCTTACTCCTTGCCCATCCCTACCCCTCCCTGGGTTCCGTGGCCAGCTTCCCGGCCCTGCGCCTCACATCACGTCTTTCCTTACGATGGCGCGCGTTCAGCCGCCTGGGCCTTGGCCAAGTCGCTCAGGGCCGCTTCGTTGGGACAGAATTCTGCCAAGTCCTCGGGGGAACCCTGGCCATTGAGGGTCTCATCGCAGCGCTTGAGATCTCCGCAGCTCGCGCAGGCACGCATGTGGGCCTCGATATCGATGGCGCGCTGGGTATGCAGGTAGCGGGCGCTGTCTACGCCGAGCAACGTCAGAGCCCGGCCCAGACGTAGAGCCTCCAGCCGCTCGGCCATCCCGCGCCGATAGACCTCCCCCTGACGCATATTGCCCGCAATAGCCCAGACGATAGCCGTCCCCGTGTATACAGCCAGTGCAGCGATCCCCAGCATGACGATGACAGTTGCCACAAGCTTCTCCCGTAGACCGAAGCAAAACAAACATTTTGCCAGTGCAGAGGGATAATGGTCTTGATCTACATCAACTGAGAGCTGGCCACGTTTACCAGCCAGCGCTCGCCCGACCTCAACCCGCACCCGCTTGACCGACAGGCGACTGAGGCAGCCGCGCGCCCGTTTGCTATGCTATCGCCAGGCCGTCAACGCAAACCAAGGTAATCCGATGACCGACGAGACCCTGAAGAGCCTCTCGCCCGAGGAGGCGTGGCAACTGCTCAATACGGATCCCCGGACCGTCCTGGTGGACATCCGATCGTCCATGGAGTTTCTCTTCGTGGGACACCCCAAGGGGGCGGTACACATCCCCTGGATTGACGAGCCGGAGTGGACGGTGAATCCGCACTTCGTTACCGACATCCGCAAGCTGCTCCTGGGCGGGGCCGTATGCGACGTGGACGAGGGCTGCGCCCCTGTCATCCTCATCTGCCGCAGCGGCAAGCGTTCCAAGGAGGCCGGGCACGCGCTGGCCACCGCCGGCCTGAAGAACGTCTACCACATAGACGAAGGCTTCGAAGGTGATCTGGACGAGAACCACCACCGCAGCACCCAGGGGGGGTGGCGCTTTCACGGCCTGCCGTGGGAACAGTGCTGAGCGGTGGGCGGCGTATCTCCAGGTTGCGCGAATCCATGACCCAATGACCGACGGCCCCAGGCCCCCCGGGGCCGGCATCGGCATCGTCGCGGCGGCATTCGGCCTGGGCGATGCGCTGGTGGCCGTAGATCGGCTGACGGCCGGCCACATCCATGAGTCCTACCTCAGCACCGTGGTGCAGGGCGGCGAGCCGCACCGCTACGTCCACCAGCGGATCAACACCTATGTCTTTCCGAGGCCGCGGGAGGTGATGGAGAACATCCACCGGGTCACGCAACACTTGACTGACGCAGTGCAGCGCGCACGGCTGCCCGATGCGTCCCGCAGGGTGCTGCGCCTGGTCCCGGCGCTGGACGGAGCGCCCTTCTGGATAGACGGGACCGGCGCCTGGTGGCGTACTTATCGCTATATCGATGGCGCCGTGACGGCCAGGTCGGTCGACAACCCGCCGCAGGCCCGCCAGGCGGCGCGGGCCTTCGGGGAGTTCACCCGCCTGCTCGCGGATCTGCCCGGGCCGCGCCTGCATGAGACCATTGCGCACTTCCACGATACTCCCCAACGCCTGCGGGCACTGCTCGGCGCCGTGGAGTCCGATCCCCATAGCCGGGCCGCCGCCGTCGGGGCCGAGATTGCGTTCGCTCTGGACCGCAAGCCGCTGGCTCAGGTGCTCGCCACTGCGGCGGCGGGCGGAGAGCTGCCGGTACGGGTGGTACATAACGACAGCAAGATAACTAACGTGCTCTTCGATGCGCACTCGGGAGAAGCGCTATGCGTCATCGACCTGGATACCGTAATGCCGGGCATCGTGCTCAACGACTTCGGTGATCTGGTACGCAGCAGCGTGGCCGCGACGGCTGAGGACGCGGGAGAGCGGCCCCGTGTCCGGCTCGAGATCTTCGAGGCCCTGGTAGGCGGGTACCTGGAGGGTTTGGAAGGTCTGCTGAGCCCGGCTGAGCTGGACCGGCTGGCCATCGCCGGGACCGTGATCACCTTCGAGCTGGGCCTGCGCTTCCTCACCGACCACCTGCAAGGAGATGTGTACTTCCGAGCCGAGCGCCCCGGGCACAACCTGGCCCGCTGCCGCAATCAGTTCCGGCTGGTGCAGGAGCTGGAACGACGGCAACCAGAGCTGAAAGCTATCGTCAGTGGTCAGACCTCTGGGCTCAGACTTAGGACTTAGGGCCTGGGGCTGCTAGGACTTGAGGCTTGAGGCCTAACGGGCCAGCCAGACCCGAGGGCTCCTCCCGGCCCGCTCCTGCCCCCTGCAATCTTCCCAGAAGTTGACCGAGATCAAAGAACCTCTAACATGGCTATTGCCAGAGTCCACCTCCAATATCTAGTATTACCACGTGGAAACCAACCCAATATGTTGTGCTGAGAAGGAAGACACGGGCACGTCCGGTGGTGGTGCAGAGGGAGTCTCGATGACTAGCAGGCGCGTCGCCGAACCAGCTTATCTTCCTTCCCGCGTCATCAAGCGCGACGGCAGCGAAGCCGCTTTCGACCAGGCCAAGATCTACTCGGCAATCCTGCGGGCGGGCCGGGCGACCGGGGAATTCCAGGATCGTGAGGCGCAGCTGCTCACGGCCCAGGTGATAAAGGTCGTCAGTCACCGCTTCACTCGCACGGACCCTCCCGGGATTGAGCGGATCCAGGACATCGTGGAGCAGGTGCTGATCACTGCCAATCACCTGGAGACGGCGCGCGCCTATATCGTATACAGGGAGCAGCACAAACGCCTGCGCGAGGATCGCCGCACCCTGCTGGACGTAGGCGCTTCCGTGAACGAGTACCTGGATCGGGCCGACTGGCGGGTCAACGCCAACGCCAACCAGGGCTACTCCCTGGGCGGCTTGATCCTGAACTCGTCCGGCAAGATGATTGCCAACTACTGGCTGTCCCATGTGTATCCACCCGAGATCGGGGCGGCGCACCGCGAAGCGGACGTCCACATCCACGATCTGGACATGCTGGCCGGCTACTGCGCGGGCTGGTCCCTGCGCAGCCTGCTGGCCGAGGGCCTGAACGGCGTGCCAGGCAAGGTGGAAGCCGGCCCGCCGAAGCATATGTCCAGTGCCGTAGGGCAGATCGTCAATTTTCTCGGCACCTTGCAGAACGAGTGGGCCGGAGCCCAGGCCTTCTCGTCCTTCGACACGTACATGGCGCCCTTCGTGCGCCGGGACAACCTGAGCTACGCCCAGGTCAAGCAGTACATCCAGGAGCTGATATACAACCTCAATGTGCCCTCACGGTGGGGAACCCAGACCCCCTTCACCAACTTGACTTTCGACTGGGTCTGTCCCGAGGACCTGCGTAACCAAGTGCCCGTCATCGCGGGCCGCGAGATGGCGTTCAGCTACGGCGATCTGCAGCCGGAGATGGACATGATCAACCGCGCTTACATCGAAGTGATGGCCGCGGGCGATGCCAAGGGGCGAGTGTTCACTTTCCCCATTCCGACATACAACATCACCCCGGATTTCCATTGGGACAGCGAGAACGCCCAGCTGCTATTCGCCATGACCGCGAAGTATGGCCTTCCCTACTTCCAGAACTTCATCAACTCGGACCTGAAGCCCAACATGGTCCGCTCCATGTGCTGCCGCCTGCAGCTCGATCTGCCCGAGCTGCTCAAGCGCGGCAACG
>CAYWTP010000208.1:0-6490 GCA_964461215.1 uncultured Ectothiorhodospiraceae bacterium | reverse complement strand
AACGGCATGATGACCCTTTCGGGTGCCTGGCATAAGCTGCGCACCGACCCCATCCTGCGCTTCCTTGTCGTGTCCTTGTCGTTCTACGGCATGTCCACGTTTGAAGGGCCCATGATGGCGGTAAAGACGGTCAACGCCCTGTCTCACTACACCGACTGGACCATCGGCCACGTGCATTCCGGCGCCCTGGGCTGGGTGGCGCTGGTGACCATCGGTACGATTTACGCCCTGCTGCCCAAGCTCTTCGGCAAGACCGAGATGTACAGCGTGAAGCTCATCAACACCCACTTCTGGCTGGGCACTATCGGCATCGTTCTCTACATCTCCTCCATGTGGATTGCCGGCATCATGCAGGGCCTGATGTGGCGGGCGGTCAATGAGGACGGCACCCTGACCTATAGCTTCGTGGAGACCGTCGAGGCGATGAAGCCGTTCTACACCGTGCGCCTGCTGGGTGGCGTCCTGTTCTTGTCCGGAATGCTGCTCATGGCCTACAACGTGTGGAAGACGGTGGCCGGCGGCAAGGCCGTGGACGTCGCTGTCCCGCAGGCAGCCTAACCGAGGAGACCGACAATGGGTCACGAAGTCGTTGAAAAGAATGTCGGCCTGATGATGGTGCTGATTCTGCTGGTGGTCAGCGTGGCGGGCCTGGTGCAAATCGTTCCTCTCTACTATGTCAAGACCACGACGCAGCCGGTCGAGGGCCTCAAGCCCTATACAGCCCTGCAGCTCGAAGGCCGCGACATCTATATCCGGGAGGGCTGCTATCTCTGTCATTCCCAGATGATCCGCCCGTTCCGGGCGGAGACCGAGCGCTATGGCCACTACTCGGTGGCTGGCGAGTTCGTCTATGACCATCCCTTCCAGTGGGGCTCCAAGCGCACCGGTCCGGACCTGGCCCGCGTTGGTGGCCGTTACAGCGATGACTGGCACCGGGCGCACCTGATGGAGCCGCGCGACGTGGTGCCCGAGTCCATCATGCCGGCCTACCCTTGGCTGGCCGAGAACGTCCTGGACGGCAAGCTCACCCCCACCAAGATGAAGGCAATGCGGACCCTGGGCGTGCCCTACACCGACGCCGATATCGCGGGAGCCACCGGCGCGGTGAAGGGTAAGACCGAGCTCGACGCCCTCGTCGCGTACCTTCAGGTCCTCGGCACTTACCTCAAGGTCGACAAGTGATGGACATGAACTGGAGCACAATCTGGAGTGTATATACGGTCCTGATGCTGACCGTGTTCGTCGGGGTCTCGGTCTGGGCCTGGAGCGGCAAGCGTAAGCAGGCGTTCAGCGCCGCCGCGAACCTGCCCTTCGCGGATGACCCGCCTCGCAGCGACATCGCCCCCGCCCAAGCGAAGGAGTCAGACCATGAGTAACGGTTTGAGCTGGTATATCAGCATCGTCACCATTGCCAACATCCTGGCGTGTGCCTGGCTTATCTGGTGGAGCGGCAAGGGTGCCACGGCCGAGGTGGAGAGAGGCGCCACCATGCACCACACCTGGGACGGGGACCTGCAGGAGTACAACAATCCCCTGCCCCGCTGGTGGCTGTATCTGTTCTACATCACCATCGCGTTCGGCCTGGTCTACCTGGCCCTGTACCCGGGCCTGGGCAAGTATCCGGGGGTCTGGGGCTGGACCCAGCAGAACCAATACGACGAGGAGGTGGCTGCGGCCAACGCCAAGTACGGGCCGATCTTCAAGAAATATGGCAGCGAGGATCTGGCGGTCCTGATGAAGGACCCGGAGGCCCGCAAGATCGGCCAGCGGATCTTCCTCAACTACTGCGCCGTGTGCCACGGCTCGGATGCCGGCGGTCAGCCGGGCAAGGGATTCCCGAATCTGACCGATTCCGATTCATTGTATGGAAGCGATCCGGCGACCATCGAGAAGACCATTCTCGACGGCCGCCAGGGCGCCATGCCGGCGTGGGGAGCCGTCCTGGGTGACAAGGGTGTCGAGGAGGTGGCGAACTACGTTCGCACTCTGAGCGGGAAGTCGGCGGATGCGGCGCTTGCCGAGGCCGGCAAGGCCAAATTTGCCACTACGTGCGTGGGCTGCCACGGCCCCGACGGCAAGGGCAACAAGATGATGGGCGCGCCCAACCTGACCGACAATGTCTGGCTCTATGGCGGAAGCCTGGCCAGAATTGAGCAGACCATTCGTGACGGACGCAATGGCAAGATGCCGGCCCACAGGCAGTTCCTGGGCGAGGACAAGGTGCACCTGGTGGCGGCCTACGTGGCGAGCCTGGCGGGCACCGAAAAATAATAGGGCAAGCGAGCGGTGTGGGGACGTGCGTTCCCGCACCGCCCCGCTGACATAGGTTGATGGAGGGATCAAAGTGAAAGTGTTAGAGTTGCTTTTCGGTAGCTGGATTGGACTTTTGTCCTTGTTTACCGTGGTCTTCATCCTGGGGATGGCAGTCTTCCTGTATGTCTTCTTCACCAAGCACATGAAAGAGCCCGGCGAATAGCGCCCGGAGCTTACCGCCGCATGTCGACTATTCCAAAGATTCAGCAGGTGATCGCCATCCTGTGGCCGGGGTTCCTGGTCGCCGGGATCGCAACCATCGTGTTCTTCACGGTGTTCGACCCCGACGAGATCGCCGCATGCACCGGTGGCCCCGAGATCACTCGCCTCGGGGCCTATACGGTGGGTTTCTTTCTATTCTGGTTGCTGACGTCCCTGTCCAGTCTGCTCACCTGCTACTTCCAGCGGCCGTGTGAGGCAGGGCGGAACAAGCAGCCGGAGTAGAGAGAGTGCCATGGCCGATGAGGCAGACGTAACCCGCAATACCACACCTTCCGAACCCGCCGACGAAGTACAGCAGACGCTGTACGCCAAGCGCAAGAAGATCTACGCCCGTGAGGTTCACGGCATGTTTGCCGCCCTGCGGGTGCTTGCGGTGGTTGTGCTGCTGGGCCTGTATTACGGCGTGCCCTGGCTGCAATGGGGTGGCCGCCAGGCGGTCCTGTTCGACCTGCCAGCCCGCAAATTCTACATCCTGGGCTGGGTGTTCTGGCCCCAGGATTTCTTCTATCTGGCCCTGCTGCTGATGATTGCGGCCTACTCTCTGTTCTTCTTCACGGCACTCGCAGGGCGCCTTTGGTGCGGCTACGCTTGCCCGCAGACCGTATGGACCGAGATCTTCATGTGGATGGAGCGCAAGATCGAAGGCGACCGCCCGCGCCAGATGAAGCTGGACAAGATGCCCTGGAACGGCGAGAAGATCCTCAAGAAGGGCGGCAAGCACCTGGCATGGATCCTGTTCTCGGCCTGGACCGGCTTTACCTTCGTGGGGTACTTCACCCCCATTCACGACCTGATGGCGCGGATCCTGAGCTTCGGTCTGGGGCCGTGGGAGACTTTCTGGATAATCTTCTACAGCTTTGCCACCTATGGCAATGCGGGGTGGATGCGCGAGCAGGTGTGCATCTATATGTGTCCTTACGCGCGTTTCCAGAGCGCCATGTTCGACAGGGACACCTTGATCATCTCCTACGACGAGAAGCGAGGCGAGCCGCGTGGGTCCCGCAAGAAAGGTCACGACTACCAGGCCAAGGGCCTAGGCGACTGCATCGACTGCACCATGTGCGTGCAGGTCTGTCCCACCGGCATCGACATCCGCAACGGCCTGCAGTACCAGTGCATCGGCTGTGCCGCCTGCATAGACGTTTGCGACGAGGTGATGGACAAGATGGGCTACCCGCGCGGGCTGGTGCGCTATACCACCGAGAATGCCATGGGCGGAAATCCTGCCCGCGTTTTCCGGCCCCGAATGATCGTGTATGCAGTGCTGCTGGTCGCTCTCACCGCCGGCTTGCTCTACTCGATCAGCCGGCGCATTCCGCTTGAGCTGGACATCATCCGCGACCGCATGAGTCTCTACCGCGAAGCGGATGACGGCAGGATAGAGAATGTCTACACGCTAAAGGTCATCAACATGGACCAGCAACCCCACACCTACCGGCTTTCCGCGGCGGGCATCGAGGGGCTGCGCTTCGCCGAGGGACAGCTCAGTGTCGACGTGCCCGCGGGCGAGGTCTACAACCTGCCGGTACGCCTGAGTGTGGATCCAGAGGAGATTGAGCACCGCAGCAGCAAAATCACCATCAACATAGAGGCTACCGACACGCCCGCCATCCGTAGACAGGAGGCGACGCGCTTCATGGGGCCCGTGGAGTAGATATGACTACGCAACCTATCAGACGGGGCTGGAGCCCGACTCCGGAGATCCTGGACACCGTGCCCTGGTACAAGCAGTTCTGGCCGTGGTTTCTCATCGCCTTTCCGCTTGCGGCGGTCATTGGCGGTTTCGCGACCCTGGCTATCGCCACCCACGATCCGGATGGCTTGGTGGTCGATGATTACTACAAGGCCGGGCTGGCCATCAACCAAACCATCGAGCGCGAAGACAAGGCTCGCGTGCTGGGGCTTAGCGGTGGCCTGACCATGGACCTGCGCACGGGCGACGTCGTGCTCACGCTGAGCAGCGCGCGGCCCCTGCTGGGCGGCTCCCTGCTCCTGCGGCTGCTGCACGCCACCCGTGCCCACCACGACGAGCAGATAGAGCTCAAGTCGATGTCGGACGGGCGTTATGCAGGCTCACTGGCCAAACCGCTGGTCCCGGGAGACTACCATCTGGATCTCGAGGGCCCGACGGAGCTGTGGCGGCTGGTGGGCCGTACCCGTGTGGCCGCGGGCGCGGACTCGGTGCAGGCGGCGTTGAAGCCTTAGTTAAGCCTTGAGGCCGTACGCCTGAGGCTTGAGGGGTGCTACCCGCGATGACGGAGTGACCCAGTGGGTGGAGGCTTGCTTCGATGCCGGGGAGGAATATTCTCTTTGCCTCACGCCTACGGCGCCGCTGAGGCGGCGCCGTGGCGTACCCAGTCGAAATCCCGAGGATCCACGTAGAGCAGCATCTCCTTGCCATGGGGGTCGACCGTGATCTCCAGACCTCGGTCCGGGTAGAGCAGATGGACTATCCCATCCGCGGAGGCCTGTCGCTCGGCGGGGGCTCCGAAGCGCTTTACCAGCAGGTCTTCGTCGAGGTTGACGCTGGGAATGTAGGTGATCCCGCGAATAACTGCTGTCAGCAACCGGTCGCCGTCGGCCGGATTGATTTCGAACCGGGCATTGCCGGTCTCCAGCCGCCGGCCCTTCGGGCTGTGCTCGCGCAGCCCAAGCAGCTCGTCGCGGGGCACTCGCAGGAGCAGCACCATTCTACCGGCCAACCCCCCGACGCTCACCGAGCCGTAGTAGGCCTCCAGAGACAGCTCGCCGCCGGGCTGCTGGAATAAGGCGGCCTCGACGCGTTTGCCGAACCGCGCCAGAGCGTCGGCCAGCGTGCTGCGTCCCGGCACCAGGCGAAATATCCGCGTGGCGCCATCGGGCAGACGTTCGATGTTCCAGGGAACGTCGCGGTACATGACTTCACGATCGGCCGTCCGCGACCTCGGCCAGAGCAACACCACGCCAATCAGGACAGCCATCGCAACCAGCAGCGCTTTCTTCATTCCTCCGCGCCCGCCGTAGCCGCCGCCTGCAGCCAGAAGGTCACGGGTCCTTCGTTGACCAGGCTCACCCGCATCCGGGCGCCGAACACGCCGGCCGACACTGGGTCATGCTGCGCCCGTGCGCGCTGCAGCAAATAGCTGAACAGCGCCTCGCCCTGGGCCGGAGGCGCCGCCGGTGTGAAGCTGGGCCGCATACCCTTGCGGGTGTCCGCGGGCAAGGTGAACTGGGGCACCAGCAGCAGACCACCGCCGGTGTCGCGCAGACTGAGATTCATCTTCCCGTCGGTGTCGGAAAAGACCCGATATCCCAGCAGCCGTTCCAGAATCCGATCGGCCTGGGCCTGCTTGTCCTCTCTCTCGACGCCTACCAACACCACCAGCCCCGCGTCGATGTCCCCCACCGTTGCTCCGTCCACCTCGACGCTGGCACGGCTGACGCGTTGCAGGAGGGCGATCATTGCTATTGCGACTCGTGAGGCGTGAGGGGCGAGCGGTCAGAAGGCTGCCGCGGCCGAAAATCGCTCGGCGTCTTCGAGCACCCCTGCATTCGCCTCCGGGACCACTCGTGCCACTCTCGCTACTACCCCGCGGCGGCGCTGCGCGAGGAGCGCTTACGCTCGTGCTCCTTGAGGTGCTTCTTGCGCAGGCGGATGGCGGTGGGGGTGACTTCCACCAGCTCGTCGTCGTCGATGAACTCCAGGGCCTGCTCCAGGGTGAAGCGCACCGGAGGGGTGAGCAGGATATTCTCGTCTGAGCCCGCAGCGCGGATATTGGTGAGCTGCTTGGCCTTGGTGACGTTGACGGGAATGTCCTTGTCCTTGCAATGCTCGCCGACGACCTGGCCCTCGTAGACTTCGTCGCCCGGCTTGACGAAGAAGAAGCCTCTGTCGTAGAGGGCGTCGAGTGCATAAGGGGTGACGATGCCGGTGTCTGTTGCGATCATGACCCCTGCCTGACGCTCGGGGATGGAG
>CAYWTP010000207.1:0-6493 GCA_964461215.1 uncultured Ectothiorhodospiraceae bacterium | reverse complement strand
TTGTTTCACGCCATCAAGCAGGCGGTGGAAGAGCATGGGCCGGCGGCCGTGTTCGTCTACAACACCTGCGTGCCGGCGCTGGTCGGCGACGACGTGGAGGCCGTGTGCAAGGCCGCGGCCGAGCGGTGGGGCACGCCCGTGGTGCCGGTGGACGCCGCGGGATTCTACGGCACGAAGAACCTGGGCAACCGCATCGCCGGCGAGACCATGGTCAAGCACGTGGTGGGCACCCGCGAGCCGGATGCGCTACCGGACGGCGTGCGACGCGAGGGTATCAAGGTCCACGACGTGAACCTGGTCGGCGAGTACAACATCGCCGGTGAGTTCTGGCACGTGCTGCCGCTGCTGGACGAGCTGGGGATCCGGGTGCTGTGTACGCTGTCCGGTGACGCCCGGTTCCGCGAGGTGCAGACCATGCACCGGGCCGAGGTCAACATGATGGTCTGCTCCAAGGCCATGGTGAACGTGGCACGCAAGCTCCAGGAGCACTACGGCACGCCCTGGTTCGAGGGCAGCTTCTACGGCATCACCGACACCTCCCAGGCCCTGCGCGACTTTGCGCGCATCATCGGCGACCCGGACCTGACGCAGCGCACCGAGGCGCTGATCGCCCGCGAGGAGGCGCGCATCGACGCCCTGCTTGCACCCTGGCGCGAGCGCCTGGCGGGAAAGCGGGTGCTTCTTTATACCGGCGGCGTGAAATCCTGGTCCGTGATCTCGGCCTTGCAGGATTTAGGCATGGTGGTGGTGGCCACCGGCACCAAGAAGTCCACGGAGGAGGACAAGGCGCGCATCCGCGAGCTGATGGGACCGGAGGCCAAGATGATCGAGGAGGGCAATCCCCGGGCACTGCTCGACATCGTGCGCGAGTACCGGGCCGACATCCTCATTGCCGGCGGACGCAACATGTACACGTCGCTCAAGGCCCGCCTGCCGTTCCTGGACATCAACCAGGAGCGCGAGTTCGGCTACGCCGGCTATCAGGGGATGCTGGAGCTGGTGCGCCAGCTCGCCCTGACCCTGGAGAGCCCCATCTGGCCGGCGCTGCGCAGGCCGGCGCCGTGGGGTGCCGCCCTGGGTCGGCCTTCAGGCCGACCGTCCGATGCGACCGAATCAGGCGTCGGCCTGAAGGCCGACCTGCAGGAGGCCGGCTGACATGGTCACCATCGTCAAGCGCAGCAAGGCCCTGTCCGTGAGCCCGCTCAAATCCAGCCAGCCGGTGGGTGCCTCGCTGGCGTTCCTGGGGCTGCACCGTGCGATTCCGATGCTGCACGGATCGCAGGGCTGCACGGCCTTCGCCAAGGTGTTCTTCGTGCGCCATTTCCGCGAGCCCATCCCGTTGCAGACCACGGCCATGGACCAGATTAGCACGGTGATGAGCGCGGATGAGAACGTGGTGGAAGGGCTGGCCACCATCGCCGGAAAGTCCGAGCCCTCCGTCATCGGCCTGCTCACGACCGGGCTGTCGGAGACCCAGGGCACCGACATCAAGCGCACGGTACGCATGTTCCGCGACAAGCACCCGGAGTTCGAGGGTGTGCGGGTGGTAGCCGTGAACACGCCGGACTTCACGGGCTGCCTGGAAAGCGGCTACGCCCTGGCGGTGCAGGCCATGGTGGACGAGCTTGTGCCCAGGGCCGAGGAGGCGGGTACGCGGCCCGGGCGGCGCCCGCGGCAGGTGAACGTGCTGCCCGGCGCATTCCTGACCCCGGGTGACCTGGAGACCCTCAAGGAGATCATCGAGTCCTTCGGCCTGCGGCCGGTGCTGGTGCCGGATCTGAGTGATTCCCTGGACGGCCGCGTGACGGACCAGGACTTCAGCCCCCTGACCGTGGGCGGCGCGCCGCTGTCCGAGCTGGCGACCTTGGGTGGCGCGGCGGCTACGATCGCCGTAGGGCCGTCCATGTTCCGGGCCGCAGAGCACCTGAAGGAGCGCACGGGCGTGCCGGACTACCGCTTCACCTCGCTGATGGGGCTGGAGGCCAACGACGCGCTACTGCTGGCGCTGTCGGAGATCTCCGGCAACCCGGTGCCGGAGAAGCTGGAACGCCAGCGCGACCAGCTTCAGGACGCCATGCTGGACACCCACTTCATGATCGGGTTGTCGCGGATCGCGGTGGCGGCCGATCCCGATCTGCTGGGCGCGTTCACCCATCTGCTGGCCGGGATGGGTGCGGAAGTGGTGGCGGCCGTGGCGCCGGCCCGTGCGGCCTCGCTGGAGCGGCTGCCGCTGGCGGACGTGAAGATCGGCGATCTGGAAGATCTCGAGCATCTGGCGCGGCGGCGCGAGGCGGAGCTGGTCATCGGCAGCTCTCACGCCGCGCCCAGCGCCGAGCGCCTGGGCCTGCCGCTGCTGCGTGCCGGCTTTCCGCTGTATGACCTCATCGGCGGCTACCAGCGCACCTGGATCGGCTACCGGGGTACGCGCCAGGTCCTGTTCGATCTGGCGAATCTGTTGCTGGCCGGCGAGCGTCACGAGGTCCACCCGTACCGATCCATCTACGCCCAGAAGCGCGACGACAAGACAGGAGCCCGGGCCCATGGCAATCGACCGCCGACTCCGGATCGTGAGTTCCGGCACTGAGGGAGCCTCCATGAGCACCACGGTGAAGGTGGCCTTTGCCACCACGGATTTGAAGCGGGTGAACCAGCACTTCGGCTCGGCCCGCTCGCTCGCGGTCTATGGAGTGAGCCCGGACGCATCGCGCCTGGTGGAGGTGCTGCAGTTCGGCTCCCAGGACCAGGATGGAAACGAAGACAAGCTAACGGCAAAGTTTGAGGCCCTGGACGGCTGTGCGGCGGTCTACTGCAAGGCCGTGGGCTCGTCGGCCATCCGCCAGCTCATGACCCTGGGGGTGCAGCCGGTGCGGGTGAGCGGCGGTGTCTTCGTGAGCGGCTTGATCGAGTCCTTGCAGGACGAGCTGCGCCAGGGGCCTTCCGCCTGGCTGGCGAAGGCCATTGCGCGCAACAAGCCGTCCGATCCGGAGCGCTTCGCCGCCATGGAGGCCGACGGATGGGTAGAGTAGCCGCTCGTCCCGGGGAAGGCTGTCCGTGATCGAAGAAAGCGCCCAAGTGGTCGCGGTGTCCGGCGGCCGCGCCTGGGTACAGACCCGGTCGCGCTCCGCCTGCGGGCATTGCGCGTCCAGTGCGGGATGCGGCACCTCGGTGCTGGGAGGACTGTTGAGCCCGCGCAGTGTGTCGTTTCCGGTGGACAACACCGTGGACGCTGCGGTCGGCGACGAAGTCGTGCTCGGCGTCGCGGAAGAGATGCTGGTGAAGGCATCCCTTACGGTCTACCTGCTGCCCCTGCTGAGCATGCTGCTCGCCGCCATGGCGGCCGTGGCGCTGGGCCTGGACGACGGCGCCGGCGGGGTGTGTGGCCTGCTGGGACTGGGAGCTGGTCTATACGGCGTGCACCGGCTGTCCCGGTGCAAGTCCGGACGCGGCGGCTATCTGCCCGTGGTGCTGCGCCGCAGCCCCAAGCCGCCAAACTGGAATTACCCAATTCATGGCAACGCCTCACTTGCGGAGAATCGACATGACTGAAGCCGCTTTGGCACTGGTCCGGGATGACGACATCCTGGGGACGGATTTCATGAAGGAGATGGCCCGGCAGATTCGCGCCCTGGACGCCTACGACACCTATGAGGGCTGGCCCGTCGCCCGCATCCTGGATCCCTTCGTGCTGACCAAGGAGCGCAAGAAGGAGATCCCCGTGGTGGGTGATCCCGATGAGATCACCATGTCCCGGGTCAAAGCGTTCTACAACGCCATTGCCGTGCTCATCGAGAAGGAGTGCGGCCTGATGGCGGTGCCCATCATCAACCTCACCCACGAGGGCTTCGGCCGTGCCCTGATCACGGTGGGTAAGCTGGTGGTGATGGACAGGACCCTGCGGGACGTGCACCGGTTCGGGTTTGCCAGCTTCTCCAAGATGAAGGACGAGGGGGACAAGATCCTGTCCGTGGCGCTGGAGATCATCGGCGAGTACCCAATGGTGGCCGGACTGTAGGCTGGATGTGGGGCTTCAGCACGACAACCACGAAAGCACACGCACCTTCGCGAGCAAGCTCGCTCCTACGACGCGGGCCTCACGCCGCAACCCGTAGGAGCCAGCTCGCTGGCGAACCGGCGGGGCTGTGCGTCCGTTGGGCCTTCGCGAGCAAGCGCGCTTCTATGGTACGGGCACGGGTTGGAGACGGGGTTGAGCGAGACGTGCAGGAGCGGCCGAGAGGCCGCGAAGGGATGGGTCAATTCGCGGGCTAACGCCCGCTCCTACAAGGGTTGTTGGACCGCGGGTGGGAGAATCACGCCGCGAACCGGGTGTTGCACGATGGAGCTTTTGGATATGAACGATGAAGAGCTGAGAGATCTGGAGAAGGCCGTGAAGAAGGCCAAACGTATCGCCAGCGAGCGGGCCTCGGAGCTGCATGACCTGGTGGAGGACCGCCTGCCGGCAGCGTATCAGGAGATCCCCATGGTAGCCCGGGCTCATAGGTTAGTTCTTAAGCCAAGTACGCGGTGTCCATGTGAGGTTTGCAGGACCGTTAGCAGCAGGGATGCTGCGATCGAGCCCACAGGGAGGTGTTTACGGCGTGTCCTGCGGACCTCACATGGACGCCACGGCCTAAAGATCCTACGTATGAGCCCGGGCTACCTTCGATGCCTGTCAGGCCTGGGCCGAGGCCCGGGCCAAGCTCGAGGCGGCCACGGCCGGCTAGGAGACATCATGTCCGACATCATCACCGGGCTCACACGGGGCGGTGCAAGCTGGACGCCGGCCTTCGTGCTCGCCCTGAATCAACCGTGTAGGAGCGGCCGCCAGGGCGCGAACCAATCTAGATTCGGCACAGATCGCGGGCTTTCGCCCGCTCCTACAGTAGGTTCGGGGTGCCACGCGTGTTGATTCCCAAGATTGAAGGTCCGGCCGATGAGCCCGGCCGGCTGGCCGCCCGCCTGCGGCAGGTCGGCGGCTTGGGGGCATCCATCTGCACCGCCCTGGCCGGGCAGATCGGGAGGCTGGGCTGCGAGAACAACCAAGTGGTGTTGCCCGACTGGGGGCAGGCAGCATTCGCGCTATCCCGGGATCCCGCCAGCGGTGAAGACGCCCTGCTGGGGGTGTGGCGTGACGCCCGCGGTGCCAAGGTGGGGGAAGTAGTGATTCACGCCGACGGCAGCTTTTTTGCCGAGCAGGATGTGGTACGGGCTTACCCGCGCAGGCCGGGCTGGTTCGTGGAGGCGGTGACCGCCTGGGGCCGGGAGGGATCGGTGAAGGCCGAGCCGCGGCTGCTGCCCATGCCGGAGTGACGATCGCTCAGTGCTCTCACAGCAAGAACATACGCAGGGTGCCCGCCTGATCCTCTTCCACAAGCAGGCGACCAGCGCCAGACTGCGTTTCCTGCGCCTGGCTCACGGCGGCGTGTGCGCGCCGAAGCCTCTGCCCGCGTTGGCGCAGGTGATGGAGAGCGACGTTCCGAGTTCCCCTGTGGCTCCCCACCCGGCCCAGTTTATATCGAGGGCCGAGGACTGGCTCGGACTCCCCGGCGGCAGCCTGGTACTGGAAGGCGGCTTTCGCGTGCGCGTGGACACCGCGGCTGGTCCGCTCAGGATTTACCTGGTTCGCTTCGCCACCCTCGATCCGCCATTCGAGCAAGCCGACCGCGTCGGCGCCAGGTTCATCGCGATCACCGAGGCCCGCGGCCTGTCCGCGGCGGAGCTGGACCTGCTAAGGCTGGCCTATGCGGAGGTGATGGAGGGATGAGAGGAAACCACACCTCGCTGTTCAAGACCCAACACCAACCACAAAGGCACAAAGACACAAGGGAAGGCTAGAACTGTCTGGACTTAGTGTCCATTGTGCCTTTGTGGTGACTCTTCACGCCTCACGCTTCAACCCTTCAGCTCCTCCGGCCAGCAGCCAATGGGTGGCCCCAGATCGCCGTCGGCGTTCTCGAAGCGGACCAGGAACAGCTCCTTGTCCGGGTCCTCCTCCAGGTGTCCGATGTTGATGATTACGCCGCGCCGGCCAGGCTCGGCCAGAGGTGCGTCCTCTGGCAGGTCGGGCAGGGAGCCGTCGTTGTGGATGAGGGTGGCGGCGAACACCATGTCGCCGGGAATGAGATGTTTGAGTGTCATGTCGCGAAACCTACAAAGCGTTTATCTGGTGGCCTTCGCGACAGTCGGAGATGCCGCCGGATTGCCGGGAAAAGCCTGTAAGTTCAAGGGCTGAAGCGTTGCTGCAACTCTGGCACATAGCTTGCTCTACCCTCGTCAACAGCCATTGCAAACGCTTTGCCAGGAGGAACGACTCGATGCTCACACTTACCAGCAGCGCCATCAACGCCGTCGGCCGCTTCATCAAGGGCTCCGATACGCCCATCGCGGGACTGCGGATCATGGTCACCGGCGGCGGATGCTCCGGCATGCAGTACAGCATGCGCCTGGAGGAGGCCGCGGCCGAGGACGACACGGTGGTGGACTTTGCCGGGGTGAA
>CAYWTP010000206.1:0-6495 GCA_964461215.1 uncultured Ectothiorhodospiraceae bacterium | reverse complement strand
CTCATAGCCTATGCGGATCTTCATGGGCGAACTCCTGCCGACCACCGGGGCACCCAGACAGGGGTTCCGGCGGGTGGGTTTGATGTGTCGTATGGGTAGATCGGTTGCGCGGAGGTTCCCGCACAGCGGCGCGCGAGCACCCCGCAGAGCGATTCGGCGATCGCTTTGCGCTGGAGGGGGCGGGCCACTGTCTGCCCGCCCTGTGCAGGAGCCTCTGGTTGAGCTCCAGCTCGATGCCCACGTAGACGGCTGCGGAGAAGCTCATTGCCCCCAGTCCAGCTTAGGCAGTCGGCTGAACACCTGTTGCGTGCCTTCAGTCCATAGCCTGCCGAGCGTGCGAAAGAACGTGTCCCCCTCGTCGAAGCGGCGACGCATCCGAACCTCAAGGCTGTCGCGCTCATAGCAGATCAGATCGATCGGCATGCCGACCGACAAATTGCTGCGCATCGTCGAATCGAAGGAGACCAGGACACACTTGGCGGCATCGTTCAGCGCGGTCGAGCGAGTAATCACCCTGTCGAGTATCGGCTTCCCATATTTGGTTTCCCCGGTCTGGAGAAAGGGCGTCTCCACGCTGGCATCAATGAAATTCCCTTCGGCGTAGATTCGGAAAAGCCTCGGCGTCTCGCCTGCGATCTGGCCGCCCATTATGAACGAGGCGTTGAAGCCGACATCACTCGCCGCCAGGTATTTGCCGTCGCGCCGATCGACGTCCCGCATGGCGTCCGACACCAGCATCGCGGCATCGAACATAGTCTCTGCGGCCCATAGATTCGGCGCATCGTCCCGGGCGTTGCGTTGCTTCAGCAAGCCGATGACGGCCTGCGTCCCGGCCAGGTTGCCGGAGCTCAGTAGAACGATGACTCGGTCAGCCGCACGCTCGAACACGGTCATCTTGCTGAAGCACGCAAAGTTGTCGACCCCGGCATGGGTGCGTGAGTCGGACGCAAACACCAACCCGGCGTCTAGCATGATGCCCGTACAGTAGGTCATAGCTGCATCTCTCCAGGCGATCACAACGCCTTACAGTCAAGTCCCAGAGGGCACCCGAAGGGGGTGGCAAGCCGATCCTTTTCAGTTCGGGGATTCAAGGACACGATCCTTTCGTCGATCAAAAATCCTTCGCTGCCAGAATGTAGGCGCAGGTGTTCTTGCCCCTGCGTCCATAGATTCTTTCGGCAACCTCATGGATCCGCTTCCGTACGGTATCGAATGCCTTCAGAAATCCGGCCTCGGCGTCGCCCATCTGTGGACAAAGCTTTTTGAGAGCGTCCGCTTCCACGTGGAAGGACACCTCGATCACATTGTCATAACCCCAGAAGTCGACGCGATTTCTCACGGCGTCGAAGCTGCAGCTTGGATTTGGAAAACGCAATGGCATCAGTTGTCACCGAGAACTCGAAACGGAGCGGCGGTGTCATCCGGACGATTCTCTTCAGGAATGTTGAGTGCTCAGCTCGTCATCGCACCCGGCAATCACGGACAGGCAACGCGCCAATTGTCACTCTCCTCCTCTCTCGCAAGGCCGTCCGTACGACAGCGTACATAGCACCGTGAATAGATCCGGGTGCTGCGAAAGGTCGGATCGGCTTGCCCCGAGGGCTCCCCGATGGAGCGGGTATCTTCGAGTAGATTGGGCAGGCGTTCCTCGACCCGTCGTCTGCCCCGCCGCTCGAAATGGTCTTCGATGGCTTGGCCGTTCTGAATCCCTGACTGACCTTTGCGAATCGTGCCACGGTTCCATCCCAGAATTCGCAAGCGTTATTCGAGCGGGTGCCTGCCCGAGTTCCCGGCCGTGGCGGCCAGAACGCAGTTCGAGTTACAAGCCCCACCCGGGCGGCCATGAGCCGTGTGCGAGTCAGACCACGTCTCCGGGGAAATGGGTAAGCCCCACTACGGGTCTTGCCGCACCTTGCGCTTCCGGTACAGATGCATCATCGGCCGCACGGAGATGCCGTGCAGCACGATGGAGGCGGTCACCACCGCCAGCGTAATGGCTATAATCTGTTCCGCGAGGGGGCGGGGCAAGCCGTGATCGATGGCGTACATCAGGTAGTAGACCGAGCCGATGCCACGGATGCCGAACCAGGCGATCAGAATGCGCTGGGCCCGGGACACGGGCGCGCCGATCAGACCAAGCCACACTGAGACCGGACGGATCACCAGAAACAGCACCGCCAGGAACCCTACTGCGCTGGCGGGAAGATGGACGGGCAGCATGGCCCCCACCACCAGCACGACGGCCAGCTCGCCGATCCGCTCCATTTGTTCGTTGAAGCCCCTTACCGCCTGCATCATATAGGCGCTGGCATGATCGGCATGGGTGGCATGGGCAGGGGGCTCATCGTCGGCCTGTCCGTCCGGCTGCCCGGCGGTAGGCAGGTGGATCATGCCGGACTGCTCCTTCACTCTCTGCAAGGCGAGACCGGCGGCGAACACGGCCAGAAAACCGTAGGTGTGGCCGAGCACAGCAAAGCCGTAGGTGAGCGCGATGAGGCCCAGGGCGAGGAACTCGTCCAGGCCGACCGATTCCTGATGACGGGTGCGAAGATAGACCACAAGCCTGCCGATCAGGGCGCCCAGGACGCCACCGATAAGCAGGCCGCCTGCGGTAGCCCAGACCACGTCCACCGCCAGCCAGCGCAAGCCCCCCGTACCCAGGTCGTGCAGACCCAGCAGGCCCAGGCCCAGCATCACGAAGGGAAACGCGGCGCCGTCGTTGAGCCCACCCTCGCCGGTCAGGCTGAAGCGCAGGCGATCGCGGTCACCCGACGACTCAACCTGGACCGCGGAGGCGAGCACTGGATCGGTCGGGGCGAGAATCCCCCCCAGCAGGATGGCCGCCCCGGCCGGCAGACCGAGTCCCACCATCCCGACGGCAGCAATCAGCGCCACGGTCAGTGTCATGGACACGAAGGCCAAGCGCAGTGGCAACAGCCAGTGCCGGTTCGACAGGGGCAGGCCCAGCTTCAGACCAACGGAAAACAGCGAGATCAGCACGGCCACCTCGGCCACCCGTTCCAGGAGGGCGGCGTGGGCCGGCGGCTGGAGCATCAAGACGGCCAACCCGGCCGGACCCAGGGCGAAGCCCGCTCCCAGATAGAGCATGGCGGTACTCAGGGGCAACCTTTTCAGTAAAGTGCCCGACAGGACCATGGCGATCAGCAATGAGCCGATGATGAGTGCCCAGATCGCCGCGGTCATGGCAGGCAGGGATACCTCAGGCTATATGAACCTCGGCACCAGGCGTCCGGTCGCGAGTGCGGTTCCGCAACCACGTCCGGCACCCATGACGGTGAACGCCGCGAGGACCGAGGCGCCTGCAATAATAACAGTCCAGCCGGCACCGGACCCCAGCTAGAGGAAAGCGACGCCCCCGACATCCAGCCTGGATCCGAGGGACGCAGCATCTCGTCGTGCCGACTGGCGGCCTCAGTCATCGGCGCCAAACTAAGGAACGGTGGCGTGCGCAGGGTACGCAGGTTTGGGCTGCCGGCCGTGTCGGATAACCGGTCCGCTGTTGCAAGGCCGGCGCATGTACTTGTTATCGCCCTGGCCGGGAAGATTATTGCAGTACGCCTGGAGCGAGGCTTCGGTTTCGAAGTAGATCGTCAGGTCGTTGGTGTCGCCACCCTCGACGACATCCGCAACGGCCTGAGGAAGCGTCGAGATATGACGACCAAGCCCCTCCCGGGCGACCGTGGGCTGTGTACGTTCAGACGGCGTCCACCGCCAGCCAGCGCAAGCCCCCTGTGCCCAGGTCGTGCAGACCCAGCAGACCCAGGTCAAGCATGACGAATGGAAGCTCGGCAAGCCGCCGATCATGAGGGCCCAGACCGGGAAGGTGATGGGGGCTGCGGCAAGGCGATGGCTCGACTGCCGGCGCTCTTGCCACCGGCCTAGCCCAAATCAGCGCACGCGTAACACCGGCGCCATCGGACGCATCGACTGCCAGCCATCGGGACACTGCCACACCTGTGGCAGTGAGTCGATCCCACTACCGTCGTAGTAATGATGCAGTAGCGGGACACGCCTGTCCTGAAGGAGTCTTACCGTCACACTCTCACGGGGTCGTCGAGACAGGATCCCCCGTCACAAGCGTGGGTCATCGCCTGAGGTCAGGCACGCTTGACGAGCAGGGGCGGGAAATCCGGGGCATGCTTCTTCACCCGCTTGGCCGCCTTGCGTTCCTTCGGCGTCAGTGCCGCCTGCTTCTTCGCTTCCTTGTTGGAATGCTGGGACTTGGACATGGTGTCTACTCCTGCCGGCTCAGACCCATTGAATCTTCAGTTGGAATACTCATCCGTCGGATTGCTCGAAGTTCTCGATAGATCCCTTTCATGATTAACCCTCCGGGGGTTATGTTGACTCCGCCAATGTCGGGAAGCCGCGTATCCTATAACTGACCGAGTTCGGCAGGAATATTCACGATACGCTCTCCATGCCCAATAGCAAGGAGTATTTGTCGAAACTGCGTGTATGATTCGACGAAGTGCCACGGCGCATGAGCCGCCCCAACCCTTTCGCCGCTGTCCCCGGGATGGCGGCTGGGCGTCCGGGCCAAGCCGCCCCGAGCATTCCAATCATCGTCATCGTCACCGCGGTGTCGTGCCACGCGGGGCAACGGCCGCCGTTCGCCGAGCGTTTGGGAAATGAGCATGGGACCAGCGCCGAAGGCCGGACATTCCAAGCGTTTCAGGCCTTGGGACCGGATCAGCACCTACCTGATGGGAGCTTATCAAGCCCCAAGCGGCGCGCCGGGCAGGCCTTTGAACGATGAGCCGCCGCTGCGGGCGGAGCTGTTCAGCGCGGATCAGATGCAGCGGCACGGCGTACACCTCGCGTCCGCCCACCGCCTGGCCCCGGGACACGCGCCGGACCAGCTGCTGTCGCGCCTGGCCGCGAACGAGGGCGTGCTGATCGACGCCCGTAATCGGCTGGTGGCGGCGGTCGCGGCGAGCCAGCGCATCACGCCCGCCGGGGAATGGCTGCTCGACAACTTCCATCTCGTCGAGGAACAGATCCGCACCGCCAGGCGCCACCTGCCCAAGGGCTACAGCCGGGAGCTGCCGAGCCTGGCCGAAGGCGCCTCGGCCGGGCTGCCGCGCGTGTATGACATCGCACTGGAGACCATCGCCCATGGCGACGGGCGGGTGGACCCGGACAGTCTCAGCCGATTCGTCGCGGCGTACCAGACGGTCACCCCCCTCAGGCTGGGCGAACTGTGGGCCATCCCCATCATGCTGCGTCTGGCACTGATAGAGAATCTGCGCCGCGTCGCGGCGCGCGTCGCCGCCGGCAGGATGGACCGGGATCTGGCCAGCGCCTGGTCGAATGAGCTGACGGAGATCGCCGGCCGGGATCCGAAGAACCTGATCCTGGTGATTGCGGACATGGCGCGATCGAATCCACCGATGACCACACCGTTCGTATCGGAATTATCACGCCGGCTGCGGGGGCAAGGCCCGGCCCTGGCCCTGCCGCTGACTTGGATCGAGCAGCAGCTCGCCGAGTCGGGCCTGAGCATCGAGCAGCTGGTGCGCTCGGGAAACCAGCAACAGGCAGCCGATCAGGTCTCCATCAGCAACAGCATCGGCAGCCTGCGATTTCTCGGCACCATGGACTGGCACCAGTTCGTCGAAGCCATGAGCGTAGTCGAACAGACCCTGCGCTCGGACCCAGGGGCAGCCTACCCGGGGATGGATTTCGCCAGCCGTGACCGCTACCGGCACGTCGTCGAGCAAGTGGCAAAGGCCAGCGGGCTGTCCGAAGACGCCGTGGCCAGGCACGCCATCGCGCTCGCGCGGGCGAGCGCAGAGCGGATGGGGGAAGCCGACCGGACGGCGCATGTGGGCTTCTATCTGGTCGACCGGGGCCTGCACGAGCTGGCAGCGACCACGCAGGCGCGCCTTTCCCTGACTGCGGCGCTCCGGCGCAAGGCAAGCCGATCACCCCTGCTGCTGTATCTGGGCGCGATCACGCTGATCACCGTCCTGCTGGCGGCAGGACTGCTCGCGCACGCACGGGCCGAGGGTGCGGCCGCCTGGGCACTGGTGCCCCTGGGTATCCTGGCGCTGCCGGCCGCCAGTCGGCTCGCGGTTGCCCTGGTGAACTGGCTGGCCACGTTGCTGACATCACCCCATCCACTGCCGCGCATGGACTTCTCCGAAGGCATCCCGCCCGAATCGCGCGCCTTGGTCGCGGTCCCGACCATGCTCACCAGCGCGCACAACGTCGAGAACCTGGTCGAGGCGCTGGAAGTCAGGTTCCTGGCCAATCGCGACGGGAACCTGCACTTCGGCCTGCTGACCGACATGGGCGACGCGGCCGAGGAGACACTGCCCGAGGATGCGCCGCTGCTGGAGCTGGCCAAGGGCCGCATCGAAGCCCTGAATGCGCAATATGCCGGTGGCAGGAATGACGTCTTCTTCCTGTTTCACCGCCCGCGCCGCTGGAACCCCCACGACCGGATCTGGATGGGCTACGAGCGCAAGC
>CAYWTP010000205.1:0-6531 GCA_964461215.1 uncultured Ectothiorhodospiraceae bacterium | reverse complement strand
GGCAGGGAGCAGGGAGCAGGAGGTTGGTCGGCCTCCACCTTCACAAGCAGCACGAATCTGAAAACCACTCGATCCCCAGCTCCGTCACCACGCCGTGCAGCGGCACGTCCCATGGGTGGGCCGGGAGGGTGTGCACGCGCTGGAAGCTGTAGGCGACGCCGACGACGAGCGGCCGGTGCCAGTGGCTGCGGGAGGCCAGATAGGCGAAGGTGCGGTCGTAGTAGCCCCCACCCATTCCCAGCCGGTTGCCACGACCGTCGAAGGCCACCAGCGGGGCCAGGACGAGATCCAGGGTTTGCCGCGGCCAGCGATGACGGGGCGCGAGGACCGGCTCCGGTATACCAAAGCGATTGCTCCTGAGACGGGTGTGCGGCCGGTAAGGCATGAACCACAGGCGCTCGGCGTTGAGCACGGGCAGGTAGCATAGCTTGCCGGATTTCCATAGTCGGCGGATCAGCGGGCGCAGGTCCATTTCCCCGTCGTTGGGCAGATAAGCGGCAATGCGCAGGCTGCGGCGCAACCAAGGTGAGCCCGCCGCGTGACGCGTCAGGCGCAGGGCGAGGGCTGAGCGTTCGACCGCCGAAAGAGCGCGCCGGCGGTGACGCATCTCCCGGCGAATGTCGCCGCGGGCCTTCGTCGAGCCTGGGGTTGGAGAGTACATGGGACCTCCGCACTGCCACCGCCCGCGCTGGATCTGGCCGGCGGCTCGGTGCTGCTACGCGAGGAATGCGGGGGGCGGGGTCCCCCGTGGTGCCGACAAGGACCCTGCCCTTTGAACCAAGGGTTCAAACAGGAGACCGGAATCCGCGTATCAGGCTTTCCGCTGCTGAGGCGGACATGCACAACAACGCCGAGAGCTGGTCCCCAAGGGCTGGATTATAGGCTCAAAGGATTACAGGCCCATACGCGAACACCACAGGGGATGGCTAAACTGTACTCGCTTTACTTGGTGTTGTCACCCTGGAGCGCCACGCGGATCTTCTCGCTGAGCCGGCGGATTCCGGTGTCTACGGTCTTGGCGTATTCCTCCCGATTACGCTGGTCCTGAAGCAGCTCGTGGGTCATGTTCAGGGCCGTGATGACGGCGATGCGCTCGGTGCCGATCACCTTGCCGCTGTCACGCACGTCGCGCATGCGGCGGTCCAGGTGCCGGGCCGCGGCAAGAAGCGCGTCCCGCTCGCCCTCCGGGCAGGCGACCAGATATTCCTTGTCGAGGATCTGAACCTGGATGGGGGTGGCTTCGGCGCCCATGCCTCACAGCTCCATGGATTTCAAGCGTGTGATCATCGATTCGACGCGCGTGCGGGCTTGCTCGGTCTTCTCGATGAGCGCCGCGCGCTCCGCAATCAGGTGATTCTGCTGGTGGCGCAGGGCGTAGTTCTCCTCCTGGAGACGAGCGCACTTGGCGACGAGGTCATTGACCCGCTCCTCCAGGTCTTTCAGGTCCTGGTGTTCCATCGGCTTCGCCCGTAAGCGTGGTTGGCTGCCGTCAGCGTTCGAGAGGTTCTGAACGAGCGTCGGTCTTATTCTGCAAAGGCGGAACTCACTATAGAGCGGGCTCCCGGCACGGTCAATGGGTTGCGCAGCAAAGCTGCGGCGGGGACTTAGGCCCCCGCGGAAGCCGCAATCCGGACTTGGATGCGGAGGGCGGAGCTTGCGCGTTGTGCCTTGGGCGATACGCCGGGCCGGTGGTAGCATAACCGCCTGGCCTTTCAGGATTCACAGCGTGGGCAACCCCAGCCACTCCTTGGTTTTGGACTATGGCACCGTCGCGGCGACGCTGTGCCGCGCCAATGCCACGGCCGGTGCCGCCGAAACCCACGGCATTCTGTGTGGGATGCTCTGTGCCGCGCCCGGGGCGGCCGATGACGCCTGGCTGGACCTGGTGCTGGAGAATACGGAGCCGGGCGACCTGCTCGCGTCCCAGTGCCGTGACCTCCTGGTTCGCCTGCGCCGGCATTCGGCTCGCGAGCTCGAGTCCCCGGAATACGTTTTTCAGCCCCTCCTGCCACCGGATGAGGAGCCCCTGACGCAGCGCAGCGAGGCGCTGGGTGACTGGTGCGGTGGCTTCCTCTACGCCCTGGGCATCGGAGGGATTGGAACGCAGACACGGCTGACTGCCGAGCTGCGCGAGTTCTTGGACGATCTGGTGGACATTACCCACATCGACAGTGACCCGCAGACCGCGGAGGAGGACGAGCTGGCCTACGCCGAGGTCGTGGAGTACGTGCGCATGGGCGTATTGATGGCGAGCCAGGAGCTGCGGGGCAAGGGTGCAGCCGCGGTGCGCGGTCCCCTGCACTGAGGGCGTGGAGTATGGAGAGGAAAGAGTTCGCCAGGCGCCGCAAGACCTTGATGGGGATGATGGATGAGAACAGCATCGCCATCCTCTACACGGCGCCGGCTCGGCAGCGCAACCGGGACGTGGATTTTCCCTACCGGCCGGACAGCGACTTCTACTACCTGACGGGATTTGCCGAGCCCGAGGCCGTGATGGTGCTGGTGCCCGGACGGCCCGAGGGCGAGTTCCTGTTGTTCTGTCGGGAACGGGACCAGGACAAGGAGCTGTGGCACGGCCGCCGCGCCGGACTGGAGGGCGCATGCGCGGAGTACGGAGCCGACGATGCATTTCCCATCGGCGACATCGACGACATCCTGCCCGGGCTGCTGGAGAACCGGGCTCGGGTCTTCTACGCCATGGGCCTTTACCCCGAGGTGGATCAACAGGTGATGGCCTGGGTCAACCGGGTACGCAGCCGCGCACGGGCTGGTGTCAACGCGCCGGGCGAGTTCGTGGCCCTGGACCACTTGGTTCACGAAATGCGCTTGTACAAGAGCAGGTCGGAGATCAAGAGCATGCGGCGGGCGGCCGAGATCTCAGCCGGCGCCCATCGGCGTGCCATGCAGGCATGCCGGCCGGGTCTGAAGGAATACCAGGTGGAGGCCGAGCTGCTGCACCAGTTCATGCAGGGGGGCAGCCGGGCTTCGGCCTATCCGGCCATCGTCGGTGGTGGACCTAACGGCTGCATCCTGCACTATACCGAGAACGCCGGCACCCTGAGGGACGGCGATCTGCTGCTTATCGACGCTGGGGCGGAGTACGAATACTACGCCGCCGACATCACCCGGACCTTTCCGGTCAATGGCCGCTTCACGCAGGCGCAGAAGGCCTTGTACGAGGTAGTGCTGGCCGCGCAGCTCGCGGCTATCGACAAGGTGCAGCCCGGCAATCATTGGAACGAGCCTCACGAGGCGGCCGTTGAGGTGATTACGCGGGGCCTCGTGGAGCTGGGGCTGCTCAAGGGGCGAGTGGCAAGGCTGGTCAAGGACGATGCCTACAAGCCCTTCTACATGCATCGCACCGGCCACTGGCTGGGCATGGACGTGCACGACGTGGGGGACTACAAGGTCGAGGGTGAGTGGCGGCTGCTGGAGTCGGGCATGGTGCTGACCGTTGAGCCCGGGATCTACATCCCGGCCGGTGCCAAGGGCATTGCCAAGAAATGGTGGGACATCGGGATCCGCATAGAAGACGACGTACAGGTCACCAAGGATGGCCACCAAGTGCTCAGCAAGGACGCGCCCAAGGCCGTGGACGACATTGAAGCAGTGATGTGTACGACGTCCTGATTGTCGGCGGCGGTATGGTCGGGGCCGGTCTGGCAGGGGCTCTCGCCGGGCAGTCTCTGCGTATTGCCGTTGTCGAGCCGGTGCCCCTGTCGGCTGCGCGACAGCCCAGCTACGATGACCGGGCGGTCGCACTGTCCCTGGGCTCGCGCCGGATCCTGGACGGCATGGGTGTCTGGGATGGCATTGCCGCAGAGGCCGTCGCCATCGACAGGATCCACGTCTCCGACCGAGGCCACTTCGGCTTTACCCGCATCAGCGCCCGGCAGGAAGGTGTGGAGGCCCTTGGCTATGTGGCTGAGGCCAGGGTGCTGGGACCGGTGCTGATGCGCAAGCTTGGGTCTGCGGACAACGTCGACCTGATCTGTCCGGCCCGGGTCGAGGCCATCCGGCTGGGCGACGACGCGGTCGAGGCGGAGCTTGGGCCGGGCGAGACCCGTCGGCGGGTGAGTGCACGCCTGTTGGTGGCGGCCGACGGCGGTCGGTCGCTGGTGCGCCAGACAGTGGGGATCGGGGCTCGGGAGAGGGATTACGGCCAGACCGCGGTCATCGCCAACGTGACGCCGGGCCGGTCCCACGATCACACCGCCTACGAACGCTTCACCGAGAGCGGCCCGATGGCCCTGCTGCCCATGGCTGAGGACCGCTGCGCGCTGGTGTGGACAGTTCCGCGCGAGATGGCCGATGAGATCATGGCGCTGTCGGACGAGGACTTCCTCGAGCGTTTGCAGGCGCGCTTCGGTGACCGGCTGGGCCGGTTCCATAAGGTGGGCGGGCGCAGCGCTTATCCGTTGGTCCTGATTCGGGCGCGGGAGCAGTTCCGGCATCGTCTGGCAGTGATCGGCAACGCCGCTCACACGCTGCATCCCATCGCCGGCCAGGGCTTCAATCTGGGGCTGCGCGACGTGGCCGTGCTGGCCCAGGTGCTCGCGGATGCGGCGCGCGCCGGGACCGACCCGGGTTCACCCGCAGTGCTCGAACGTTACGCCGCGTGGCGTAAGGCCGATCAGGGCCAGGTCACCTGGTTCACCGATGCTCTGGTGCGGATCTTCTCCAACCGGCTCGCGCCCATGATTCTCGCCCGCAACGTCGGCCTCGTGGCCCTGGACCTGATGCCTTCCGTGAAACACGGTTTGGCCCGTGCAGCCATGGGCCTGAGCGGCCGCCAGCCGAGGCTGGCCAGAGGACTGCCGTTGTAGGGGGTGGCATGTGGTGAGTGTTAAGTGCGTAGTTCTACTTTGTACCATTGACCGACGCGGCAGCCGGTCAGGCTTTCCGGGACACGCCGTGAATACGTCCATGTAGAGTCGGGTGGGGTATCCTTGCCGCACACGGTCCCGGAACCCCCGGCCGGCCCCCTGCGCAAGCGCGGGTGATGGAACCCGGCAGAGTGGAATTGGTGTTGGGTTGGTCTGTACGGATCACGGTTTAGCTTGATCGTTGCACGCTTCACGAGTCACGAATGTACGACATCATCATCGTCGGCGGCGGTATGGTCGGGGGAACACTGGCTTGTGCGCTGGCGGCCCAGGACCTGCGGGTGGCCATCGTGGAGGCCCGGGACAGGCGTGAGTGGGAGCCGACTGGGGCCGGAGATTTCGACCTGCGGGTCAGCGCCATCACCCGGGCTTCCCAGGCAATTTTCGAGCGCTTGGGCGTGTGGCAGGCGATGGCCGCGCGGCGCGTTAGCCCTTTCCGGGAGATGCGGGTGTGGGACGGCACCGGAAACGGGTCCATCCACTTCGACAGCGCCGAGATCGGTGAGCCCATGCTGGGTCACATCATCGAGAACCGGGTCATGGTGGCGGCCCTGGAGGAGCGCCTGGCGGGACTTCCCAGCGTCACCTGGCACCGGCCCGAGAACCCCGTGGGCCTGCGGCGTGAAGCGCACGCCATGGTCCTGGATTTGGAGGCCGCCCGGCTGGCAGGGGCAATGCTGGTGGGGGCGGACGGAGCCCGCTCCAGGGTCCGGGATCTGGCCGGCATTGGGTGCAACGTGGTTGAGTATGGACAGCAGGCGGTGGTGGCCACCGTGAAGACCGAGCGCTGGCATGAGGAGACCGCGTGGCAACGGTTCCTGCCCGCGGGTCCCCTGGCTTTTCTGCCTCTGCCGGACGGCTACAGCTCTATCGTGTGGACTACCGGCCCCGAGCAGGCCCAGGGGCTTGTGGCCCTGGACCAGGAAGCCTTCTGTGAGACCCTGGAGGTGGCCTTTGGGTCGCGTCTGGGGCGTGTGCTGTGGGCGGGTCCCCGGGCCACCTTCCCCTTGCGCCGCCAGCATGCCGATGCCTACGTGCAGCCGCGTCTGGCTCTGGTGGGGGATGCCGCTCACACCATTCACCCGCTCGCCGGACAAGGCGTCAATCTGGGCCTGCTGGACGCCGCGGCCCTGGCCCAGGTGGTCAGCGAGGCCGTGGGCGCCGGCAAGGATCCCGGGGAGCTCGCGGTGCTGCGCCGCTACGAGCGCTGGCGCCGGGGACAGAATCTGGGGATGCAGGCGCTCATGGGCGGATTCAAGCACCTGTTCGGGTCCAGCTTGGCGCCCGCGCGGCTGGTCCGCAATCTGGGCTTGAGCCTGACGAATGCCGCGGGACCCGTGAAACACGCCATCGTGCGCCGGGCCATAGGGCTGGAGGGGGACCTGCCGGAGCTGGCCAGGAGCGCCGTCAGATCCGCTTGAGATTCTCCGCGTAGAAGATTTCCACCATCTCGCGCTTCAGTCGCTTCTCGATCCTCTCGCGCTCCGGACGACTCAGCTTGGCCTTCTGGATGCCGAACAAGTAGTCGTCCAGGTCGAAGTCCTTGAGCATCATCTTGGTGTGGAAGATGTTCTCCTGGTAGACGTTCACGTCGATCATCTGGTAGCGGTTCTTGGTGTCCCGGGACAAATAGTTCTGGATCGAG
>CAYWTP010000204.1:0-6566 GCA_964461215.1 uncultured Ectothiorhodospiraceae bacterium | reverse complement strand
GCTGCTGCTGAACCGGAGGCTGCGGGGCAGCGTGGTCTTTCGAACCCTCTTCTTCCTGCCGGTCGTCTTTCCAATGTCGCTGGTAGCCATCGTCTGGATCCTGATCTATGCACCGGGTCCGCAGGGCATGATGAATGCGTTTCTGCACACCGTGACCTTCGGCCACTGGGCGGCCCGCGACTTTCTCCGCGATCCGGCCCTGGCCCTGCCCGCTCTCATGCTGCTGTCCATCTGGCAGGGGGCCGGCTTCCAGATGGTGATCCTGCTCGCGGGCCTGCAATCGGTTCCGCAGAACCTGTATGAAGCCGCCGCCCTGGACGGGGCGGGCCCCTGGCAACAGTTTCTGCACGTGACGCTGCCCGGGCTTCGCAACCCCCTCATCTTCGTCATGCTGGTCACCACCATCCTGGCCTTCCGGCTCTTCGATCAGGTCCAGATCATGACCCGGGGCGGGCCGGGGAACGCCACTACCGTGGTCATGTTCGAGGCCGTGCAGGCGGTGTTCACCCGCCAGCAGGTGGCCCGGGCCTGCGCCATGACGGTGGTGTTCTTCCTGGTGGTGCTCCTCGTCAGCCTGCTCCAGCGGCGCCTGGCCGCACAGGAGCGGGCGGTCCTGTGACCGCTCCCCGCAGACCGGGTGCACGCCGGCTCAACGCTTTGCTCACCTATGGCGCTCTGGCAGCGCTTGCCTTCTTGTTCATCGCACCGGTCCTGCTGATGGTGGTGGGCAGCCTGAAGCCCGACGCCCGGGTCCTCACCGAAGCCGGTACCCTGAGGGGTCTGGTGCCCGCCGGCGCCTCCGTGCAGAACTACCGCGACGTGTTCCGACGCACCGACTTCGGCGGATTTCTCTTCAACTCCATCCTCGTCACCGCCAGCGTCGTGGGTGCCGGCCTGCTGGTGAACTCGCTGGCCGCCTACGCATTCGCCCGCCTGCGCTGGCGGGGGCGGGACCTGCTGTTCCTGCTGGTGCTCGCACTGATGATTGTGCCCTTCGAGGCGATTGCGGTGCCGCTGTTCTACCAGATTTCCATACTGGGTCTGCGCGACACCTACCTGGCCCAGATCCTTCCCTTCGTCGCCGACGCCTTCTCCATCTTTCTCTTCTACTCCTTGTTCCTCGGCCTGCCGCGCGAGCTGGAGGAGGCAGCCCGGCTGGACGGCGCCGGGCCGCTGCGCACATTCTTCTTGATCATCGCGCCCAACGCCAAGCCGGCATTTGCTACCGTGGCCATCCTGTCATTCCTGACGCGCTGGGGCGCCTACCTGTGGCCGATGATGATAACCATCGGTCCGGACGTGCGCCCCCTGCCCGTAGCGATCGCTTCCTTCTATACTTTGCCCCCCCTGCAATGGGGCGACATCCTGGCCTTCGGCGTCATGCTGGTCGCTCCGATCCTGGCGGTGTTCGTGCTGTTCCAGCGCTGGTTCGTCCGCGGCGTCGCCGCCTCGGCGGTGAAGGGATAGGACAGCGTTACCAGCTACCAGCTTGAGGACCACACATTGGCAGCCGTCAGCTTCAAGAGAGTGAGCAAGACGTACTCCGGGGGCATTCCCGTGGTGCGCGATCTGAGCCTGGAGATCGCCGACGCAGAGCTGCTGGTGCTCGTGGGGCCTTCCGGATGCGGGAAATCCACGACCATGCGCATGCTGGCCGGGTTGGAAGAGATCAGCGCGGGTGAGATCTGCATCGACGAGCGGGTGGTCAACGATCTGCCGCCCCAGGCACGCAATGTCGCCATGGTCTTCCAGAACTACGCTTTGTACCCCCACATGTCGGTGCGGCGGAATCTGGAGTTTCCCTTGCGCATGCAGAAGCTGCCCCGCGACGAGCGAGCCCGGCGCGTGGAGCGGGCGGCCCGGATGCTGGATCTGGCGGCCCTGCTTGATCGCCGGCCAAGCGACCTGTCCGGGGGACAGCGCCAACGGGTGGCAATGGGCCGAGCAATCGTGCGCGACGCCGCAGTGTTCCTGATGGACGAGCCCCTGTCGAATCTGGATGCGCGGCTGCGGGCGCAGATCCGCACCGACATAGCCGAGCTGCAGCAGCAGCTGGGCATTACCACGCTGTACGTGACCCACGACCAAGTGGAGGCCATGACCCTGGGTCACCGGGTAGCCGTCATGCGCGCCGGCGCCCTGGAACAGGTCGCGTCCGCCCGCGAGCTGTACGACAGTCCGATGAACGTGTTCGTCGCCGGCTTCATCGGCAGCCCCGGCATGAACGTATTGCGCGGCCGCTTGGAGCAAGCCGGCGGCGGGCTGGCCGTATGCCTGGACGGTGAGCGTCGTCTGGCCGTGGGACAGCGCTGCTTATCCCGGCACCGAAGCCTGGGAACGTGGATCGGACGGGAGGTTCTGGCAGGCCTGAGGCCCGAGGGGTTCTCTACCGACGGCGGGCAGTCCAGCCGCCTCCGAGGCACGGTGAAGGCCGTCGAGTCGCTGGGCCACGCGACCATCGTCTACGTGGACGCCGGCGTACGCGTCGTTCGCACCGACGACGTGGACGGGTCCGGCGCACCCATACAGACCGCCGCCGGCCTGGTGGCAAGCCTGCGCGGCCATCACGCCCTCAGACCCGCACAATCCTTGGACCTGGCGATCGACCCCCAGGCCCTGTACTTCTTCGATTCGCAGGGGCACGCAATCCCCTGATCTCCAGCGCCAGCCCGCTCCCGCGTTCGCATGCGGCGGACGTATACCGTCAAGTGCGCAGCCATCCACCTCGGCGCCGCGCCGATCTGTTGGGACATACGGGCTAGCTGAAGGCGGCGATGGCAACGGCCACCAGCACCAGTGCCCCGATGATCAGCAGCCACTTGCCCAATCCGCCGCTGCTTGGCGCAGGCTCCTCCCTGGGAGGAGGGCGAAAAGCGGCGGCCTTCGGCGGCGTCGCCGCCGCGGGTGCCGCGCGCTCTTCCACGGAAGATCGCGCACCCTCGACGGACTGCTTGCGCGCCGCCCCCGACATAACCATCGTCTTCTCACCGGCGCCCGTCAGATCCAGGTCCGCGTGCGCACCTTTTGCCGCCGGCGCCGCGTCCACGTTGTACCGGTAGCGTACCCGCCCCAAGTCGATCACGTCGCCGTCCTTGAGCCAGGTCTGCTTGACCTTCGTACTGTTGACCACCACTCCGTTCGTACTGCCCAGGTCTTCCGCGCCCCAGACGCCATCACCCGGGAAAAAGCGGACGTGCTTGCGCGAAATACCATCGGCCTTCAGCACCAGATCATTCTCCTCTCCCCGCCCCAGGCTCAGTGCCTTCTCCTGCAATACAATCTCCTTGCCCACCGGGCTCGGCAGCACCGACCCGTCGGCACACACCAGCCTGGCCGGCGGGGCCGGCTGCTTCCGGCCGGCTACCATGGACGGCGAGAGAATCATGGTCTTCTCGCCAAAGCTCTCTTCAGATTCTGTCATGCTCCCGTCTCCCTCCCAGCCCGCGATTGCACCCATTATAGGCGAAGTCGGGCGACAGAGGACCTGGCTCAACTGCAGTGCTACACTATCGCACCATGCACCTGTTGATCATCGAAGACAATCAGGACCTCGTGGCCAATCTCTACGACTACCTGGAGACCCGCGGCCACAGTGTGGACGCCGCCTACGACGCCTACAGCGGGCTGCGCTTCGGCATGGATAACAGCTACGATGCCCTGGTCCTGGATTTGATGCTGCCCGGCCTGGATGGCCTGGAGGTATGCAGCCGGCTGCGGCAGGCAGGAAAGAATTACCCCGTGCTGATGCTCACCGCCCGGGACACCCTGCAGGACAAGCTGGACGGGTTCAGCCGCGGGGCCGACGATTATCTGGTGAAACCCTTCGCTCTGCAGGAGCTGGAGGCGCGTCTGACCGCACTGGTCCGTCGAGCCAAGGGGGAGCACGCGCGTCGTGGCCTGCGGATTGCCGATCTGTCCTTCGACCCCGACACCCTGCTCGTTCAGCGCGCCGGCCAGACCATCACCTTGCCGCCGATTCCGTTGAGAATCCTGGCCCTGCTGATGCGCCAGTCACCCCGCGTGGTACCGCGGGAAGAGATCGAGCGCGAGATCTGGGGCGATTCACCACCCGACAGCGATGCCCTGAGAGCCCACGTGCACACGCTGCGCACGGCCATTGACAAGCCCTTCAGGCATGCCCTCCTGCGGACCGTACACGGAATCGGATACCAGTTGACTAACGGAGATGCGGTTCCGCTTTAGCCTGCGCTACCGCGTAGCTCTGTTCTTTGCAGGCTTCGGGGCCCTGGTCGGGCTGGTACTGAGCACGGGACTGTACCTGGCGACCCTGGACCTTGAGCAGCGGCTTATCGCGCAGACCCTAACCGCCGAGCTGGACGACTACATGGCGCGCTACGCCCTGAACCCGTCCGCCCCGCCCCCATCCACCACCAACCTGCGCTCCTTCGCCATTACCCAAGGCACCACGGCACCCCTGGATCTGGGCACCCTGGCACCGGGGTTCCACACGGTACAAGTAAAAGGCGTCAATCACTTCGCCGCCGTCGGCGACCGGCACGGGGTGCGCTTCGTGGTGCTGTTCGACGCCACCTCCGTGGAGCGCAGAGAGCACCAATTTCTGCTGCTGCTCAGCGCCGGGGTGGTGACGGTGGCCCTGTTCTCGGCCACCGTCGGCCTATGGCTGGCGGGACGGGTGATCTTTCCGGTCAGGGAGCTGGCCGGACGGGTGGCCCATCTGGCGCCGGAGGACCCGCTGGCACCGTTGGCCCGGGACTTTCCCCACGACGAGGTGGGCGAGCTCGCTCGCACCTTCGACCTCCACCTGGGCCGCCTGCGGTCCTTCATCGACAGGGAGCGTGGCTTCACGGCCGACGTGAGCCACGAGCTGCGCACGCCGCTGGCGGTGATCCAGGGGGCCGTGGAAGTGCTGCTTACCCAGCCCGCTCTCCCCGAGAGTACCCGCACCCGCCTGGACCGGATTGCCCGGGCCGGGCAGGAGATGAAGGAGATGACATCGGCCCTGCTGAGCCTGGCCCGCGAGGCCCAGACCGCTCCCCAGGGTCCGTGCTCCGTAGCCGACGTATTGACGGAGGTGATCGGCAACCATCGCTATCTGCTGCGCAACAAGGCGGTGGACGTAGCGCTGGACCTGGACGCCCGGCCCGAGCTCCCCGTAGAGCGGGCCGTGCTTCGCATCGCCATGGGCAACCTGGTACGCAACGCGTTCTCCTTCACGGAGCAAGGTCATATACGGATCACCCTGGATGCGCTGGGAGTTACTGTCAGCGACACCGGCGTAGGGATACACGCCGAAGATCTGGCGCGGGTATTTGAACGCTACTTCAAGGGAGAGACCAGCCAGGGCAGCGGTATCGGCCTGTCCCTGGCCAAACGTATCTGCGACCAGCATGGCTGGACCCTCATGCTCGACAGCCGTCCGGGTCAAGGCTCTACCGTGCGCCTGCAATTCGCTTCCTCGCCGGGACCCTCGATCGCGGGCCGCGAATAAGCCGCTCTTAGGGGCGGATTCATAACTTCTTAACGCTTTTGACGAAATTTTCACACTCCGTTGTTTATACTCGGCCGGCGTACGGGGCAGCCAGCACCGGCGGCGCCGGCCCCCGGAGCAGTACAGACGGTGATCCCAGGTAACGAGTCGGTGGGCCGCCGCCCTGCGGGTGGCCTCACGGTTCCACCGACGTACCTGTGCCACGGCAAGACTAAGTCGCGGCGCCTCGCCGGGTACCTCTTTCCCCATCCCTACGCCCGATACCCGGCGGGGCACCCAACCCCGCAGTACCGCGGCGCTGCCGGAGCGGCGCCGCACGTTTTTGAGTCAGGATCTGGAGCAACTATGTCGACAACGAGCTTCCTCACCGGGCGCTCCCTGCGCCTGGACCATCTGTTTCCCTTCCTGCGCTGGTGGCCCCTGGTCAACCGGGGTACTTTGCGAGACGATCTGGTCGCCGGCCTCACCGGTGCCGTCGTCGTGCTGCCGCAAGGCGTGGCATTCGCCACCATCGCCGGTATGCCCCCAGAGTACGGCCTCTACGCCGGGATGGTCCCCGCCATCGTGGCCGCACTGTTCGGCTCTTCCTGGCACCTGGTTTCAGGTCCGACGACGGCCGCCTCCATCGTGCTGTTCTCGGCCTTGAGCGCACATGCAGAGCCGGGCACCGCGGAGTACGTCCGTCTGGCCCTGACCTTGACTCTGATGGTGGGGCTGACTCAGCTCGCCATGGGGCTGGCCCGGCTGGGCACCCTGGTTAACTTCATCTCCCACTCCGTGGTCATCGGCTTCACGGCCGGGGCGGCCCTGCTCATCGCGTCGAAGCAGTTCAAGCACTTCTTCGGACTGGACATGCCCCGTGGTGGCCACTTTCACGATACCATCATCGCCCTGACGGCCCAGATCGGAGATCTCAACCCCTACGTGACCGCAGTGGGCGCCGTCACCCTGGGGGTCGGCATTTTCTCCAAGCGGTTCTTCCCGCGCACCCCGTACATGATCACCGCGATGGTGGTGGGCAGCATCGTCTCGGTGGTGCTGAACCAGATGCTGGGACAGGCCAACACCGGTATTCAGACCGTCGGCGCACTGCCGG
>CAYWTP010000203.1:0-6610 GCA_964461215.1 uncultured Ectothiorhodospiraceae bacterium | reverse complement strand
CACCTGAATGGGGTTCAGGTGGTCGGAGGTTCAAATCCTCTCGCCCCGACCAATAAATTATGTCTGTGTGCTGTACGTGTGTACAGTACACAGACAATTCTTCCGACAATTTTCCGCCTTCGCCCGCTCACCGGGTGGGCTTGACCCTGGGCTTGGCGACGTCGTAGCGGACCGTCTTGGATAGACACATGGCGGCACCGGCCGTCATCCAGTTCCTGCGCCGCATCGCCGCGAACACCGCGCGAAGCATGGGCCTGTAGAACATCACCTTTGCACGGCCTGAGCATCAGGTCGGTTCGGCTTCTCAGTGGTCACGCGTCCATACCATCACTTTGGACCCGCCGGCCGCGACGTCGAAGCATCTATCGCTGTAATACTTGAGCAGCTTCTCGTCAGCCGCTTCCAGCTTCAGCGGCTCTTCAAGGCTCATCGCGATGGCTTTGGCCAGGTCCAACAATGCAGCGCCGCCGCCAGCTTTGGGCACGCCGACGAGGTTGAGCAGGTGAAACGTCTCGCCCTCGTTCTTCAGCCGCATCAAGCCAACAGCTTCGCCGTCATCACTGATGGCAACCCAAATCGCACCGCCCATTTTCCGCCCCACTGGGCTGCCCGCCGTTGCGGCGGCGCCCCTAATAGAATTGAACATTGAAGACGCATCATCCATTGCGGCCTTATCGTTGCGAGCCATCATTGCGGCCCAAAATTCATCACAATATTGATTGATGAGAGCCGGACTGTCGCATTCAATGTAGTTCATGACCCATCCCCCATTGGAACCCGTCTGGTGTCGGCACCCGAGTTCACGAAGTTCAAAACTCAGTCTGTTTACCGCTTGCCCGCTACGATCATCCTCCTCCGTGAGGCCGCGCGTGGGACGGACATTAACACGAGGCGCCATTGGCGCGCACTGCCGAACGCGCCGCGCTGCGCACACGGGCCCCGCGCAGGGGGACGCCAGCGGAATTGCTCTTCCTTCGGTTTGAACGTCCGCTTCCCCACCGGTTGGTGGAGATGGAGGAGAGCGACCAAGGTTCCCATTGCGGAATCGATGCCTTCGACGCGGAAGACAATCTCGTCGCCGACCTGATTGCCGAGGCCGTTCAAAATACGTATCGGGGGAAGCGGCGAGTGTCTTTTTTCGATCAATACTGCCCAGTCATCTGGCCCGCTTCCGCGTTCTCCTCTGATGCAGCGCGGGTCCATATGGCAATAGGGCATGAAGCCCATGCACATAGCTGCCAAATCCTGCCGCCGAGAACTTGTGCAACGAGGTTGAGCACCAGCAGCGGTTCTTTCCCTTAATCCTAAAGCCACCACGGATACGCGAGACGGCTGTGCCGCATTCCATCTGCAGCCGTGCGGCGGCTGCCGACCAGTACTATCCGGAGCGCGGCGTTGACGAGCAGAGCGCTCCAGGGCACGCACCAATGTTTCGACATCCCGGTCGTCAAGCCGCTATGCTCTGTTCCTATGCGTTTGCCTGGTTACAGAATCCTGCGCACCATCGGCAAGGGTGGGATGGCGGTCGTCTATCTGGCCACCCAGGAGGCGACTGGGCGGCTCACCGTTCTGAAGGTCCTGCGGGGCCCGGACCGGCAGGCACAGACGGGGCTGGACGCGACCTTGGCTCCGGAGACGCTGACCTTACCCGACCGCCTCGCCAACGAGGGGAGATTGATCTCCTCCCTGCGGCATCCCCATATCGTACAGATCTACGAGTGGGGACAGGTGGACGGCGTTACATTCATCGCAATGGAGTACCTAGAGGGGGGCGATCTGGCCGGGCGTATCGCCTCGGGGCTGGATGTCCAGGGGGCTCTGGCACTTGCGCGGGACGTGGCATCTGCCTTGGAACACGCCCACGGCAAGGGGGTGATACACCGGGACGTGAAGCCGGCGAACATCCTGTTCCGGCGTGATGGCCGTGCCGTACTGAGCGACTTCGGTATCGCCAAGCACATGGAGCCCGACCTGCTCCTCACGGCCACCGGTGTCATCATGGGCAGTCCGTTCTACATGAGCCCCGAGCAGGCCGAGGGCAGCGGACTGGACGGGCGCTCGGACATCTACAGCCTGGGCGTCATACTCTATGAGATGCTGACCGGAGCGCCACCCTTCCGGGGTAAGTCGGCGGTGGCCGTGCTGCTCAGTCACCGGCACGACCCGGTCCCCGCACTGCCCCCCGGCCATGCATTTCTGCAGCCGCTGCTGGAGACCATGCTCGCGAAGGCTCCGGAAGGGCGCCCCGCCTCGGCCACGGCGGTGATCGCTCTATTGGACGGATTCCTGGACCTCATGGGTACCCCGGACGCTCTGCGCCCGCCCGAAGTTTTGACGCCGGCGGTTCCGCCGGAGCCGGCCAGGGTCGCTAAGCAGGCCGTGTCCCCCGCCCTGATCCAGCACCTGCGCGCCGGGATCCGCGAGGACCTGGACAACGAGCGCCTGATATTGCCTTCCCTGCCCGAGGTCGCGATAAAGATCCGTCTGGAGCTGGAGTCCGGGTCGCCGGCGGCGGGCGAGCTGGCCCGGCTGATCGGGGTGGACCCGGCCCTGAGCGCCCAGCTCCTGCGCATTGCCAACAGCGCTTATTACGCAGGAACCTCGCCGGTCAAAGATCTGCACCGCGCCGTGGTCAAGCTCGGCAACGACATCGTACAACACGTGGTGATGATGCTCATCGTGGCCCAGCTCTTTCACTCCCGGACGGGTGCCGCGCTGAAGGAGAGGCTGCGGGAGGTCTGGAATCACAGCATCCTCGTGGCGGCCCTGAGTGAGATTGTCGCCCGGCGCCATACACGCCTGGAATCCAACGAGGCCATGCTCGCAGGCCTCATCCACGATGTCGGCGTCATGCCAGTGCTGGAATGGGCCGCGAGGATCCCGCACCTGTTCAATCAGCCGGCCAAGCTCAATCAGTTCGTGGCGGAGTCGCACCCGGAGGTGGGGGCAATGGTTCTGGACAAGTGGAACTTTCCGCCAGAGCTGATCGCGGTTGCGCGCGACCACGAGCTTCGCGACCCGGGCGCGGCGCCTGATCCCGATTACGTGGACGTTGTGGCCCTGGCCAACCGGCTGGCGCACGCCATCGAGCAGCCTGCCGGGGAGCTTGAGTCAGGTCTGGCGGCATGGCGATTGGGGCAGCGGGAGCTGACCGAGGAAGACGTGGCCGATCTGATGGAGGCCGGGCTGGAAGGCGCGGACTCGCTGCGCTCGGCGATTGCATGACGGCGCAGAGGTGAGCCGAGGCCGGGCCGCATCTGCCGAAGCGGCGGTCGTGCTGTGTAATGACGCTTGCCGAAGGTACCCCCCGGTCGATGCGAGGCCGCGTCATGGCTCAGCCGCCGACTCTTGTAGCCGGCGGATCGCCTTAACCTGCTCCGGGCTCTGCGTCGCGGTCAGAATCAGCTGCTTGACGAACTCGATGATGCGCGGATCGTCGATGTCGTTGTGATCGGTGATCAGGTGCTTGTCGACGTATGTGAGCAGATACGGATTGCGTCCGGCGGAGGTGGTGGTGCGTTCAAGCATCACATCGCCGAACGGGATCTTGCTACCCGGCTTGTCGTGCGCCCAATCGGTGCTCGATTGGATGAACAGCCGCACACTCTCGACAGGGCTCAGCGCCTTGAGCTGGGCCCGATCCTGGTCGTTCAGCGGATAGAGTCGATGCGTACGATAGGGCTTGAAATGGCCGACGGCAGTGACGTTGGCTGCCGATTCGTCGACGGTTTCTTGTTGTCGGGTGACGGCATTCCAGCGCTGGCGGTCGCGGGTGTTCTCGAGCCAGGTGGAGAGCCAGCGCCCGGCCGGAAACGCGTAGCGGGTTGCGTAGTCGGCCTCTGAGGTCATCTCCAGCAACACCGGGAGCTGTGATGCAAAATAGGTGCCGCGCTCGGTGGCCATGTCGCTGAGCGGTGAGAACTGCATGGCCTCGAAGGCCGGATTGATCAGCACCACGAGGTCGGCAAACCCGGCCACGTCGCTCTGAACACCCGCCGGCCCGGTGGTCTGCACGAAGCGGCTTTCCAGGATCTGGGCGAGGGCGGTGTGGACCACGGCGCCGCCGAAGCTGTGCCCGACGACTACCAGCCGCGTGCGGCTGTGGCCCGGCTCGGTGCTCTCCTTATCCTGCTTGATGAGCTCGAGGCGACTCAACACCTCGGTAACGCCACCGTGTCCGACCTTCTGGGCCGTGTTCTTGCGCTCCCAGAACGTCAGATCTTCGAGCAGCGGCACGGTCACGGAGCCGCCGCGCCAGCCCAGATATATCCCGGCGACCTCGCGCGGCGCGATACCGGTGAGCTTGGCGATCTGGACCTCCGAATCGCTAAGCTGTGCCAGGACCTTGCGGAAGGTGTCGATGTTGCTGTCCCCGGGCGCAGCGCTGTGCTTCCAGCCGTGCACGAAGACCACCATCAGCAGCTCCTTCGTGCCGGCCTCGGCCGCCAGCGTCCCGACCACGTCCGACATCTGCTTGCGGTCCCACAGCTGGCCTTGGTCGTCGAATTCCACGAACCCGAGCAGATAGCGATTGCCCGAAGCGGTCGGCAGCCGCTGCAGTGCGTGGGTTTCGCATTCCGGCGACAGCGTCGTACCAGGACTGACGCAGGGCTGTGGATAGATGGTGCGGTACTGCTCGAAGGGGGCGCAGCCCGTGACGGTCAGAGCGCCCAGAGCCACCGCCGCCAACACCCAGGCACGTGCTTCCATAATCCCCGTTCTTCCCTTGGCTTGTGTGGTGTGGTGAATCACCGAATTGATCGGTGCAGACGGCCTCCATCTAGCCACAGTTGCCGGCTGGAGTCCATGCCCGACATGGCCCCGCGCCGCCGCCGAAATGTGACCTGCATCCGGCTTTGACATTCTGCGCCGCTCGACGTCTCCGAGGCTCGGGGCGATCAGGCCTGCGCTCCTGAAATCCTGTGCCGAACACGGACCCGGCCGCCCGGCAAGTCGTGTTTACGACAAGTGGGCGGGAATTGCGGGCATAATGTCCCGGCATTGGTCGGGCTGGCGGAGCGCAAGACACTCAAACCAATCGCTCGCACCGGCGTACCGCTCACGGGTTCACGTTTTGCTAGGCGACGACTGGTTATAGCGGCGGCGGTCGGTGCTCGGCGGACGAGGTGCAGATGACACATCCAACCTTCCAGGTCAGCGACAACTCCAACCCTGCTTCCGGGCAGGGCTCTGTGCAGGAGGAAGCCATGTTGTCCGGCGACCTGGTCGGGCAAGCGTTGGGAACCGTAAGAGCCTACCATCAAGCAACCAAGCACCATGCCGATGGGTATGCCCCCGGCCCCGGGTTTCTAGACTGGGACTCCCAGCCGGACCCGTTCCGCCGTTATGCCGGAGCGGCCGCGGTTGCTCTGCCGCTGGTCGACGGACGGGGGCGATGTGCCTACGACGCTCTCTACCAGCCGGCCGCGCGCGTGCCGGAAAGATTGTCGCCCGCGAGCCTGGGCCTGTTCCTGGAGCTGGCGCTGGGGCTGAGCGCTTGGAAGGTCGCCGGACCCGAGCGCTGGGCCCTGCGCAACAATCCCTCCAGCGGCAATCTGCATCCCAGCGAGGGCTATCTGGTGCTCTGGCGTGCCGCGGCACCGGACTTCGAGCCCGGTGTGTACCACTACGCGCCGCGCGAGCATGCTCTGGAGCGCCGTGCGGTTCTGCCCGCGCCGGTGGCGGCCGAGGTGGCAGCGGCGTGCCCGGGCAGCTTCGGCGCCCTGGGCCTGTCCAGCATCCTGTGGCGCGAGGAATGGAAGTACGGGGCGCGGGCCTACCGCTATTGCCAGCACGACGTAGGCCACGCGCTGGCCGCCGCCCGTTTCGCGGCCGGCGTGCTGGGCTGGGGGCTGGTGGCCGATGCGGCGGCAGGGGACGAGGTGATTGCGAGCTGCCTCGGCCTTGACCGGACCGCTGATCGCGGTGAGGCCGAGCCGGAGCACCCCGACCTGCTGGCGCTGCTCGGCGAGCGGGAGCAGCGATGTGTTCCGCCGCAGTGGTCGCGTATCGCCCAGTCCCTCGTCCAGTGGACCGGCAAGGCGAATCGACTGAGTCCCGAACGGGTCCGCTGGCCGCAGATCGCTGCGGTGCTGCACGCGGTGCGCAAGCCCGCCGCGGCTGCTGCCAGGCATCCGCCGTCGATGGAGACATCGGCGCCGCCCGTGTCGGAGGAGCGCTTGGGTGTCGATGCCTGCACTCTGATTCGCCAACGGCGCAGTGCCCAGCGCATGGACGGACATACCGGCATGGATCGATCGGCGTTCGCGCGAGCCATGTACCGCACCCTGCCGGTACCGGGCCGAGCCCCGTTCGACGCGCTTCCTTTTGCTCCCGCGTTGAACCTGCTGCTGCTGATTCATGCCGTGGAAGATCTCGCCCCGGGCCTCTATGCTCTCATCCGCGCGCCGGCGCGCTTGGAGGCCTTCCGCCACGCCTGTGCCGCAGAGGCCTTTGCGTGGGAGCCGGTCGCCGGTCTGCCCCTGCCCTTGTATCGTCTGCGTGCACCCCTGGACCTGCGGCGCACAGCGTCGCGTGTGTGTTGTCACCAGGGGATCGCCGGCCGCGGCGCATTCAGTCTGGGCATGATTGCCGACATCGGGGAGGCGAT
>CAYWTP010000202.1:0-6614 GCA_964461215.1 uncultured Ectothiorhodospiraceae bacterium | reverse complement strand
AGGTTTTGCTACCCACGTCGAAACCAGGTCGCCCCCTTGGTTACGTCATCTCAGACATTGTAGCCGAGGCATGGTTCCTGGGCGAGGGGGCCTGGAGCGGTGAGGTCGGCGTAGGAGCGAGCTTGCTCGCGAAGGCTCTTGCCGGGGGGGGCTGCGTCTCTCGGTGTACCGGTTCGCCAGCAAGCTGGCTCCTACGGGTGGCGCGGCATGTTGCCGCGATGCCTCGGGCCCCTCACCGCAACGCCTGCAGCCCAAAGCCTGCGCCGGGGGGCCCGCCTCAGCGATTGCCCTTCATGATCCGCCCCTTCTCCCGCTGCCAGTCGCGGTCCTTCTCCGTGGCACGTTTGTCGTGGGTCTGCTTGCCTTTGGCCAGGGCGATCTCGACCTTGGCCCGGCCCTTCTTCCAGTACAGGGCCGTGGGCACCGCCGTGTAGCCCTTGCGCTCCACCGCGCCGATCAAGGCATCCAGCTCCTTGCGGTTGAGCAGCAGCTTGCGGGTCCGTGACGGATCCGGGTGGATGTGGGTGGAGGCAGTGGGCAGGGGCGTGATCAGTGTCCCCAGGAGCCAGGCCTCGCCGTCCTTGAGCAGCACGTAGCTGTCGCGGAGCTGAACCCGTCCGGCCCGCAGGCTCTTGACCTCCCAGCCCTCCAGCACCAGACCGGCCTCGAAGCGCTCCTCCAGACTGAAGTCGTGGCGGGCCTTCTTGTTGAGGACGATGGTGCTGCTGAGGGTTCCGGGTTTCTTCTTGCTGGCCATGGCGGAGCGGGAACGCGTCGGATGGGCATGCATCGCCCATCAAGCGGTACGGGTAAGCAGCGAATTATAGCAGGACCGGGTATCCCTGACCGTCAAGACTGTTGCTTGATGGCCAGGGCCGCTTGGTTGCGCAAGGTGTTCAGGTAGTTCTGGTCCGATTCGGTCACCCGGCGCCGGCCGTCTTCGTGGTCCGCATAGATGAGCCCCAGGCAGACCCGGTTAACGACGATGGGGTAGAGGACGAAGGCCTTTGGGGCCAGGAGCTGGCGGTGCCACTCGGGAATACTGCCGGCCACCTTACCCGACCAGATGATGTCGGTCTGCTCGCGCACGGCACGAGTGAACACATCGCTGCCAGCATCCAGGTTGAAGCGGAAGCGCTTGAGCAGCGTGTCCATGTCCTGGCCCAGCCCGAACCGGGCGACCATGCTGGCATTCCTGGCGTCGCGGATGCACAGGACCACGCGCGAGAAGCACACGCCCCGAAACAGCGTCTCCAGGACCATGACCAGAATGTCGTTGAGTCCGGAGCCCTCGAGGATGGCGCGGGTGATGTCCTGGATGCCGTCGAGCAGGGTCTTCTGGGACTCGTCGGCGGCAGCGGCAGCGGCAGCGGCGGGCTCGGCCGGGCTGGGTTGCTCGGGGACCACGGCCACGGGTTCGGGGGCGGCGCCGGACCCTGGGCCCGGCGTCTGTCCCTGCCGCACCCAGTCCAGCGTGTTGTGATAGACGCGGCCGGTTTTGAGGAAGTCCAGCTTGGCGGCACCGGCGTAGGCCTTGAGGTCCGTCAGGGCTGACTCGACCACCCCGCCAAGGACTTTGGACGGTATTGAAACGGATTTGCCGAAGCGCTTGCCGAGGTTCCGTATGGCGGCATCCTTCTCCTCGGGGGGGGCGTTGACCATGATCTCGGTCAGCTCGTTGGAGAAGGCGGCCAGGTGACACAGGGCCTCCTTCCTGGACCCGGGCTTGCCCGGAACCTCCTCGTCGGGCTTGCGCATGCTGGCAATGATGTCCTCCGGCAGATGCCATTCCCGGGCGATCCCGCTCCCCAGCTCCTCGAACGTGAGTCCGAGCACGGAGCGCGTGGCGGTGTCCTCGTCCTCGGCGCCCTGCGAGACGGTCTGCTGGATAGCCTCGTATTCCTCCGGAAAGTAGTAGACGGTCAGATAGCGGCCCAGGGTATGGAACATGGAGCAGATGAAGGCCTGCTCCGGCTCCGGAAGGTGCATGCCGTCGGCCAGGCGGCGGCTCACCACGCCGCTGAGGAAGGCCTTGCCCGCGGTCTCCTTGAGCTCCTGGGCCTGGGGACAGCTCGACATGTGCTCGAACAGCAGCAGGCTCAGGGCGGCCGTGCGTACCTGTTTGAATCCCAGCACCACCACCGCCCTGGACACCGTGCTGATGCTGCCGCGGTAGTGTCCGTAGAAGGACGAGTTGACCAGCTTGAGCAGCTTGGTGGTGAGTGCGTAGTCTTTGACGATGGTTCCCGCGAGCTGGGCGGCCGAGGTCTCGCGTTCGTGGGCGATCTTGCGGCTGATTTCGGAGATATGGGTGGCAATGGCCGGGAAGTCTGCCTTACGTTGCATCCGGCGCAGGAGGAAGGCGAGGGTCGACTGATGGTCCTGACCGGCCGGATCCGTCTGGCCCTGCTCGCTGCGGTAGGCCTCCAGGGCTGCCTTCATGGCCGCCGCTCCCGGGTAGCGGTCCGCCGGCTGCTTCGACAAGGCTCCTTGGACCAATGCGTCGAAGGCACCAGTCAGCCCGGGACGCTGGCGCGATGGTGGCTCGATCTCGCCGTGGGCAATGCGGTACAGGGCCGCAGCGGGCTGGTCGGCCGATACCGCAGGCCGCCCGGTGACCATCTCGTGGAGGATGAGGCCTAGGGAGAACACGTCGCTGACAGGGTCTATCGGCCCGCCGGCCAGCAGCTCGGGAGCCAGATAGTTCACGGTTCCGCACAGCTCGGCTGAGGTGGCCGTCGGTGCTCCGGCGATGGATGAGATCCCGAAATCCATGATCCGGGGCGTTCCATCCATGCCGATAAGAATGTTGGCCGGATTCAAGTCCCGGTGAATGACGCCCTCTGCATGGGCGTAGGCCACGGCGTCCAGGATCTGGCACATCCACGCCAACGCCTGGGCGACGGGCAGGGGACCTTGCTCGTGCAGCCGCCGCCGCAGTGACTGGCCCTGTACGTACTCATAGACGATGTAGGGAGCGCCCTCGTGCTCGCCAATCTCAAACACCGGCACGATATGGGGGTGATTGAGCCTGCCCGCGGTGCGCGCCTCATGCAGCAGACGCTCGGGATCACTTTTGAAGGCTCGCAGGGTCTTGAGCGCCACCTGGCGGTGCAACGCCGGGTCCTGCGCCAGATACACGATTCCCTGAGAGCCTCTTCCCAGGACTGCGGTTACCCGGAAGCGGCCAATGGTCTGGATGCGGAGGGCTGCTGTGGTCTGGGGCTCGGCGGCGGCCATGTATGAATCGTCTCGCGGCGCTACCAGGGACGAAGTGTGGTCTGTCATGCTGCGTTAGCGGCACCCAAGGCGGCGACTTGACGGTGTTCCCGGCAGGCGCCGCAGCGCCCCGTCTCGACGGAAACTTCCCAAACCGGGCGCTTGGTTGTGAGCAGAAGAAAATTCGCGCAAGATCTGGACTTTTCGCGCGCAAGTCGGCGTGGCGGCCGGGCACGGGCAGCGGGGAGACGGATTGATGGCGCAGCGCAGAACCTCCATCCACGGGCAATGGTCGTCCCGCTGGGCGTTCATTCTCGCGGCGACGGGCTCTGCTGTCGGCCTGGGGAACATCTGGAAATTTCCGTACATCACGGGGGAGTACGGCGGGGGGGCCTTCGTCCTGGTTTATCTGGTCTGCGTGGCGCTCATCGGGCTGCCGATCATGATCGCAGAGATCCTGCTGGGGCGCCGCGGGCGCCAGAGTCCCATCAACACCATGCGGGCGCTGTCCCAGGAGGCCGGCCACAACGGCTTCTGGCAGTTCATCGGCTGGGGCGGAGTGGTGGCGGGATTCCTCATACTCTCGTACTACAGCGTGATTGCCGGCTGGGCCGTTGCCTACGTCTTTCGTTCCGCGGGGGGCGTCTTCAGCGGCCAGACGGCGGAGGGCATACGGCAGATCTTCTCCAGCTTCGTGCAATCGCCCGAGCGCGTGCTCGCCTGGCACACTATTTTCATGATCATGACGGCCGTGGTGGTGGCCCGCGGTGTGCGCAGCGGTCTGGAGAGCGCCGTGCGGGTTCTGATGCCCGCCTTGTTCGTATTGCTGCTCACCCTGGTGGGCTACGCCATGAACACCGACAGCTTCATGGACGGCGCGCGCTTCATGTTCCAACCGGATTTCTCCAAGCTCTCGGGCGAGGCGGTCCTGGTGGCCATGGGACACGCCTTCTTTACCCTGAGTCTGGGCATGGGCGCGATCATGGTGTACGGCTCCTACCTGCCGGAGCATGCTTCCATCACCCGATCGGCAATGGCTATCGCGGTGGCCGACACGGTGGTGGCGCTGCTGGCCGGTCTTGCCATCTTCCCTCTGGTATTCGCCAACGGACTACAGCCGGGCGTAGGCCCCAGCCTGATCTTCCAGACCCTGCCCATCGCCTTCGGCCGCATGCCGGGTGGGGCAGTCTTCGGCAGCTTGTTCTTCATCCTCCTTACCTTCGCGGCCTGGACCTCCGCCATCTCGCTCATCGAGCCGGCCGTGGCCTGGCTGGTGGAGAATCGGGGTCTGAGCCGCGTGGCGGCTACCGTGTGGTGTGCTCTGGGTAGCTGGCTGCTCGGGTTGGGAACGATCTTCTCCTTCAACCTATGGTCAGGGTGGAAGCTGGTGGGCGAGCGGAACTTCTTTGACGTGATGGACTTTCTGACCGCGAACATCATGCTTCCGCTGGGGGGCTTCTTCATCGCCGTGTTTGCCGGCTGGGTGCTCACCCGCGCGGGCAGTGTGGAAGAGCTTGGGATCGGCGGTGGCCCGATCTATCGGGCGTGGCATTTCATCATCCGCTACGTCGCGCCGCTCGGCGTGATCGTCATCTTTCTGAAAGCCATCGGCGTGTTCGGTCAATCGTGACCGCCGTTCACAAGAGTGCGCTGGTTCCTTACAGCGCTGCGGACATGTATCGCCTGGTGGCGGCCGTGGAGTCCTACCCGGGCTTTCTGCCCTGGTGCCACTCGGTGACGCTTCACGAGCGCGCGCCGGATTATGTGCGCGCAACTATCGACTTGAGAAAGGGACCCGTACACAAGTCCTTTACCACGGTCAACCGGTTGGTGGACGGGCAGACCATCGAGATGCATCTGGAGAAGGGGCCGTTCCGGCGCCTGGACGGGCTATGGCAGTTCAAGGCTCTCGGCAATGCAGGCTGCAAGGTGTCTCTGGACATGGAGTTTGAGTTCTCCAGCAGGCTACTGGCCGCTACGGTCGGTCCGGTGTTCAACGAAGTCGCCAATCGCCTGGTGGATGCGTTTACGGAACGGGCGGTGCAGGTATATGGCAAGCAGTGAGTACATCAGCGTGGAGGTCGCCTACGCCCTGGCCGAGCACCAGACGCTGTTGCAGGTGCGCCTCAAGGCCGGCGCTACCGTCGCCCGGGCCATCGAGCAGTCTGGCATCCTGGGCCTGCACGCCGATATCGATCCGGACACGGCAAGGGTGGGGATCTTCGGTAAGCACGTCACCATGGAGACCGTCCTGTCAGACGGTGACCGGGTGGAGATCTACCGGGCGCTCATCGCGGATCCGAAGGAGGTGCGCAAGCTCAGAGCCGCTCAGGGCCAGAAGCTGAAGAAAGGCGGCGGCTCTGCTCAAGCGTGAATGCGATTGCTATGGCGGTCTGTATTTAAATGTTAAACAAATACTTATTAGTTATTCTTCATCTATAACAATAACCACAAATCAATGAAGCGCCTTCATTGATTGGCTGGCCCCTCCGCGGCTTTCTGTCCGCTCGGCTGTGTTTCGCCCTGAGGCTTCGCCGGTGCCTTGGCTTGCTCTGCCTCTCCCCCGAGGTGGAAACGCTTCAATAGGCCGCGCAAGAAGCCGCCGTCATCGTCCTCTGCCGGTACGTCCACGGTCGTAGGACCGGTACTTCCGGCCGGCTCGGTACCGCTACCGGGCTTGACGTCCCCTGCGATACGGGCCAGATGGCCCTTGTCGAAATACAGGGTGATGCGGCGTTGCTGGCGCTCGCTGCTGTTTCCCTTTTGAAAGCTGTAGTAATAATCCCAACGCTCCGGGTGGAAAGCATCCATGATCAGCGGCGTTCCCATCACGTAGCGGACCTTATCCTGATCCATACCCGGTTCAAGCTTGCTCAGCATGTCCTGGGTCACCACGTTGCCCTGCTGGATATCGATGCGATGGACGAAGGGGATCCGTCCGGTGGAGCACCCGGCAAGCAACTGGGTTGCGGTTAGCACTGTAATAATGAGAAGCTTTCGCATGGCGGTTCGGCCTTGGCCTAGTTGGATTGAGGCGGGCTGCGGATGATAGCGCAACCACACTCCCCAATGCATCCGAGAGGCGAGGCGATGGAATCTCAGGACTTAAGAAAGGCTGGCCTCAAGGCGACCCTGCCGCGGCTGAAGATACTGCATATCCTTGAGAGCAGTGATGTGCGCCACATGCGCGCCGAGGACGTGTACAAGGCGCTGTTGGAGGCCGGGGAAGACGTGGGGCTGGCCACCGTCTACCGCGTTCTGACCCAGTTCGAGTCAGCGGACCTGGTGGTGCGCCACCACTTCGAGGGCGGCCAGTCGGTGTTCGAGCTCAATGAGGGCAGCCACCACGACCACTTCGTCTGCAACCAGTGTGGCGAGATCGAGGAGTTCATCGA
>CAYWTP010000201.1:5420-6622 GCA_964461215.1 uncultured Ectothiorhodospiraceae bacterium | reverse complement strand
TACCGCGCTCCCACTCCCGCGCCATGACCAGGGCGGTGAGCAGGGCGCCGACCAGGGTCATGTTCACCACCAGCAGGCCGGGCACCAGGTAGTTGCGGCTGCGCAGCTCGGGGTTGAACCAGATGCGCGGCTCGGGCGCCGCGGGTTGAGGAAACGGCAGGGCACGGTCGGCCAACACCCGTTGCAGCCAGTTGCTCCATGTGCCCTGCACGTAGCCTTCCAGCAGACGGGCCGAGTTGGCATCCACGCCGTTGACGATGAGCTGGATGGGCGCGTCGCCCGTGCCCTTCAGGCGCTGCGCAAAATCTCCCGCCAGGACGATCACCCCGTCCACGCGCCGGTCACGCAGGGCGCGCTGCGCGGTCTGCCGATCGCGGTAGCGGGTGGGGCGGAAGTACTCGGAACGCTGGAAGGCACCGACGAAGCTCTCCGCCTCCGCGCTGGGCTGCTCCACCACCAGCCCCAAGGGCACGTGCTTGGAGTCCATCGACACGCCGTAGCCGAACAGCAGCAGCAGGAAGGCCGGGAGCACGAAGGCGATGGCGATGCTGGACGGATCGCGCATGATCTGCAAGGACTCCTTGCGCAGCAGGCCGATCAGTCGCCGGTTCATGCCACCTCCTTACCCTGGATCAGGGCGATGAAGGCCTCCTCCATGTCGGGATGCGGGTGCGCAGCAGTGGCGGTACGGGCCTTTACCTCCGCCGGCGTGCCCAGGGCCAGCAGCTCGCCGGCGGCCATGATTGCCAGCCGGTCGCAGTACTCGGCCTCCTCCATGAAGTGCGTAGTGACCAGCACCGTGACCCCCGCCTCGGCCAGGGCGTTGATACGGGACCAGAACTCCCGGCGGGCCAGGGGATCGACTCCCGAGGTGGGCTCGTCCAGGAACAGGATGTCGGGCTCGTGCATGAGGGCTGCGGCCATGGCCAGGCGCTGCTTGTAACCCAGGGGCAGCTCGCCGCTCTGGGCATCCGCGTAGGGACCGAGCTCGAACTCCTCCATTGCCCATTCGCGGCGCTGCCTCTGCCGGGCTCCGCGCAGCCCGTAGGCCTTACTGAAGAACTCCAGGTTCTGGCGTACCGAGAGATGTCCGTACAAGGAGAACTTCTGCGACATGTAGCCGATCCGCGACCGCGCCTCGGATGGGGCGTGGCCCAGATCCACGCCGGCAGCCGGCTCGCCTCGGCGTAGGCCAGCCAGAA
>CAYWTP010000201.1:4815-5410 GCA_964461215.1 uncultured Ectothiorhodospiraceae bacterium | reverse complement strand
CGGCGCTGGGGGGCAGCAGCCCGCAGAGCATGCGGAAGGTCGTGGTCTTGCCGGCACCGTTGGCACCAAGCAGGCCGAAGACCTCGCCCGAGTGCACCGCGAAGCTCAGACCCTTGACCGCGTAGAAGTCGCCGAAGCGTCGCTCCAGACCTTCCACGTCGATCACGTCGCGGTCTTCCCGGGCATGGGTGGTGAATGTCGCCGGCCCGTGCGCGCCGTGGCCCTCGTGCAGGCGGGCCACGAAGCCGTCCTCGAAGCGCGGGGGCACGGACTCCCAGTGCAGCTCCGGCCCTGGTCCGGCCAGCTCCGGCAGCCCGCTGCCTTCGGTCACGACGCGCACCGCCTCGCCTTGCAGGGTGGCATCCAGCACCCCGGCGGTGGCGGCGAGCCGCGCTTGAAGGCGCCGCCTGCCGCCATCGGATTGCCATACCCTGAACGTGCGTCCGGCCAGCGGCGCGCTGAAATCGCCGGGGCGGCCCTGGCCGATCACCCGGCCCTGGTGAAGCAGGATGACCTGGGCGCAGCGCTCGGCCTCGTCCAGGTAGGCCGTAGAGAGCAGCACGCTCATGCCTTCGTTCTGCACCAGGCGGTAGAC
>CAYWTP010000201.1:0-4805 GCA_964461215.1 uncultured Ectothiorhodospiraceae bacterium | reverse complement strand
GATGGCCCACAGCTCACGTCGCGACACCGGATCCACGCCCACCGTAGGCTCGTCCAGCAGCAGCAGGCGGAGAGGCTTGACCAGGGTGCAGGCCAGGCCCAGCTTCTGCTTCATTCCGCCGGAGAGCCGGCCGGCCAGCCGCTTGGTGAACGCTCCCAGGCCCGTCATCTCCGCCAGCGCAGCGTAGCGCGCCGGGCGCTGGTCCAGGGCAACTCCCTGGAGATCGGCATACAGGTCCAGGTTCTCCTGCACGCTGAGATCCTCGTACAAGCCGAAGCGCTGGGGCATGTAGCCGATGGACGCTTGGACGGCCAGGGACTCGCTGGTGGCGTCCAGGCCCAGCACGGAGACGCTGCCCTCGTCGGGCTCCAGCAGCCCCGCGGCCAGGCGCATGAAGGTGGTCTTGCCGGCACCGTCCGGCCCGATCAACCCGGTGACGGCGCCCATGGAGACCTCCAGATCGATTCCGGCGAGCGCCGTCACGCTGCGTGCGCGGTTGCGGAAGGCCTTGTGCAGGCCACGGGCAATCAGGGCGTGATCGGGCATCGGGGGACTCTGGAACAGGTCACGGCTCTACCTTGGCCGGGGCAGGCTGGGCCAGGGAGGCATGCCCCGACCCCCCGGTTTCCCCCGTGATCCCGACAACGTCCGTGCCACTCCCATGCCCCAGCGTTTCAGGGGCGGCCGGGTTAGCAGCCGCTCCTTGCTCGCCGCATCCGGGCCGCTTCTCCGGCTGCGCGGTCAGGTCGAGCGTCACCGTCACCGGCATGCCCTGGCGCAGCTCCTGCAGGGGATCGCACAGGTAAACGCGCGCCTGGTAGACGAGATCCGTGCGGATCTCGGTGGTCTCCACCGACTTGGGGGTAAATTCGGCGCTGGGCGAGACATAACCCACCCAGCCCCGGTAGGTCTTGTCGGGGAAGCTGTCGCTGCGGACGGTGGCCGGCAGGCCGGGCTTCACCTTGCCCAGCTCGGTCTCCGGTATGTAGACGCGCGCCCACAGGGGATCGGTCACGGCCAGGGTGTAGACCGGACGCTCGGGGGAGGCCATATCGCCGGGCTCCAGGATGCGGCTCTGGACCACGCCGCCGCTGGGAGCGTAGAGCACGGCGTCATCCAGATTGCGCTGGGCCAGGGCCAGATCCGCCTCCAGCGCGGCCAGGGTGGCCTTGGCGGCCGCAATGTCCTCGGCCCGCGATCCGGCCAAAGCCAGGTCCAGTGCCGCCTGGGTGGAGCGCACCCGCGCGCTTGCCGCGTTGGCCGCGGTGCGCGCATCGTCCAGCTGCTGCGGCGAGGCGAGCTTCTTGGTGGCCATGCCACGCACGCGCTCGGCGTTGCGTCGCGCATTGGCCGCCTGGATGCCGGCGAGCTCCAGATCGGCGCGCAGCTTGGCGATCTCCTCCGGCCGCGCTCCCGCCTCCAGCTCGGCCAGCCTCGCTCCCTGGGCTGCCACCTGCGACTTGGCGGCATCCCGCGCAAGGCTCAGGCGCCGGGTGTCCAGGTGCGCGAGAACCTCACCCTTGCTCACCCGCCCGCCCTCCTGTATCGGCATCGCGGTGATGCGCCCGCTGGCCTCGAAGGCGAGGTTCACCACGCGCACGTCGGCGTTGCCGTACAGGGTCAGGCGTCCCGGGTGGTCCTCCTGCTTCTCCCGATGCCAGTACAACGTCCCAGCGCCGGCCGCGAGCAGCAACACGATGACGGGAATGAGGCGTTTCTTCATGGGCTAAGGCTCCAGTCGAAAAATCTGCAGTACGCCGCACTCACTTGGTATTCCGCGAACGCTCATCGGTAATTCCCGGCTCGGAGCTCCCTCCAGCGAACAGCAAGGCGGCCACGTGGGCGCTCCAGCGGCCTGCAAACGGGTCGTCCACCGTTACTCCGTAGACCTTCTCTACGAGATTGCGTGCGAGCAGTGGAAAGATGGTCATCGCCAGGACCGACAGCGCCGCCAGATCGCCGTTGCCGCTCCGGGCGGTCGGCGTTCCGGCGACCAGCTCGCGCAGGCCGGATGCGATGCGGCCGGCCACCTGGCTTGCGAACGCCTCCTGCAAAGGGCCTTCGCGCAGAATCACCTCGCGGGCGACGAGGGGGGCCAGCCAGGGCTCGCGCAGCATCAGCTCCATGTGCGCGTGCACCAGCTCCGCTAAGGCGGCGCGGTCATGGCGCCCGGCCGCCTGCAGGCCCGCCAGTCGCTCCAGGGTCGGTGCCAGGACCTCGTGCAGGACCGCCAGGTAAAGACCCTCCTTGTTGCCGAAATAGTAGTGAATCATGGCCGGATTCACGCCGGCTTCCGACGCCACCGCCCGTACCGAGACCGCGTCATAGCCGCGCTTGGCGAACAGCCGCCGGGAGATGCCGAGCAAGGCTGCGCGCACCGCCTCGCCGTCGCTGGTGGGACGGCGACCGAGTCGGCGGGGAATGGGCTTTCGTTCGGCCATGACATGAATTAATTAAACAATTGGTTAAATAATAGCGAAGATCTCGGCGAATGCAAGCGGGCAAGGAGCACAGGGCAGGTAGACTCGAATCCAACTTTGTCACATCAACTCTCCGGACCCGCAGCCTCGAGCGTAAATGGGTAGAAGTCACCACACCCGCACAAGATTGAGGCTGGCGCCGCCGCTCCGCCGCTGGCGTTCGCTGGTTGGTGGCCGCTGCTATACTCACACCGGCCTGTCCCTGCCCGCGGAGACACCGGCGGCCGCGCCCATGACGCCCGACTTCTTTCATGCTCTGACGACCCATTTCTGGCGGCCGGATACCCCCTACGTCCTGGCCATGGCGGCGCTGATCGCCATCGTCCTGCTGCGCCGCCGGGCCGCCGACCGGCAGACGCTCACCAACACCCTGGGCCTGTTCCTGGGCAGCTACGCCGGCCAGCTCATCGCCGCCCTGGTGCTTCTGGCTGGCGTCGCCCGTGCCGCCGAGACCCTGCACGAGATCTTCGTGATCACGGCGGGGCTGGCGGTCATCCGGCTCTGGGGTCTGCTCATCTTCCGCGTCATCCTGCCCCTGTTCCGGATGACGCCTCCCCACATCCTGGAGGACATCCTGATCACCGTGGCCTACCTGGCCTGGGGCCTGCTGCGCCTGCGCTACGCGGGCCTCGATCTGAGCGGCATCGTCGCCACCTCTGCGGTGATCACGGCGGTGCTGGCCTTCTCCATGCAGGATACTCTGGGCAACATCCTGGGTGGAATCGCTTTGCAGCTGGACAACTCCATCAGCCTGGGCGACTGGATCAAGGTGGACGACGTGGTGGGCAAGGTGGTGGATATCCGCTGGCGATTTACCGCCATCGAGACCCGCAACTGGGAGACCGTAGTAGTTCCCAACAGCCAGCTCATGAAGAACAAGTTCACGGTGCTGGGCCGGCGCGAGGGCCAGCCCGTGCAGTGGCGGCGCTGGGTCTGGTTCAACGTGGAGTTCGCCATCCCGCCCACCAAGGTGCTGCGTACCGTGGAAAGCGCCCTGCGGGCCGCCTCCATTCCCAACGTGTCGGGTGCGCCGGCGCCAAACTGCGTGCTCATGGACTTCGACAGGGGCTACGGGCGCTACGCGGCCCGCTACTGGCTCACGGATCTGGTGGCCGACGACCCCACCGACTCGGCGGTACGCACCCACATCTACACCGCGCTGCTGCGTGCCGGGATCCAAATCGCGGTGCCCCAGTATGACCTGCACATGACCAAGGAAGGCGAGAAGTACGCCCAGGCGGTGCGTACCCGGGAGAGCGCGCAGCGCCTGGCGGCCCTGAAATCCGTGGACCTGTTCCGGGACTTCACTGCGGAAGAGCTGCAGACCCTGGCCGAGCGCCTTGTGTATGCCCCCTTCACGGCCGGCGAGCTCATCACCCGCCAGGGGTCGGTGGCGGATTGGCTGTACCTGCTCACCACGGGCGAGGCCGACGTGTACCTGGAGAAGCCGGGGCGCACCCGGCGTCTGGTGAACACGCTGGGCCGGGGCAGCATCTTCGGTGAGATGGGCCTGATGACCGGCGAGCCGCGCACGGCAACCATCGTCGCCCGCACCGACGTGGAAACCTATCGCCTGGAGAAGGCGGCCTTCGGGGACATCCTGCACTCCCGCCCCACCCTTGCCGAGGAGATCTCCCGGATCCTCGCAGCCCGCCGCGAGGCCCTGAGCAACGCCCAGCACGACCTGGACGCCGAACGCCCCCGCCAGCGGGTCGAGCCGGAGTCCCTGGAAATCCTGGCGCGTATCCAGCGGTTCTTCGGGCTGGATTAGAGCCGGCGGCAGGGGCAGGGGGCAGAATGCATCGCGGCAGAGCGCCGATCCTGCGCGGTAGCGGCCTGTGGGAGCGCCATATTGGCGCGAAGGAGCCAGGCTGAAGTCTGGCCTACCCTCAATAGCCACCAAGGGCTGGCCGGCGCATAATAGCCCAGCGTATCCGTAAGATTCTTCAGCCATGATGGCGGGCACGGCCCGCCCTATGTCTCAAGCCTACCAAGTGGACTCCGCCCGCGACATCTTCTCTTACCCCCGCTACTGGGCGAAGCGCTTCGGCCCGGCGCCGGTGCTGCCCATGTCCCGGGAGGAGATGGATGATCTGGGCTGGGATTCCTGCGACGTCGTGCTGGTCACGGGCGATGCCTACGTGGACCACCCCAGCTTCGGCATGGCGCTCATCGGCCGGCTGCTGGAGGTCCAGGGATTTCGCGTAGGCATCATCGCCCAGCCGGACTGGCACAGCGCAGAGCCCTTCATGGCCCTGGGCCGGCCCAACCTGTTCTTCGGCGTCACCGGCGGCAACATGGACTCCATGGTCAACCGCTACACCG
>CAYWTP010000200.1:1832-6681 GCA_964461215.1 uncultured Ectothiorhodospiraceae bacterium | reverse complement strand
CGCCGCGACCCCCAGAGCTGCGGCATCGGACACCATGTGGCCGGCGTCGCCCAGCAACGCCAGGGAGCCGGCCCACCATCCGCCCAGGGCCTCGACGCCGGCGAAGCCCTGGGTCAGAACGCGGGCCCTGGCCTGGGCCGCGCCGCTGTATTTATGGGGGTGGACGTTATCGTGCAGGGTCCGCCGTCAGGCGCCGGCCGGATCGCCGGGGCGCTTCAGCGACAGCAGCCGCCCGGCTCCGTAGACCAGGGCCCCCCAGTCATCCGGCAGCTCAAGCTGGGCCACGGCCGCGGTGGGCAGCAGATTGTTGTCCTCGGGCAACTCGGTGGCGTCGCCCCATAGATGGCGCAGCAGGTTGTCCAGGCCCGGATTGTGCCCCACCAGCAGCACGCGCCGGGCATCGGGCGGACAGTCTGCCAATACCGCCAGCAGATCGTCCAGCTCGCCCTCGTAGATCCGCTGGTCCCAGTGCACCCGGGACTTGTCGAACCCAAGCTCGCGGCACACCCTGCGGGCCGTCTTGCGCGCCCGCCTGGCGGGGGAGCTCACCACGTGATCCGGCCGCAGGCCCTCTTCGTGCAGCCGGCGCCCAACGGTGACCGCATCCCGCTTGCCGCGCTCGGCCAGCGGCCGCTCAAAGTCCGACTCCGCACCGGTGTCCCAGGCGGACTTGGCGTGCCGCACGATCAGGAGCTGACGAGCCGTGACCGGTGTCACCGCGGGCACCGGCAGAGCCGGATCTGAAAACCACAAGTCATGCCTTCCACCTCGTAAGCTCGGCCGGCGAGAGCGCCTGCCGACACCAGCCCTGGTGGGCTCCGGGGCAAGCATATCAACTGGCGGCTCTATGGACTACTGCGCCCCATCGCGCCGGGACCGTGCTGGTCTTGCGCGGCGCCGCCGCGGCCCACACGCCGACCCCACACGAGCACGCCGCTTGAGAACGACGCCGGTCGCAGCGGGAAAGCAGGGGCGGATCGAGCCGGAGCGGCCGTGGCGCTGGCGATGCACGGGGCTCGCTGCCGTCCCGTGGCGCGGTGGCAATGAGCCATCTTTGCTGGTAGTGTTCGCCGGACAACAAGTACAGTGGCGGATGGGGTTCAGCGCGGGCTACATGCATGTTTGAGGACGGGCCAACGCTCAACATTTCATACCCGGGAACCCAGAAGGTTCTCGCCATTCTCCAGGGGCTCAGCGACACCAAGGCCGGCAGTCTGGTCTACCACCAGGTCCGCCGGCTATTGCTGCTGGAGGACAAGGCGCGCACCGAGACGGAGCGTGCCTACGCCAGCGTACTGGGCAGCCTCCTGGGCCTGCTTGCCGACGGCATACAGGACAATCTGGACATCAAGATCCGCTTGGGCTTGCTGCACGCCCTGCTACAGCCGCCGCTGACTCCTGGCGACCTCCAAGCCCTGGTGAGTCACCTAGGGCCCGAGGGCAGCCGGAAACAGCGTACCGTCGACCTGCCCCAAGACGCCTTTCGGGACGCCGTATCGCCCCTGCTGAGGAAGCTGGGCCTGGCGCTGGAGGACGGGCACCCCATCACCACCGGCCCGGCACCCCGGGACGAGCCTCCCGTCGCCGAGGCCGCCCCTGCCGAGACCGGCACGGCTCACTTCTATCACGCAGCGCCGCCGCCGATGGCCCCGCAGGCCGAGCCGAAAGCCGCCGGAGCGGAGCAGGCCGAGAAGACCCGCGAGGAGCTGCAGGAGATCAAGGCTGCGCTGCTGGATCAGGTCTCGGTGACCATGGAGAGCAACCAGGAGCTGGCGCAGATGCTTCGGAGCATGCTCGGCGAGCTGCACCACGGCGACGGTCCTCAGGAGCCGGAGATGTTCCGCGGCGCGATGAAGGGGCGGCTGCGCAAGCTCATCCGCGAGCACGCCGGACTGTCGGAGCACATCGAGACGGCCGGGGAATTTCTGCGCCGCTTCGACTCCAAGTGCCAGCAGCTCGACGAGGAACTGGGACGGGCCAAGCTGCTGAGCTATACCGACGAGCTCACGGGTCTGGCCAACCGGCGCGCCTTCATCCGGCGCCTGGAGACCGAGCTGGGGCGGGTCCAGCGCTATGAATATCCCCTGGCCCTCGCCGTGCTGGACCTGGATCTTTTCAAGGCAATCAACGACAAGCACGGACACGCCGTGGGCGATCAGGTCCTGCGCTGCTATACGGGCAGCGTGCTCTCAACCTTCCGCACCTACGACATGGTTGCCCGCTACGGCGGAGAGGAATTCGCCGTGCTGCTGCCGCACACCGACCACGATGGGGCGCGCCGGGCTCTGGGCAAGGTCAGGCAGAAGGCCCAGGAGACCCATTACGAGTGGAACGGCTCACGTTTCCCGGTCCCGACCTTCTCCGCGGGCATCGCCCTGTACCGGCGCGGAGAGAGCCCCGATGACCTGATCGCGCGGGCCGACACCGCCATGTATGAGGCCAAGCGCTTGGGCCGCAACCGCATCGAGGTCCACGCCCAGTAGGTGAGCCCGCCACTCTCACCGGGTCGGGTGAGGGTGGCGGACTACGCCCAGACAAAGGCCATCACGTCGGCAAACTGGCGCTCCAGCTCGGCAAGAGTCTTTGTCAACACCTCGGGCTCCAGACCCGTGCTCTCCCAGGCCGGCGACCCTGCGGGCACGGCGGCCAGCACCCGTTCGACCGTAGGTTCCTCCGTCCGGGCGATGGCATTGGCGATGTGGACAAGCCAGACCTGCACGGGAAAGTGCTGGGCGCGCTCCGGGGCATGATGCAAGCCCGTGGTCTCTCTCAGGAGATCCGGCAGCCCCCATGCGGCCACGATCTCCCGCCCGACGTCCGCATGGTCGAAGCCCATGATGGCGCGCTCGGCCTGGAATAGCCCCACCTCCTGCTGGGAAACCCGCAGAAAGGCCGCACGCGCCAGCTCCGGCACCCGGTTGTAGATCACCAGGCTGCCGATGTCGTGCAACAGCCCGGCCACAAACATTTCCTGCGGCTCCAGCCGGGGGCGGACGCAGGCCGCCAGATCTCTGGCAGCGATGGCACAGCGCACGCTGTGGGACCAGAAGGTGAACATGCTGACCAGATCGTTGGACAGGCCGGCGAAGCATTCGACCACCGCCGTGGCAAGCACCAGATGGTGCAGATCGCGGCTGCCTATGACCGTCGCCGCCTGCTGAATGCTGGCGATTGAAGAGGCGAAGCCGTAGAAGGCGCTGTTGACGACCTTGAGCAAGCGGGCGCTGAGTCCCGGATCGGCCTCGATCAAGCGGCCGATATCGGCTGCGCGGCTTCGCGGGTCGTCCAGAAGCTGTATCAGCCGGAAGTAGACCTCCGGCAGTGTGGGAAGCTGCAACGCGCCGGTGACCAAGTCCCTGGGCTCAATAGTCATACGGCTTTACATCCTGTTGCAGTGGCGCGCGGCGCAGGGCGGTAGATGCAACCGCGGGCGACCGCCCACCGTCCCATGCGGCAACCTCACTCGCGCACGAGCGACATGTTCTGGTTAAGATAGCCGTCCGTACCCGTGGCAACAATGCACCGCTTCCCCCCGTCCGCCGGGAATTCGCCTCGCCGTCGAGAAGCCGTCGACCCGGCACATCGACCTTGCAGGATAAGATCTATAAATTATAATAAGTTACGTAGCCATTTATAATTATAATGCAATAATAATATGTTACTTATTGAAAAACCAAGGGAATCTTTCAAGCTTCACCAAGCCGCATCACGGACGCTAACAAGTTAGATCCTGCCCGAGAGAACGATAACGGCTATTCAGGCCTGGCGTGAGGAGGGTGGTGCATGGACCTTATCGACGAGTTACGGCGAGGGCAGATCCTCGTCGCGGATCCAGACGCTGCCGACTGCGCAGCCGTCTGCTCCCTGCTGGAGGAGGCGGGGTTTACCAGTGTAGAGCGCGTAAGCAGCGCCCAGGCGTTGCTGGGACGCCTGAGCAACACCGGCAATCCCGGGGTGGATCTGGCGCTGGTATCCAACGCCATCACCGACGTGGACGCCTACGAGCTATGCGGGCGCTTGCGCACACATGCCGACTGGGACAGCATTCCGGTCATCGTCCTGACCGAAGGCGACGGCTGGTGGTCGGAGGACGTGGCCCGCAAGAGCTACCAGGCCGGCGCCGCCGACGTGCTGTTCAAGCCCATCCGGGTCGCAGACTTCATCTCCAGGGTATTTGTGACCTTGTCCTTGAAGCGCGAGCGCGATCTGCGCCTGCGGCAGGCCGAGACGCTGGAGACCGAGCTGGCCGAACGCAAGGTCATGGAGGCCAGGCTGCAATATATCGTCTCTCACGACGAGCTCACGGGCCTGGCCAACCGCAGGCGTCTTGAGCAGTCCCTCGACCTGACCCTGCTGCGCACGCGCAACTTCCGCCGGCTGGGAGGGTTGCTCTACATCGACCTGGACCAGTTCAAAGTCATCAACGACATAGAAGGTCACGAGGCCGGTGACCGACTGCTGGGCAACGTGGCGAAGCTGCTGCGCCAGAACGTGGTCTCGGCGCACCTCATCGCCCGTATTGGCTCGGACGAGTTCTGCGTGCTCGTAGAGGACACCACGGCGGAGCGTCTGCGCCGCACCGCCGACGCTCTGCTCAAGGCGTTCAGCGAGCTCCACTTCGAAGGCACCCACGGCAGCTACAACGTCAGTGCCAGCATCGGGCTCGCCATGCTCTCCCCCGACTCCGCCATCGCCACCGGCAGCGCCGCCCTGGCGCGGGCCGATCAAGCCTGCTACGTGGCCAAGACCCGCGGCGGCAACTCCGTGCACGTATTCGCGGAGGAGGACCGCGAGCTGAAGACCCTGCACCGGGAACTCAACCTGGTGCCCAAGATCCGCCGGGCGCTGG
>CAYWTP010000200.1:0-1822 GCA_964461215.1 uncultured Ectothiorhodospiraceae bacterium | reverse complement strand
ATGTTCCAGCCCATCATACGGGTAAGCGACGGCTCGGTATCACACTACGAGGCCCTCATCCGCATGCAGGGCGACGGGGACCGGATCTATCTGCCAGACGAGTTCATTCCGCTTGCCGAGCGCACCGGCTTGATTCGGCGCATCGACTTCTGGGTGGTGGACAAGGCCATCGACATGCTGGCATCGCTGCCCCGGGAGCATCCGGTAAGCCTCAGCATCAATCTCTCGAGCGGCGGCCTGCAGGATCCGTCCATCATCTCTCTGGTACGGCGCAAGCTCGACATGACCTTTGTCTCGCCATCGCGGATCACCTTCGAGATCACCGAGACGGCGGCGGTCTCCAGCTTCAGCAAGACCAGGGAGATGGTGGCGCGCCTGCGTGCGCTCGGCTGCAGCTTCGCGCTGGACGACTTCGGTACCGGGTTCAGCTCCTTTAACTACATCAAGAACTTCCCGGTCGACTACCTGAAGATCGACGGCACCTTCATCGTCAATCTGATCGACGATCCCACCGACCAGGTGCTGGTGAAGTCCATGATCGACGTGGGCCACACTCTGGGCAAGAAGGTGATTGCCGAGTACGTGGAGAGTCCGGGTGTCCTGGATCTGCTGCGCCGTTTCGGGGTGGACTACGTGCAGGGCTATCACCTGGGACGGCCGGGGCTGTCACCGACCTCCGACACGCCCACGATGACGGCGTCCCTGGCCGGGCTCGCCGCTCCCCTGGAGACCATGATCGGGGGCCTGCGGCCGCGCCTGGAAGCTTCGGGCTGAGATATGCGGGCTAGCGCTTGCAGGGCGCGAAGAACTTCTCGTCAGCCAGCGCCCGCTGGCACTGTCCGCTGGTGAAGGTAGGGGCGTCGGCGTTGACGGCCGAGTGGCGCTCCTGGTATTCCATTTCCAGGAGCTGGCGCGCCGGGGGGCAGGCGTCGCTGCTCTTGCACTGCTCGTGCCCACCACAGACTTTGTCAAGAAGCTGCTCGCAGGCGGTGGGCTGCGGTCCACGCTGCATGCGATCGCAGGGGACGAAGAAGTCCTCGTCCTTCAGCGCCTCCTCGCACTGCACGCGAGCCGGCAAGGTAGTGCTATAGGCGGCATCCGGCGGATGCTCCAGGTCCTCCTTGGCCATCTTTTGGAGCTGACGAGCGGGTGAGCAGGCGGGATGTGCGGCACACTCCCCGTGCAGTCCGCAAACCTTGCGTGCCAGCCGCAGACAGATATCGGTGCCCTCGTTGGCGAACGGCCGATGGGCACGCGCCAGCTCTTCCTTGAATTCCTGCAGCGACCTGTTGGGTACCATGACACCGGCGTGCACGGTGATGGACGAGCCGTCCTCCAGCTTGTGCACACCGTCCCAAAGCGGGGTCGTCGTACCGCTGGGAGTCTGTACCGTCGCGCGGTTGGTGTTGGGGTCCACCTGGACCCGGCTGCCGTCCGGCAGCTCTCTCTCCCAATACTGCGCGTGCGCCCAGGGCCCGCCCGTGAGCAGGAACAGAAGCAGAAGCAGGGTTCTACGAAGGCGCATGGGACGGCGATAATCGATGACCCGTGAATGATACCGGCCGCCGTGCGCAGGAACAAGGCGAAGGAGGACCGGCCGTCGCCTACCCGTGGCTCATTCAGGGATCCCGCCTTCGGGCCGAAGCGCAGGACAACGCAGGTATGCGGCCCGTCGCCGGCGGGCTAGGGCTCCCCCTCCCCGCTCAGGGCCTTGCGCAGCTTCACCGGCTCGGCGTGGTGCCGCCGAATCCGCATGTTCAGCATCTCCACCATGACCGAGAAGGCCATGGCGAAGTAGATGTAGCCCTTGGGGATGTGCATT
>CAYWTP010000199.1:0-6693 GCA_964461215.1 uncultured Ectothiorhodospiraceae bacterium | reverse complement strand
CATGAACACGCCGATGGGCTTGTTGGGATTGTCGAGCTTGGCCCGCGAGGTCTGGATGCGGCTGGCGATCATGTCCAGTGCGTGGCGCTGGCCGATGATGCGTTTCTCCAGGCTGTCGGCCAGCTTGAGGATGGCCTCCACCTCGTTCTTGACCATGCGCCCCACCGGAATACCGGTCCAGCCCTCCACCACCGAGGCCACCGCCTGCTCGTCCACGGTGGGCAGGATCAAGGGATGATCGCCCTGGTGGGCGTGCAGCTCCGCCTGCAGTGCCTTGAGCCTGTCAAGCAGCTCCGCCCTCTCCGAGTCGGAGAGGCCGGCCTCGGTCTTGCTTGCTGCAGGTGCCGCTGCGGCATCGGCGGCCTGCTCCAGCTTGGTCGCGGTGCCCTCCACCTTGCCGGTCTCTTCCCGCAGCTTGGCCCGCAGATCGAGGATCTGGGCGACCAGCTCCTTCTCCGTGCTCCAACGTGCGTCCAGCTCGGCCAAGCGCGCCTGCTCTGCCTCCAGCTTCTCCCGGGCCGCAGCCTCGCGCTCGGCGGTCTCCACCCCCACCACGGTTTCGCGAGCGATGATCTCCAGCTCGTTGTTCAGCGCGTCGATGCGCTTGCGGCAATCGTCCACCTCCGGGGGCACGGCGTGCTGGCTGATGGCCACGCGGGCGCAGGCCGTATCCAGCAGGCTCACGGACTTGTCCGGAAGCTGGCGCGCCGGAATGTAGCGGTGGGACAGCTTCACCGCAGCCTCCAGGGCCTCGTCCAGCACCTGCACCTTATGGTGCTTCTCCATGGTGGAGGCCATCCCGCGCATCATCAGGATGGCCTTCTCCTCGCTTGGCTCTTCGACTTGGACCACCTGGAAGCGGCGGGTGAGGGCCGGGTCCTTCTCGATGTGCTTCTTGTACTCGGCCCAGGTGGTGGCCGCCACGGTACGCAGGTTGCCGCGTGCCAGGGCGGGCTTGAGCAGATTGGCGGCATCGCCGGTGCCGGCCGCACCGCCGGCTCCCACCAGGGTGTGCGCCTCGTCGATAAACATGATGATCGGCTTGGGAGATGATTGCACCTCCTCGATCACCTGCTTTAATCGGTTCTCGAACTCGCCCTTCATGCTGGCACCGGCCTGCAGCAGCCCCACGTCCAGGGTGCGCAAGCTGACATCCTTCAGCGGCGGCGGCACGTCGCCCTGGGCGATGCGTACGGCGAAGCCCTCGACCACCGCGGTCTTGCCGACGCCGGCCTCACCCGTGAGGATCGGGTTGTTCTGCCGGCGGCGCATCAGGATGTCGACGATCTGCCGGATCTCCTCGTCCCGCCCGACGATGGAGTCGATCTTGCCCTTGCGGGCCTCTTCGGTCAGATCCACCGTGAACTGCTGCAAGGCTTCTTGCTTGCCCATCTGGGCCGGGTGCATGGCCCCGCTGGCCTCGCCGGGGACGGCGCCTCCGCCCACTTGAAAGCCGTCGGTGGGCCGCATGGCGTCCTCCGGCGAGCCGCCCACCACCTCGTCAAAGCGATCGGTGAGAGTGTCCACCTTGACCTTCTCGAATTCCTTGGAGATGGAGATCAGGGCATTTGCCAGGCCCTTGGTCTTGAGCAGTCCGACCACGAGGTAGCCGGTGCGCACCTGGGCCTCCTTGAACATCAGGGTGCCGTAGACCCAGCCGCGCTCGACCGCCTCCTCGATGTGAGCCGACAGATCGGTGATCGAGGTCGAGCCCCGCGGCAGCTTGTCCAGGGTCTCGGTAATGTCCCGTGCCACCCGTGAGGGCTCCAGGTTGAACTGCTTGATAATCCGGTGCAGATCCGAGTCCGGAAGCTGGAGGATCTGGTGCATCCAGTGCACCAGCTCCACGTAAGGGTTGCCCCGCATCTTGCAGAACACGGTGGCGCTTTCGATGGCCTTGTAGGCCAGGCTGTTGAGCTTTCCGAACAGGGCAACTCGACTGATGTCAGTCACGGTTCAACTCCTCGATTCGTCGGCGGTCAGGGTGACGCCGGCCTGTGCGGCCGGCGGTCGGGTTATCATGGCTGCCTGCGTCCCCCTCAGGCATAGTCCAGGGGATGCAGGCGCAGATCGCGGGCATCCTGGTCCGGCGGCTTGGACACCAGCCAGGTGGTCCATCCCAAACGGCCCTGTCTTCCCAATTCCAGGGCGGGCACTTCTTCCTTTCTGAGAATCATTTCCACATCCCAGTTTAGCTGGTCACCAATGTAATTGCGCACCAGGGCCACCAGGCGCGGGAGGCTGTCGCCTTGCGGCAGCAGGCGCTCGTAATGGGCCTGGTCCAGGGGGCCGAAGACGATGCGGAACTTGTGCTGGGTCTCCCACACGTAAGCGCCCAGGATGGCGGTCACCCCGAGGGCGCCGGTTTCCGGGCTCTCACCCAGGCGGCAGTGGCTCTGCTCGGGCAGCTCCAGCCACTGGCCGATGAACTGGATGATCCGCACCGGCAGACGGAAGAAGCCGGAGAGGATGGCCTCCAACCCTTCGGCATTGCGGGTCTGCACGGCGAACCGCCCCGCGTAGTGCAGCTTGGCCAGGTCCTGCACCCCGTCCCGGCCGCGCAGCGACGGCATGCCGATGCCGAACATCGAGCCGACGTAAGCGGCAAAGCGATCGGCATCCGGACGATCGAACTCGACCGTCGGCTGGGCGCAGGCCCAGGCACGGTAGAACAGTGCCAGCATGCGGTGATGAAAGACGTCCAGAAAGCGGGTGAGGGTCGGATCCCCCGAGTTGCGCAGCCGATCGCGCGCGTACTCCGTCAGATGCAGGGGCAGCGGCCCGTTGGGACCCAGCAGCCCGAAGAACAGGACCTCCATGCGCGCGGCACGCCCATCCTCCCCGGGCAGGAACGAGGCCAGGCCGGAGGGCGCAAACGCCAGGGACGCCTCCTGGCCGAAACGCACCGGCTCCACCTCCGGGCGCGCCGCGTGGCCGGTGCGGGGACGGTCCGGGTGGGCGCAGTCGATGCGGCGTACCGCCTCGTAGAAGTGGTACGCCCAGGGCTTGTCCTGCAGCTCGCGGTAGAGCGCTACAGCACTGTCCGAGTGCCGATCCGTGCCGGCCATCGCATGACCTCGCCGCGGTCCACCGTGCGGATCACCGCCTCGGTGAACGAGTTGATGGAGACGTATTTTGCAAAGAACAGCTCCAGCACGGCGCCTAGCAGGAAGACCCCGCTTCCGTGGTAGGCGGACTCGTCGATGGTCACCGTGACCTCCAGACCGCGGCCGAAGCTGATCGGTCCGGGCACCGGCATGCGACGGATAATCGGCTTGGTCGCCACCCCGCGCACGCCCTCGATCTGGCGGCGTACCGCCGCCTCGCCTATGTCGCCGTAGAGCATGAGCAGGTCGCGCAACGCCACCGCACCCTGGATCTCGTCGCTGTCCGCCAGCGACAGGTAGTTCAGCGACAGGTGACTGATCACGCGCCAGGTGGTATCACCCTCGGCCCAGGAAGAGCGGGGCTTGGTGGGACCCGAGACGCAGCGTATCGACTGCACCGGCGCCCCGGCCTGCAGCGTGAAGTCGGTGTTACCCTTGCCGACCGGCATCACCAGCGGCAAATCCCTGTTGGTGCACAAGGCGCTGATGGAGAGCTGCCTCAGATCCGTGGGATACGGGGCCTCTTCGGCGTCCACCAGGGACACGAAGACCTCGCTGCCCACGTAGCTGGTGCGGGGCCCCTGACGGCGCTGGCGCTCGGACAGGCGGCGCTGCTCGCGGCGCAGCGTGTAGTAAGCCGGGTGCTCCACCGGCGCCACCAGATCGGAGGTCGAGTAAAGTGCGAGGAACGGCTCCTCCACGTCGGTCCCGGTGCCATGCCCGGCCACGGCGCTCACCGTATAGACCTCGAAATCCATGGGCCGCGTACGGTCAGGCACCAGATGATATTCCGGCTGCTTCTGGTTGAGGTGTATGCGGTCGCAGGTCTTGGGAAACAGGTTCGCCGCGGGCGTGCAGAACAGTGCGAAGTGGCCTTCGTCCACGACGTTCTCGAGCATGGGCTCGCCGCGACCAAGCAGGACGAAGATCTCCAGCTCGTTGCCCTGGCAGCGCTGCACCGCCGGACCCAGCCCGCCCAGCTCGACGAACATGTAACGCTCGGGAAAGGCGAAGTACTCCGTCAGCAGACGATAGCCATGGAAGGTACGCGTGTCGAAGGGCAGCAGCGCCTCGGCCTCGCTGAAGCCGAGGCGACGAATGTGCGTCTTCGGGATCTGTTGCTGCCACTGGGCGCCACCGTCGGCGGGGCGCACCACCATGCCTGTGCCGTGGGCGAGGAGCTGCTCGTACATGCGCATTGGGAACTCCTCGGTCCCACGCAGATACAGAGGCAGCCGGTCCAGCGCCAGCTCGTGAAAGGTCATGCCGGCCGTGGTGCGCAGCCGCAGGCGGATACCCGCTTTGGCCTTGCCGGGATCCGACACCCCCATGGCCACCAGGCTTGCGGCAGTAGGAACATACTCGGCGCCGGTCAACTCCAAAGGCCAGAGGGTCACGTCGTGGGCGGTACGGTATTCACACGCGGTCTTATCGTCCTTGCCCAGAACGCTGCGCAGAACGCTGTCGCGGGGTACGACGAAGCCCTGGGCCAAAGCGCCCTCGGCCAGGTCCGGATGAAACTGCACCACGGCCATGGAGGGAATGGGCGCAAGATACAGCGGATACACGGATTCCAGCAGGTGCTGCGTGAAGCGAGGGAACTCACAGTCCAGCCGGAGATGAACGCGAGCGGCGAGGAAGGCGAAGCCCTCGAGCAACCTCTCGACGTAGGGGTCGGCGCACTCGAGGCCCTCCATGCCCAGGCGCGACGCGATCTTCGGAAAGTCCTGGGCGAACTCCGCCCCGACTTCACGAATGTATTGCAGCTCGCGGTTGTAGAGCTGGAGCAGGCGTGGATCCATCAGCGCATCCCGGATCCCGAGTAGTCGGAGACACTCACCGCACCGACCTCCAGATCAACCTCGGTCTTGAGGAGCACCCGCATCGGAACCGGCTGGGCCCAGAGCTCGCCCTCGATGTCGAAGACCATCGCGTTGTGACTCATCTTCTGCTCGTCCACCACCAGCCGCACCTTCACCGTGTTGGACAGAATCCGCGGCTCGAAGTCCACCACCGCCTGGCGCAACAGCCGCTCCATGGCGGGCCGGTCTACGCCGGACAAGGTGCGGCCGGTCAGATCCGGCATGCCGAAGTTGATAACCGAGTGCAGCGCGTAGGGGTACTCGTCCAGATCCTGCACCGCCGTCAGCGAGGTGCTATTGAGCAGCCAGCTCAGATCGCGAAGGACGCTCTGCCGTAGCTGCGCCAGCGACAGCACGCGCTTGTCGCGACTCTCCTCGCGCTTGTCTGGCTCGTCGTCCGTAAGCCGGTCCAGCAGGGAGGGCTGCAGGCGTTCCTTGAGGCTCAGCTCAGCCACGGCTGCATCCCGCCCCGGCTACGCGTCCGGCGTCTCGGCGTCCTGCGGCTGCCCCTCGCCAGCGGGGGGGACGGTAGCGAGCTCAATCAGACGTACGTCCATGAGCGGGTAATCGTTGACATCGGTCGTGAGCAAGCGCTGCCCCTGACCGAGGTAAAGGTCCTCGCTCTGCTCGGCCCACTCGGTCTTGCGAGCCATGCGCACGGCCGGGTCCGTATGGCTATGGGAGCCCGGATAACGGGTCGGTATCAGGCCCACGGTCTCTCCACCGTTGGACCAGGTGAAGTAAGCGGGCATCCAGACGACGTCACGCAGGTCTGCCGGCTCCTCGATGCTGATGCTGCGGATGTTGGCAAACGGAATCCAGTAATAGCGTCCGTTGATGATGGCCTCCAGCACCGGCCCCAGGCGAGGGTCGGCATCGGCGATCCATGCAAACGCCTGGCCGTCGATGCTCCCCGAAGTCGCGGGTGCCGCTTCGAAGGCCTGGCCGCGCAGGACCTGGCCCTGGGCCACATTGCCCTTGGCCGTGACTTGCAGGGCCTCGATGAGCAGTGCAATCCACTGGGCCGGCTCGCCGAATACCAGCGGCGTCCGGTGGCCGGAGAAGACCTCCTGGCGCAGCACTTCGCACTGCAGCGCCTCCTGGTAGGTCTGCACCATGGGCAGGGTGGAAGCGTCCATCTCGCCCACCACCTTGAGCTGGTTGAGCGCCCGGTCCCACTGCCCCAGAACGGCGAGTAGCTGAAACAGAAAAGTGCGTAGCTTGGGATTGGCGGGATCCTTGCGGACCTGATCCTGCAGCTCCTTCAGGGTTTCATCCAACCGCCCCGCACGCAGACTCTCGTCCGCAAACATGGCCTGCTCCCCCGTAGTCCGGCATGCGTCGGTCGACGCCCGCCGTTATGTGCGGCCAACGGACCATGCCCGGCGACCGTCCGTGATGAGGACCCCAGCCGGCGAACACGCCACCGGCGCACTGCACGGGCGCGCGCAGGCACGCCCGTGCAGGCGGAGACTCAGCTCTGCGCGTTCGCAGCGATGTCCCAGAGGAACTCCTTGGGGGCCTCGCCACTGCCGTCGGCCTTCTGCTCCTTGTAGCTGACCTTGACCTTGGCGAAGTTCAGGCTCACGTTCTCGGTGAGCCTGTCCTCACCACCGGAGCCACCGGTGGATACGCTGGAGATCAACACCTTCTCCATCTCGACAATCAGGTATTCCAAGGGCTTCTTGCCGGCCTTACGCACCGTCAGCTTGGCCTTCGCAAAG